>NZ_JAEMRO010000023.1 GCF_016463295.1 Brevundimonas sp.
CGCATCTTCATCGGGGCCGAAACCAGACTCTTTTCACTTTCGGGTTCCGCCGTGATCGCGGCGCCCTATATGTCGGGCCGCCAGCGGGTGCTGGGCGCCATCGGCGTCATCGGGCCCGCACGTTTGAACTATGCGCGCATCATCCCGTTGGTGGACTACACCGCCCGGGTGCTGGGCCGAATGCTGGACGGACAAGACACTTGAACGATACCCCACACCAGGATCCCGAAAGCGGCTGGGACAACGATCCCGAGTTCGAAGCCGTGGACATCCCAGAGGCTCATCAGGCTGCGGCCGCCGAGGACGATCAGGCCCTGGCCAATATCGACGCCCTGATCGCCGAGCGTGACGAGTGGAAGGACCGCGCCCTGCGCGCCGTCGCCGATGCCGAAAACACCAAGCGCCGCGCCGAGACCCAGAACAACGACGCCCGCGCCTATGCCATCCAGAAGTTCGCCCGCGACCTTCTGGGCGTGGCCGACAATCTGGAACGGGCCCTGATGGCCGCGCCCAAGAACGCCGACGCCGGCGAGGCCGGCCTGGTCACCGGGCTGGAGCTGACGCAGAAATCCCTGCTGTCGGCCTTCGAGGCCAACAACCTCAAGCGCGTGGCCCCGGCGGCCGGCGAAGCCTTCGACCCGCACCTGCACCAGGCCATGATGGAACATCCGTCCGATACGGTTCAGGGCGGCAAGGTGCTGCAGACGCTGCAGGCCGGTTATGCCCTGTTCGGCCGTACCGTGCGCCCGGCCATGGTCGTGGTCGCCGCCAAGGGCTCGGGTGCTGCGGCGGGCAATGCCGCCTACGCCGCCGAGGGCACCCCCGACGGCGGCCATTTCGACGGCAAGGCCTAGCCCTTCAGTCGCGCCCCGAACAGCGCCAGCAGCTTGGCCCAGCCGTCGGCGGCATCCGCCGCGCGATAGCTGTCGCGATAGTCGGCATGAAAGCCGTGCGGGGCATCGTCATAGACGTCGATACGGCTCTCGGTCTGTCCGGCCCGTTGCAGCGCGGCCCGCATGGCCTCCACGCTGGCCAGAGGAATACCGCGATCCTGCTCGCCATACAGGCCCAGAACCGGGGCCTTGAGGTCTGCCGCCAGATCGACCGGCCACGGCTGGCCGGACGCGACCTGCTCGGGTGTGGCATTGGCCGCCGGGGCCAGACGCCCGTACCAGGCCACGCCGGCGTCGATCGCCGCGAACCGCGCCGTCGCCTGCCAGACCACCTTGCCGCCCCAGCAGAAGCCGGTGATCCCGACCTTGTCGGTATTGGCCCAGGACTGCAGACTGGCCCATTCCAGGGTGGCGGAGATGTCGCCCATGACCTGTTCATAGCCCGCCGCCGCCACGATCTGCTGGATGCGGGTCATGTCCGACAGTCCGGCCGGATCCTCGACCCGGTTGAAGAAGCCCGGCGCGATTGCCGCATAGCCTTCCTTCGCCAGACGGCGGCAGATGTCGCGGATGTATTCGTGCACGCCGAAGATTTCCGACACCACGATCACCACCGGGAAGGGCCCGTCGCCCTCCGGATGCACCACATGGGCCGGAAGCTGGAAGCCGTCCGGCGCGGCATAGGTCACGTCGGCGCTGACCAGACCCGTCGCATCGGTCGCGACGGGCGCGGCCTGAGCCGCGAGGGCGGCGGGCGCATAGCCGGCGAAGAACAGTCCGCCCACCGCACCGACGCCCAGCGTTCGGCGGCTGAACACGAGGTCGTCGGCTTCAGGGCCTTCGGGCCGAACCAGGGTGGGCATGGGCGATCTCCGGCGGTTGGTCGATGACGAAGCCGGGACACTGACCCAAGCCCGGGCAACCGTCCACTCACGAAGGGCGTGACATCAGCGCGCGCGGCGCAGGGTCAGGTTGATGCGCCCGCCCCCGGGCACCAGTGTCGATGAGCCTGCGATCAGCCGGTCGATGCCGTGCCGCGCCAGGCGCGCCGGGCCGGTCAGGGCGCAGACGTCGCCGGACGTCAGCCGGAACGACCGCGTCGGCCCGCCCTCTGCCGCGCCGATCCGGAACACCGCCGTATCGCCCAGCGACACCGACAGCACAGGCGCGGTCAGGTCCGCCTCGTCCTTGTCCTGATGCAGGCCCATGCGGGCCTCGCCCCGGTACAGGTTGACCAGACAGGCGTCCGGTGGCTCGGGCCACCCAGTCAGCGCGGACCACAGGTCCAGCAGCACCGGCGGGATCGGCGGCCAGGGCTTTACCGTCAACGGATGCGTCGCCTGATAGCGATAGCCGCCCCTATCGGAGACCCATCCCAAGGCACCCAGATTGGTCATCTGTACGGAGAAAGGCCGACCGCCGGGCGTTTCGGGCCGATAGAACGGGGCCACCGCCTCGGCCTCCAAGACGTCTGCCAGCAGCGCGGCCTGCGCCTGCACCGACAGAGCGCCCAGCCATAGCCGGAACCCCTCGAGACCCGTCTGGATTTCCCGCACAGCGTTCACCCCCCAAACTCTATCATCACGCCCGGCCACAACACCCGCTGAATCGCACGCTAGGGCTTGCAGGCGGGGGGGTGTTTCCCATATCGGCGACAACCGCTGGAAAACCCCGCATGTCGTGGGGCTATCCATCCGGGACCCTGTAACAGACCAAGACCCTTGAATCGGGGGCGGTCACGCGCGGCGCTTCGCTTGAAAAGGCCGCCGCATCGCCCGCTGAATGGAGTGAAAGACTAGATATGGCCAAGATCATCGGCATCGACCTGGGCACCACCAACTCGTGCGTGGCCGTCATGGACGGCAAGAACCCCAAGGTCATCGAAAACGCCGAGGGCAACCGCACCACGCCCTCCGTCATTGCCATCCAGGAAAGCGGCGAGACCCTGGTGGGTCAGCCTGCGCGCCGCCAGGCCGTGACCAATCCCGCCAACACCTTCTTCGCGATCAAGCGCCTGATCGGCCGCAGCTTCGACGACCCCGTGGTCGCCAAGGACAAGAAGATGGTCCCCTACGAGATCGTCAAGGGCCCGAACGGCGACGCCTGGGTGCGCGCCAACGGCAAGGACTATTCGCCCCAACAGATTTCAGCCTTCACCCTCGGCAAGATGAAGGAGGCTGCGGAGGCCTATCTGGGCGAAAAGGTCACCCAGGCTGTTATCACCGTGCCCGCCTATTTCAACGACGCCCAGCGTCAGGCCACCAAGGACGCCGGCAAGATCGCCGGTCTGGAAGTGCTGCGCATCATCAACGAGCCGACCGCAGCCGCCCTGGCCTATGGCCTGGACAAGAGCGACGGCCAGAAGATCGCCGTCTATGACCTGGGCGGCGGCACCTTCGACGTCTCAATCCTGGAAATCGGCGACGGCGTCTTCGAGGTGAAGTCGACCAACGGTGACACCTTCCTGGGCGGCGAGGACTTCGACTTGCGCCTGGTCGACTATCTGGCCGACGAGTTCAAGAAGGAGCAGGGCGTCGACCTGCGCTCCGACAAGCTGGCCCTGCAGCGCCTGAAGGAAGAGGCCGAAAAGGCCAAGAAGGAGCTGTCCTCGACGGCCCAGTATGAGGTCAACCTGCCGTTCATCACCATGAACGCCTCGGGCCCTCTGCACCTGAACATCAAGCTGAGCCGCGCCAAGCTGGAAGCCCTGGTCGACGACCTGATCCAGCGCACGATCGAGCCCTGCAAGAAGGCCCTGGCCGATGCGGGCCTGAAGGCGTCCGACATCGACGAGGTGGTCCTGGTCGGCGGCATGACCCGCATGCCCAAGGTCGTGGAGGCCGTGAAGGCCTTCTTCGGCAAGGAGCCGCACAAGGGTGTGAACCCTGACGAGGTCGTGGCCCTGGGCGCCGCCGTTCAGGCCGGCGTCCTGCAAGGCGACGTCAAGGACGTGCTGCTGCTGGACGTGACCCCGCTGACCCTGGGCATCGAGACCCTGGGCGGTGTGTTCACGCCGCTGATCGAGCGCAACACCACCATCCCGACCAAGAAGAGCCAGGTCTTCTCGACCGCCGACGACAACCAGTCGGCCGTGACGATCCGGGTCTTCCAGGGCGAGCGCCCCATGGCGGCCGACAACAAGATCCTGGGTCAGTTCGACCTGATGGGCATTCCGCCCGCACCGCGCGGCATGCCCCAGATCGAGGTCGCCTTCGACATCGACGCCAACGGCATCGTGCACGTCACCGCCAAGGACAAGGCCACCAACAAGGAACAGTCGATCCGCATCCAGGCCAACGGCGGCCTGTCGGATGCCGACATCGACAAGATGGTCAAGGAAGCCGAAGCAAACGCCGAGGCCGACAAGTCCCGCAAGGAACTGGTCGAGGCCCAGAATTCGGCCGACAGCCTGATCCACTCGACCGAAAAGGCCATGGCCGAGCACGGCGACAAGATCGAGGGTGCCGACAAGACCGCCATCGAAACCGCCCTGACCGACCTCAAGGCCGCCCGCGACGGGTCCGATCCGGAAGCCATCCGGAGCGCGACCAACACCCTGGCCCAGGCTTCGATGAAGCTGGGCGAGGCCATGTACGCGGCCCAGGCCGGTGGTGAGGGCACCGATGGTGCGGCTCCGGCCGACGACGGCGTGGTCGATGCCGAGTTCGAGGAAGTCGCCCCCGAAGGCGCCGCGGACGACGACAAGAAGAGCGCCTGATCGCATCTGAACCGAAAGGACCCCGTCCGTCGTTCGACGGGCGGGGTCTTTCATAGAACTTGCATCATTTTGCCGGACACCCATGTCAATCCGGTCAGCCCAACCCGGTCACAGAATCTCCTGAGGGGACGGCCGGACGGGCACGGGTAAGAGGACGAACGCCGCATGGCGACGCGTGACTATTACGAAATCCTGGAGGTCGAGCGGACCATCGATGCCGCCGGTCTGAAGTCGGCCTACCGCAAACTGGCCATGACGCACCATCCGGACCGCAACGGCGGCTCGGAGGAATCCATGGCGCGCTTCAAGGAAATCTCCGAGGCCTATACCGTCCTGTCCGACAGCCAGAAGCGGGCGGCCTACGATCGGTTCGGCCACGCGGGCGTCAATGGCGGCGGCGGCGGTCAGCAGCAGGGCTTCCACGACGTCAATGACATCTTTTCCCAGGTCTTCGGCGATGCCTTCGGAGACGTCTTCGGCGGTCGCAGCAGTAGTCGTCAGCAAGGCCCACGCCGCGGCTCGGACCTGCGCTACGACCTCGAGATCACGCTGGAGCAGGCCTACAAGGGGGCCGATGTCGAGATCCGGGTGCCGACGACCGCCACCTGCGACACCTGCGACGGGTCGGGGGCCAAGCCCGGCACACAGCCGACCACCTGCGGCACCTGCGGCGGCGCGGGCCGCGTGCGCCAGGCCAACGGCTTCTTCCAGGTCGAGCGCACCTGCCCCACCTGCGGCGGCTCCGGCCAGATCGCCGATCCGTGCACGACCTGTCACAGCCACGGCCAGGTCCGCAAGAATCGCACTTTGAATTTGAAGGTGCCGGCCGGCGTCGACGACGGCTCGCGCATCCGCCTGTCGGGCGAGGGCGATGCCGGTACGCGTGGCGGTCCGCGCGGCGACCTCTATGTCTTCCTGTCGGTGACGCCGCACGAACTGTTCGAGCGGGACAATCTGGACCTGCTGGTCACCGTCCCCGTCTCCATGACCACCGCTGCCCTGGGTGGCCAGGTCGACGCCCCCTGCCTGGTGTCGGAGGCCTGCGACGGTCGCTGCCGCGCCAATGTGGACGTGCCCGCCGGATCCCAGACCGGCAAGACGGTGCGCATCAAGGGCAAGGGCATGCCGCACCTGAACGGCCGCCAGCGCGGCGATCTGGTGGTCGAGCTGTTCGTCGAGACACCCACCGACCTGACCGCACGTCAGAAGGAACTGCTGGAAGAGCTGGCCGCCTCGCTGGGCGAGACCCAGACGCCGCGCAACTCCTCCTTCACCGGAAAGGCCAAGCGCTTCTGGGCCGACATCCTGGGCGACACCGGCAAGGAAACGACGCAGTAGCCGCCCCCGGGGCTGGAGCCACGGCGTTTCCGATGCATAATCATCCGGTCCCGGATCGCTGTTCGGGCCACCAGCGGGGGTCTGTCTGTTGAGCGCCATCTTCCATGCCGGTATTTCCGGAGCCCGGGGCCGCATGGGCCGCGCCGTCTCCGCCGTGCTCGACGCGCGCGAGGATGTCGTGGTCGCCGCCCGCTTCGACCGGGGCGAGACGCCGGACCTGTCCCTGTGCGACGTGGTCATCGACTTCTCGACAGCCGACGCCTCGGTCGAACTGGCGCAGGCCTGCGCGGCCAGGGGCGGCCCCGCCCTGGTCATAGGCTCCACGGGCCTGACGCCGGAACAGGACGCCGAAATCCTCAAGGCCGCCGAAAGGATCGCCATCGTCCGCAGCGGCAACTTCTCCCTGGGCGTCAACATCCTGATCGGCCTGGTCGAGCATGCGGCGCAGCGGCTGGACGCCCGCGACTGGGACATCGAGATCCTGGAAACCCATCACCGCAAGAAGGTCGATGCCCCCTCTGGCACGGCCCTGATGCTGGGCGAGGCGGCAGCCTCCGGGCGAGACGTCGATCTGGCCGAGGTGCGCAGCGCGCCCTACGACGGGGTCGGCGAGCCGCGCGAGGCGGGCCGCATCGGCTTTGCCTCCCTGCGCGCCGGTGGGGTGATCGGCGAACACACCGTCCTGTTTGCCTCCGACGACGAGACTCTGACCCTCAGCCATTCGGCCATCGACCGCAGCCTGTTCGCCAAGGGCGCCGTTGCCGCCGCCGCCTGGGTCCGCAGCCGCCCGCCCGGCCTCTATGACATGCAGGACGTCCTCGGCTTCCGTCAGGCCTGACGGCGACGCGTGACACGCCAGGGCACGAGCTACGGCATGGCGCTGCGTGCCGCGGCGGCGTTCAGCTTCTCCTTGATGTACGCCCTGATGAAATGGGCCGCGACGCTTCAGCCATTGTCGGCCGGAGAGATGGTCTTCTATCGCTCGCTCTTCGGCCTGCCGGTCGTGCTGCTTTGGGTCTTCGGTACAGGGAGCGGTCTGGCGGTGATCTCGACCCGCAGACCCATGGTCCATGTCTGGCGGGGCGCGCTCGGCGTATCAGGCATCTTCCTGATCTTTCAGGGCCTTCGCCTTCTGCCGCTAGCGGATGCCACGACCATCGGCTTTACGGCTCCGATCTTCGCGACTCTCCTGTCCATTTTGTTGCTGAAGGAGACGGTGGGACGGCATCGCTGGACCGCCGTGATCGTCGGCTTTCTCGGTGTGCTGCTCATGGTGCGTCCTGGTGCAGCAGGTGCGCCGCCTTTGATGGGCGTGTTGTTCGCTCTGGGCGGGGCCTTCGTCGCCGCCTCCGTCACCGTCACCCTGCGCCAGCTGGGCAAGACCGAGACGGCGACCGCCATCGTCTTCTGGTTCTTCATGGCCTGTCTGATTGCCGGCGGGGTCGTGACCGCGATCGAAGGCCGGACCCTGGACTGGACGGTTCTCGCCATTCTCGCCGCGGGAGGATTGGCGGGTGGGCTGGCGCAGATCCTGATGACGACCTCTCTGCGCCATGCACCGGTGTCGGCGCTTGTGCCGCTGGACTATCTGCAACTGGTCGGAGCGGTGGTGCTGGGCTGGGCCCTGCTCAGCGACGCCCCCACAATGGCGACACTGGCCGGGGCGGCCCTGATCGCCGGCAGCGGCCTCTATACCGCCTGGCGCGAGCGGGTGCTGAGGCGCGAGATCACACCTGCTGCGGGCTAGGCATCGGCCCTAGCGCCCTGTGGAGCCGAAGCCGCCGGTGCCACGAACCGTGTCGTCCAGCGTATCGACCTCGACCACCTCGGCCTGTTCGTGACGGGCGATGACCATCTGGGCGATACGTTCGCCGCGGCGGATCACAAATGGCTCCTGGCCATGGTTGATCAGGATGACGCCGATCTCTCCGCGATAGTCGCTGTCGATCGTGCCCGGCGAATTCAGGCAGGTCAGGCCGTGCTTCAGCGCCAGTCCGGACCGGGGCCGCACCTGGGCCTCATAGCTCTGATCCAGCGCGATCTTCAGCCCCGTCGGCACCAGCGCCCGAGCTCCCGGCTCCAGCGTCAGCGGCGCATCCTCCGGCACCGCCGCCCGCAGGTCCATGCCCGCCGAGCCGGTCGTCTCATAGGCCGGCAGGGCCAGGCCCTCTGCATGCGGCAGACGCTGGATACGCAGGGTGGTCATACGGGCACTCTCACGCTTTGAAATGATCGGCGATACGGGCCGCCAGCTTGCGGGCCACCTCGACCTTGCTCTGGCGCGGCCAGCGGTCGGGCTCGCCGTCGCGGGTGAACAGGGTCACGGCATTGCCGTCGGCGCCGAACACATCGTCGGACACGTCATTGCCGACGATCCAGTCACAGCCCTTTCGCGACAGCTTGGCCCGGGCATTGGCCTCCAGCTCTGTGGTCTCCGCTGCGAAACCCACGACCAGTTTCGGCCGGTTCGGGCCGGGCGCGGACACGCCCGCCAGAATGTCCGGGTTTTCGATCAGGGCCAGCGACGGCGGCCCGCCCGGCGCCTTCTTGATCTTGCCGGACGCCACGCCGTCCACCCGCCAGTCGGCCACGGCGGCGCTCATCACCGCGATATCGGCCGGCAGGTTTGCCTCCACCGCCGCCTTCATGTCCTGCGCCGTCTCGACCCAGACGCGGGTCACGCCAACCGGTGCCTCGAGGGCAACCGGTCCGGACACCAGGGTCACCGTCGCGCCCAATCCGGCCAGAGCCTCGGCAATGGCATAGCCCTGCTTGCCGCTGGACCGATTGGTCAGGCCGCGCACGGGATCGATCGGTTCGAACGTTGGCCCCGCCGTCACCACCGCCGTTCGACCGGCCAGAGGTCTTCCGTCCAGCCCGCCCAGCAGGCCCTCGATGGCCGACAGGATCGCAGCCGGCTCGGCCATCCGCCCGGGGCCGAACTCCCCGCAGGCCATCTCGCCCTCGTCCGGCCCGACCAAAGCCACGCCGTGAAAGCCATCGAAACCCTTCAGCCGCGCGACATTGGCCTGAACTGCTGGGTGCAGCCACATCCGCACATTCATGGCCGGGGCCAGCAAAACCTTCTTGTCCGTCGCCAGCAAAGTGGTCGAGCCCAGGTCGTCGGCCATGCCGTTCGCCGCCTTGGCGATCAGACCGGCCGTCGCCGGCGCCACCACCACCAGATCGGCCCAGCGCGACAGTTCGATATGGCCCATGGCCGTCTCGTCCTCGGGCATGAACAAGGCCTGGCGCACAGGGTGGCCGGTCAGGGCCGCCAGCGACATGGGGGTAACGAACTCGGCCCCGGCCGACGTCAGCACGCTCATGACCTCGGCCCCGGCCTTCTTCAGCAGCCGCACCAGCTCCAGCGCCTTGTAGGCCGCGATGCCGCCACCGACGATCAGCAGGACCTTGCGGCCGTTCAGGGAGGGTTGAGTCATGTTTCCCCTCTAGCGAGGCCGGGCGGCAGCGTCGAGTGACGGTTGCGCGAAATAGAACATTGCAAGAACACAGAACCTGTGATTACCCTGTTGCCGGTGGGTTCAACCGGGAGGGTTTCATGGGTATCTCTGACAAGACATTGATGGCTGCACTGGCGTTTTCGGCCGTGATGGCTCTGGCAGCGTGTGGCAACGGCGACTCCGCCGTCGAGACGCGCGATCGATCTGCTGATACCCCCCAGGCCGTCGTGACCAGCGCCCCTGCTGATGACGGCCCGGTGGCGATGACTACGGCGGAGGCCAAGCCCGTCCTGACGGCCAATCGGCGCGAAACAGTGGATGCCAAGACAGCGCGCCTGTTTCAGACCAATGGTGCCGACTTCGGAGCGGCGACCCCCGAAGCTTATCTGACCAAGGTCGAACAGTTCACGCGCAATCCGCCAGCCGGCACGGACCGCGTCGAAAGACCAAATGGAGATGTGCTGCTCTATCAGGCCTCGACAAACACCTTTGCGGTCGTGTCGCGCGACGGCGTACCCAAGACGATGTTCAAGCCCCGCGACGGTGCCAGTTATTGGGCCGAGCAGAAAGAGCGGGCTCCGACCTTCGGACAGCGCCGATCGTCCGGATCATCGGAATAGCCGAAAGGCCAGCCTGCCGGGACGTATCAGCTCTCGGCGGGCTCCGGCCGGTCTGCCATGTCCCGGATCAGGTCCAGGGCAAGTTTCTGCTGGCGGGTCGACAACTGCGGAGCCAAACGTCCGATCTCGATTGTGTAGCGGGTGGCGGGGTGATCGTGCTCGAAGCTCGTTCCTTCTTCCGCCATGCCCGTCGCGGGTGATCCGGTAAGGCCTTCGAAGAAGTAGCCGATATCGACCTTGAAGAAGCGCGCTATGTCCCAGAGCTTGGACGCCGAGACCCGGTTGGTGCCCTTCTCGTACTTCTGGATCTGCTGAAACGTCAGACCGAGGGCACGGCCGAGATCGCTCTGATTATAGCCGAGCGCCAATCGTTTCTCGCAAACCCTGCGGCCAACATGACGGTCCACGGGGTGGGGGCCGTCCTCGCCAGTTCCTCTCGCCATCGCTGATGCATCCTTGCGTCCAATCTAAGCCTGAATGCGCTCAGCCAATCTCTCTGTCACCATAGAAATCGCGGTCGAGACCATAGATTCTCAACTATGATTGCAAAAAGCCGGCCTTTCTTCGCCTGAAGCGCGAATCGCTCTGTTTATCTCGCAGTGTATGCAGGGCGAAGCTGATCGCGGCGATGTCCATACACGGCGGCGACCAGTCCGACACCGATCAACACCCAGAATACAAGATCGCCCAGGTGACCGTAGGGGGTGGTGCCCGCCGGCCGGGGGAGCACCGCATCGATGACGCCGCTCCGGCCGTTGTCCAGACGTTGGTCGCCGATGACCCGCCCCCACGGATCGATCATGGCCGAGGTGCCCGTCGGTGTGGAGCGCACGACCGGCAACCCCGTCTCGATAGCGCGATAGCTGGCCAGATTGAGATGTTGCAGCGGCCCGGACGTGGCCCCGAACCAGGCGTCATTCGAAATATTCAGGATCCAATCCGGCCGATTAGCCCCCGCCGTCGTGAAGCCTGGATACAGGCTCTCATAGCAGATCAGGGGCTGGGCTCGCGGTGCGCCCGGAATATCGATGGGTGCGGGTCGCGGCCCGGCGCTGAAATCCGTCGGCATATGGGTCAGGGCCCGTACGCCCAAGGCTCCCATCAGCCGCCCGGCGGGCAGGTATTCCCCGAAAGGCACCAGCCGGTACTTGTCATAGGCCGCCGACACCGCCGGTGACGGGCCGCCCAGATTCTGAACGACGAGCAGGCTGTTGTAATAGCGCCCGCCCTCCGGCACCGACGGATCGGGCTCACCGATACCCGAACCCATCAGCAGCGTCTGTCCGGGCTTGAGCGCGCTCTGAATGGCGGCGGCTTCCCACGCCCCGGCCGCGAAGACGTCATTGCCGGACGCTGGCAGAGATCCCTCCGGCCAGATGACCAGATCGGGCGTCACGGCGGCGGGCTGGGCGGTCAGATCGACATAGCGCCGCACGATGCCTTCATAGGCTTCAGGCGTCCATTTGGAGGCCTGGGCGACATTAGCCTGGACGATGCGGACCGTGGTGTCGGTCAGTTCCAGCCGTGCCTGCGACAGGCGGATCGAGCCGCCAACCACCAAGGCCACGACCACGAGCGCGCCCAGGGCCGCCGTCACGATCCGCCCGCGACGTGGGCCGACACTGAACAACGGACCGAAGGCGGCGGCCGCCCCGACCGTCAGCACGCTCAGACCATAGACCCCGCCGATGGCCGCGAACTGCGACGCCGCAGAACCCACCTTCCAGCTCGCCCCTGCCGGATTCCACGGAAAGCCGGTCAGGACATGGCCGCGCAGCCACTCCAGCAGGCAGAACAGGGCGGTGAACACCAACACCCGCTCCAGCCCCCTGGGCCCGAACCGACGATAAAGCGCCGTCGCCGTCCCCCAAAAGAGGCCCAGCCCCGCAGGCAGGGCCGAGGCCGCGAAAGGGGCCATCCAGGCCTGGGCTGGATTGACCAGAAACGCCTCCGCCACCCACCAGCAGCTGATCAGGAAATAGGCGAACCCCGCCAGCCAGCCCATCCAGAAGGCGCCGCGCGTCGTGGCCGAGCGCTCGGACAGGATCATCAGCAGGGCATAGCCGAACAGACCGGGCAGGATGCCGAACGGCGGATGCGCCAGCGCCGCACCGGCACCGGCCAGCAGGGCCAGGGCAATCCGCGCCCAGCGCAGACCCCGGCCACTCGACACAGCAGCGGCGGGCGGTGTCGTCATCGATGCGGTATCAGGCGCGGTCTGGCTCATTGACGCTGTATGGGTCGGCAATGCCCAGGCTGGCAAGCAGGCGACGCTCCTCGGCCTCCATCGCCTCAGCCTCATCGTCAGTCTCGTGGTCGTGGCCCAGCAGATGCAGTACGCCGTGGATCGTCAGATGGCTGAGATGAGCCGACAGGGTCTTGCCCTGCTCCGCCGCCTCGGCCGCACAGACGCCGTAAGCGAGGATCAGATCGCCCAGATGTGGCCGAGCGCTGTCCGGGGCCGGAAAGGACAGCACATTGGTGGGGCGATCCTTGTCGCGGAACTGCCCATTGATCTGCTTCAAATGGCCGTCGTCGGCCAGCAGGATGACCACATCGCCCGCGGTATCGCCCAGCGCCACGGATGCCGCGCGACCGACCACGGCGACAACATCGGCCACGGCCTCGGACCAGGCCTCGTCGTCGATCTCGACCTCAATCATGCGGGGCCGGTGTCCTCGAGGTCGGCGGGCAAGCGCTTGCCGGCGGCATCGGCGTCATAGGCCCGCACGATACGCTCGACCATCGCATGGCGCACCACGTCGGTGGCCTCGAACTCCAGCACGCCCACACCCTTCACGTCGCGCAGGATGCGCAGCGCATGGGCCAGGCCGCTGTCGCGGGGGTTCAGCAGATCGACCTGCGACGGGTCACCGGTGACGACCATCCGGGCCCCCTCCCCCAACCGGGTCAGGACCATCTTCATCTGCAGACGCGAAGTGTTCTGGGCCTCGTCGACGATGACGAAGGCATGGCTGAGCGTGCGGCCGCGCATGAAGGCGATGGGCGCGGCCTCGATCTCGCCCTTGTCGCGGCGGCGCTGCACGTCCTCGGCCCCCAGGATGTCGTTCAGCGCCTCCCAGATCGGGGCCAGATAGGGATCGACCTTTTCGTTCAGATCGCCGGGGAGGAAGCCCAGCTTCTCGCCCGCCTCCACCGCCGGGCGGGTGATGACCAGCCGGTCCACCTGGCCCCGCCGCAGCAGATTGGCGCCGTAGGCGGCCGCCAGAAAGGTCTTGCCGGTCCCCGCCGGCCCCACGCCGAACGACAGCTCGCAGCGGGCCAGGGTTTCCAGATAACGCGCCTGAGCGTTGGTCTTGGGCACGATGGCCCCGCGCTTGCCGATGGGCAGGGCCATCAGGTCGCCGGTCGAGCGGCCACCACCGCGAACCTCGCCAAGGGCGGCGCGCACGTCGGCCTCGGTCACGGTTGCCCCCTTGGCCGCGCGGTCGGCCAGGGTCTGGATCACCTGCTTGGCATTGGCCCGGTCGCGGGCCCCGCCGTTGATCGAGACGCCGCCGCCCGGAGCCTCGACCAGCACCTTGAAGGCATCCTCGATCAGGGCGACGTGGCGGCTGTTGGGGCCGGTCACGGCGCGAACTGCTCTATCATCCAGCGCCAGAAACTCCGTTTCCCGAGCCATCAGTATCCTTTGTGTTCGCCGGGCAGCTGCCCGGTCAGACTGTTCTGCTCGCCGCTGGCGATGAAGACCGGAACGATCTGGCCGATCAGATGATCCGCGTCCTCGACATGGACCGACTGCAGGTAGGGCGAACGGCCGATGGCCTGATTGCGCTGGCGACCCTTCTTTTCGAACAGGACGTCGAAGGTGCGCCCGCCCTGCGCTGCATTGAAGGCCGCCTGCTGTTCCAGCAACAGGGCCTGAAGCGCGTGGAGCCGCGGCCGCGCCACGGCATCCGGCACCTGGGCTCCCATGGTCGCCGCGGGCGTACCGGGGCGCGGCGAATACAGGAAGGAGAAGGCGCTGGCGTAGCGGACGCGCCGGACCAGATCCATCGTGTCCTCGAAATCACGATCCGTCTCGCCGGGAAAGCCGACGATGAAGTCGCCGGACAGGGCGATGTCGGGCCGCGCCTCGCGGATGCGGTCGATCAGCTCGAAATACTTCTGACGCCCATGCTTGCGGTTCATCAGCCGCAACAGACGGTCCGAGCCTGACTGCACCGGCAGATGAAGATAGGGCATCAGCTGCGGCAGTTCGCCATGCGCCGCGACCAGGTCGTCGGACATGTCGTTCGGATGACTGGTCGTATAGCGGATGCGGTCCAGGCCTGGAATGTCGGCAAGGGCATGAACCAGCCGCGCCAGGCTGGAGGGCTTCCCGTCCGCGCCCTCGCCGTCATAGGCGTTGACGTTCTGACCCAGCAGGGTGACCTCGCGCACGCCCCGCGCAGCCAGCTCGCGTGCCTCGGCCAGCACCGCCGCGACGGGCCGCGACCACTCCGCCCCGCGCGTATAGGGCACCACGCAGAAGGTGCAGAACTTGTCGCATCCCTCCTGCACCGTCAGGAAGGCGGTCACGCCCGTGCCGCCCCGCCCCGTCGGCAGGGCGTCGAATTTGTCGTTGGGTGCGAAGTCGGCCCCGATCCGCTCGCCGCGCGCCCGCGCCGTCCGGGTCAGCAGCTCGGGCAGCTGATGATAGGCTTGGGGCCCGACGACCAGATCGACTGCGGGCTGGCGCCGCATGATCTCTTCGCCCTCGGCCTGGGCGACACATCCCGCGACCGCGATGGTCATGCCGCGCCCGGAGGCGGCGCGGTCGTCCTTCATTTCGCGCAGCTTGCCGAGCTCGGAATAGACCTTCTCGGCCGCCTTCTCGCGGATGTGGCAGGTGTTCAGGATGACAAAATCCGCGCCCTCGGCCGTATCGGTCGTCGCATAGCCCAGCGGGCGCAGCACATCGGCCATGCGCTCACTGTCGTAGACGTTCATCTGACAGCCGTAGGTCTTGATGAACAGGCGCTTGGGGGCAGCGTCCGTCGTGTCGGCGGCAGGCGGGACGAGGGTATCGGTCATGGGCGACTATCTAGTCGCAGACGACGCCGGACGCCATGCGTGGCTGAAGCGGCCGTGGCTCAGCTGTCGATCGTCTCGGGATCGACCCGTGCGGCGTGGCGCGTGAAGATCAGGCCTTCGCGCCCCGAAGGCTCGGCCCCTTCGATGGCCTTACCATAAAGCTCCAGCTTGTGGCCGACCAGTTCGAAGCCCAGACGCTGGGCAATCTCGGATTTCAGCCGCTCGATCTCGGCGTCGAAGAATTCGATCACCTCGCCGGTCTTGGTGTCGATCAGGTGGTCGTGGTGGTCGTCGCCGGCCTCTTCATAGCGGCTTCGGCCGTCGCCGAAGTCATGCTTCTCGACCACGCCCGCCTCTTCGAACAGGCGGACGGTGCGATAGACGGTGGCGATGGAAATGTGCGGGTCGATCGCCGAGGCGCGGCGATACAGCTCCTCAACATCCGGATGATCCTCGGCATTCGACAGCACCCGCGCGATGACGCGCCGCTGTTCGGTCATGCGCATGCCGCGCTCGGCGCAGAGTTTCTCGATCCGGTCCATGGTGAGACAGGATAGTGGTCAAGGGCCGTCTAGGGAAGCGGTTGCGACAGTGTCTTCGTCAGCACCAGGGCATCGACGCGTGACCCGTCCCGACGCCCGTAATATCCGGCCCGGCGACCGGCCTCGGTGAAGCCTGCCTTGGCGTAGAGCGCACGCGCGGTGACATTGTCGTCCGCGACCTCCAGAAACAGGCGCGTCGCCCCCTGGCTGACCGCAACGACACACGCCTGTTCGACCAGACGCAAGCCTAGCCCCGCCTGCCGCGCCGCCGGACGCACTGCCAGGGTCAGGATTTCCGCCTCATCGGCTACGACCCGCATCAGGATGAAGCCGTCGGCTGCCTCCAAGGCAAAAACGCCGGATTGATCCAGCAGATCGTCGAAAGCCTTTGCACCCCAAGGTGCGTCGAAGGCCTGGGCATGCAGATCGGCCAATCGCCCTGCGGTCGCGGCCCCTCGTACCGCTGGCACGATGGGTGTCGTCACAGGCGGGCGACCCTGGCCTGACCGGGAAGGCGGGTCGGCGGCGTCGCGTCCGGTGCACGGAGATAGAGAGGGCGAGGCGGATGAGCCTGTGGATCGGCGGCGGCTGTCAGTGGGGCGAGAGCCGCAGGATCAGGCCCCTCTAGCGAATGGATCACGACATGCCCCAAGCCCTCTCCGACAAGTGCGGCACCGGAGCCGACCAGATGGACGCGGTTGTCCGCTGCGAGAGGCGCATTCGTTTCGAGCTCGGCCACGAAAGCGCGCGCGTCGTCGACCGCCCAGGCTTCGGCAGGGCCGACCGCAACACCTGCTCTCCACGCCCGACCATAGACCTGCCCGCGCCGCGCATCGATCAGGGCGACCACTGTCTGCGCCTGTTCGACCGAGGCCTTCAGCGCGTCGAGCGACGACAGCCCCACCACACGAATACCCAGCGCCGCGCCAAGGCCCTGTGCGAAGGCCAGACCGACCCGCAGCCCCGTGAACGATCCCGGCCCGACGGTGACGCCGATCCGATCCAGCGCCTGAAAGCCCCCGCCCGCCTCCGCCACGGCATCGCGCGCCATGCCCGCCAGCCGTTCGGAATGCCCGCGCGTCATGCTTTCCGAGCGCACGCCCAAGGCCCGGACGTCGTCGCCATCGGCTTCGAAGACCCCGGCCGTGCACAGGCCCAGGGCGGTATCGATGACGAGCACCCTCATGCTGCTGCCCGCCCGCGTGAGGACATCAGCGATCGATCATGACGGTGTCCGCCTCGCGTTGCGCCAGGGCCGCGACGACCGTGGCCACGGCCTTGCGGACATCCACCCGTTCGATCATCGGGAAATCCAGCGCTATGGCCCTGCCGTCGGCCGTGGCTGTCAGCGTGCGCAGAATCGCGCCGTCGCCCGCCCTCTCGCGTTCCACAGCGGGAAAGAAGCTCTCCACCGACGTGCCCAGGATCATCGCCACACGGTGCAGGCGCGAGGCCGAGATGCGGTTGATGCCAGTCTCGTATTTCTGGACCTGCTGAAAGCTGATGCCCAGTTGCCGCGCCAGGGCCGTCTGCGACAGGCCCATGGCGGATCGCCGCAGGCTGATGCGCGAGCCGACATAGGCATCGATGTCGTCGCGGTCGCCGAGATTGGGCATGGGAGAACATTCCGTATTGCAAACCGGATGCTTTCATACACAATCGCTTCGGGAAACAAAATGGTTTCATGCGTCCAGCCGCGCGATGACCGCTGAAATCGACAGCATCTCCTCGCGTCGAACCCTTTCCTCCGACCCAAACCCGTCCGGGCCGCCTCGCAGATACAGGGTGGTCTCATCCGCCCCGTGGTAAAGCCTGGCCAATCGTCGGCCATCCCGCATCTCGACGATGCAACCCTGATCGCGACGCGGCCAACGGCCGGGCTCATACTCCAGCACGACGCCCGACGCCGCCCAGGGCCACAGGTCGTCGTTCGACACCTGAAACTGGTGGCGACCGGCGGTCCTGGCGGCAGGCTGAACGCCGGAGAAGGCTCGGCCCGAGCTGCTGACGCCGGTTCCGACCAAAGGCGGCGCAGGACTGGCCACGCCTGTCTGAAGAACCAGCGCCTCCACAGTCGCCCCGATGGCTTCCGTCAGGCGGCGCTGGATGTCGGGGCGGAACAGACCGGGTCGCTTGCCGGCTTCATACAGACCCCAGGCCTGGCTGGTCATGCCGGCGCGGGCTCCCGCCTCGGCCTGGCTCAAACCCTGGTCGCGCCGCAACCGCGCCAGGGCCTCTC
This sequence comes from Brevundimonas sp., assembly GCF_016463295.1. GTDB lineage: Bacteria > Pseudomonadota > Alphaproteobacteria > Caulobacterales > Caulobacteraceae > Brevundimonas. The sequence continues at coordinate 17,852 of NZ_JAEMRO010000023.1, forward strand.
CCAACGCGCGGGCTTCCTCATCGCTTTCGAACCTCGCCATCGGTCCAGTCTGACAGCGTCAGGCGAAAAGATCGAGTTTTGAAACCAACCGCGTCTGCAACCCGATGGTTTCAGAGCACCTGCTCGACCCGGGTCACCTCGGGTACGTAATGCTTCATCATCTGCTCGACCCCGGATTTCAGGGTGGCGGAAGAAGAAGGGCAGCCCGAACAGGCACCGCGCAGTCGAAGCGACAGAACCCCGGTTTCTTCATCGAAACTGTCGAACAGTATGTCGCCGCCGTCCTGAGCCACGGCCGGGCGGATGCGGCTGTCCAGCAACTGCTTGATCTCGGCCACGACTTCGGTGTCGTCGCCATCGAGGCTGGAACTGTTGAAGTCGCCACCGCGCAAGAGGGGCGCACCTGAGACGAAATGATCCATGATGGCGGCCAGAATGGGCGCCTTCATCTGGGTCCATTCCAGACCCTGAGCGTCACGCGTCACCGAGATATAGTCCTGGCCATAGAAGACGCCGGTCACCCCCTCCAGAGCGAACAGGGCCTCGGCCAGGGGAGAGACAGACGCCTCGTTGGACGTCAGAAACTCGTGCGGCGCGGCCGAGACTTCGCGGCCCGGCAGAAACTTCAAGACGTTGGGGTTCGGGGTGGGTTCGGTCTGGATGAACATGGTCGCTAAGTGCGCCCGGCACACACTATGTTCAAGGCCTCGGCTTGAGGAGCCAACATTGCGCTCAAGCAGCGAGCGACCGCGTCGCGAGCGTTAGCGCCCCTGGCATCAAGCCAAATCCTCGATGTCCTGTTCGGTCAATTCACCGGGCACGATGGTCACCGGCAGCTTCCGGCCCGTGAACGCCGCCCCCTGCTTCAGCACGGCCGTGACCAGCGGCCCCGCGCCGCGAGACCCCTCGCCCGCGGCCAGGACCAGAATCTTGATCTCATTGTCCTCGCCGACGACCTTTCGGATGGCGGCCTGGGGTTCGCCGCGTTCGATCAGCAGGACCGGCATTTCTCCCGACCGCTGATGCGCCTGTTCGGCCCAGCCGTTCAGAAGGGTCTCGGCCTCGGCCCGCGTCTGGCGCTCGATCTCCTCGCGCACCCCGGCCCAGTGCGCGTCGGATGCCGCCGGCGGAATGACCCGCAGCAGGGCGACCCGTCCACCGGTCGAGCGGGCTCGCCGCGACGCATAGCGCAGCGCCGCCTCGAACTCGGGACTGTCGTCCACGACCACCAGAAACTTGCGTGGCATCGAAAGGCCTCCCGTCAGCTCGGCGACGCTAGCATAGACCTAAACAGAACCCGCAATCTCCCTCAGCACCGCATTGGCGATGGTCAGCTTGGCGAAGCTCCAGCCGGAGCCGGAGGCCTCGATCTCGTCGACCGAGGCGCGGACGCCCTCGACCGTCTTCTGACGCGGTCCGATCCAGGCGTCGACGGCCGCTTCCGCCGAGGCTTCGCTGGCCCCCACGCCGACACCCGAAGCCTTGGCCACCGCACGGGTCAGGACCAGCTGCTCGGCCATCAGGTCCTCGATCAGGCGACGCACGGCCAGGCGGTCGAAATGATCCATGGACGGCACATTGCCTGCCGCGGCCCGCAGCCGGTCGAAGTCGAAGGCGGCCCCGACCTGGTGGTACAACATGGCCATGGCCGGTTCGGGCCAGCCCGCCTCGCGCGCCAGATCGCCGATGTCGGCGGTGGCGACCAGCGGCCGCAACATGGCGAAGTCCCGCGCCATCGCCTCGCTGGCTCCCAAGGCCACAAAGGCCTGCACCCGGCTGTCCAGTCGGCCCTGTTCGAAGCGCGACAGCACTGAGCCGCCCGCCGCGCGCAAGGCGTCGGCGGCGGGGCGATAGGCGGCGATCAGGCCATCGACGCTCGCGCCCGGCTGCATGGCCCGGCGCGCCAGCCAGGACGTCTGGCGACGCAGGACGGTGGAGATTTCCGCATAAAGGGCCGTCTGCGCCTCGGCCGAAATCTTGCCGTCCAGGGCCGAGACCTGGGCCCAGGCTTCATCGAGGCGGAACACCTGCCGCGCGGCCTCGAAGGCCAGGACCATGGCACCGGTGTCGCACTGGGCCGAAATGCGCAGCCGTTCAGGGAAGGTCGCCCCGGCCATGTTGACGATCTCGTTCGACAGCACCGTCGAGATGATCTCGCGCCGCAGCCGGTGACGCTGCATGTCGCCCTCGTATTTCGCCAGCGGAGCCGGGAAATAGTCGACCAGGGTCTTCTTGAAGAAGGGGTCGTCCGGAGCCCCGGAGGCGACGATGTCGTCGAACAGTTCCAGTTTGGAATAGGCGGTCAGCACCGCCAGTTCCGGCCGTGTCAGGGCCTGACCCGTCGTCTTCATTTCGGCCAGGCGCAGGTCGTCCGGCAGGCCCTCGACCTTGCGGTCCAGTTTGCCCTTGGACTCCAGCCACTGCATGAATCGCTGCTGGGCATCCAGCGCGCCTGCGCCCTCGGCCTGCTGCAGCGAAACCGCCAGGGTCTGGTCGTAGTTGTGGGCCAGCACCTTCAGGCCCACCTCGTCGGTCATGGAGGCCAGAAGCGCATTGCGATCCTCGGCCTTCAGCGCGCCGGAGGCGATGGCTGCCCCGGTCAGGATCTTGATGTTGACCTCGTGGTCGGAGCTGTCGACGCCGGCGGAGTTGTCGATGGCGTCGGTGTTGATGCGGCCGCCGTTTCGCGCATAGCCGATACGGCCCGCCTGGGTCAGACCCAGGTTTGCCCCCTCCCCGATGACCTTGGCCCGAACTTCGACGCCGTCGATCCGAATGGCGTCATTGGCCTTGTCGCCGACCTGGGCATCGGTTTCGTTCGCCGCCTTCACATAGGTGCCGATGCCGCCGAAATAGAGCAGCTCGACCGGGGCCTTCAGGATGGCCTGCATCAGGGTGGCCGGATCGACGGCATCCGCGTCGATCTCCAGCAGGGCCTTGATCTCGGGCGACAGTTCGATCGACTTGGCCGAGCGCGGGAAGACCCCGCCGCCCTTGGAAATCAGGGTCTTGTCGTAATCCTGCCAGGACGAGCGCGGCAATTTGAACATACGGTCCCGCTCGACCCAGCTGGTCGCAGGATCCGGGTTCGGGTCGATGAAGATGTCGCGGTGATCGAAGGCGGCGACCAGCTTGATCGCCTTGGACAGCAGCATGCCGTTGCCGAAGACGTCGCCAGACATGTCGCCGACGCCCGCGACGGTGAAGGGCTCGGTCTGGATATCCTTGCCCATCTCGCGGAAGTGGCGCTTGACCGCCTCCCACGCGCCGCGCGCAGTGATGCCCATGACCTTGTGGTCATAGCCAACCGACCCTCCGGACGCGAAGGCGTCGTCCAGCCAGAATCCGTAGTCCGCCGATACACCGTTGGCGATATCCGAAAAGGTGGCCGTGCCCTTGTCGGCCGCCACGACCAGATAGGGGTCGTCCCCTTCGAACCGCACGACATCCCTGGGCGGCACGACGGAACCATCGGCGGCGATATTGTCGGTGATGTCGAGCAGGCCGGACAGGAAGGTCTTGTAGGCGCGAATGGCCTCGGCCTGCTGGGCGTCGCGGTCGCCCCCGGCGCGAACGATATCGGCCAGCTTCTTGGGAAAGAAGCCGCCCTTGGAGCCGACGGGCACGATGACGGCATTCTTGACCTGCTGCGCTTTGACCAGACCCAGCACCTCGGTGCGGAAGTCGTCGCGGCGGTCGGACCAGCGCAGGCCCCCGCGGGCTACGGGACCGAAGCGCAGATGCACGCCCTCGATCCACGGGGCCCAGACGAAGATTTCCCGGAACGGCTTGGGAAGCGGCAGGTCTTCCAGCTCGCGCGAGGCGATCTTGATCGAGATATAGGGCTTGGGCCGCCCATCCTCGGCGACCTCGAAATAGTTTGTGCGCTTGATCGCCTGGACCAGCAGGGCCAGGCGGCGCAGGGCGCGGTCGTGGTCCAGGCTCTTCACGGCCTGAAGCTGGTCGATGATCTGGTCGAAGACGGCCTTGACCTCCGCTTCGCGCGACGCGGCATCGCCGCCCGCAGCCGGATCGAACTTGGTCTTGAACAGCTTCAGCAGACTGCGCGCCACAGCCGGATAATCGCGCAGCGCCTCTTCCTGCACGGCCTGGCTGGGGTCCATGCCGGTCTGCTGGCGATAGCGGGCCAAGGTGCGGATCAGGGCCGCCTCGCGCCAGTCGACGCCCAGCTCGATCACCAGACGGTTGAAGCCGTCGCTCTCGGTCTGGCCGCGCCAGACGGCAGCGAAGGCATCCTCGAACGGCTTGCGCACATCCTCGAACTTCAGATCGCCGCCGCGCGGGTCCTCCATCAGGAATTCGTCGACGTGGATGACCTCCCCGCCCGCCGGACGCAGGGTGTGGCCCCATTCCTCCAAGGTTTTCAGCCCCATGTCGGTCAGGATGGGCAGAACGTCCGACAGGGCCGCCGCCGCACCGCGCCGGTAGATCTTGAAGCGGAAGTTCAGCGGCCCGTCCTCGGCCGTGCGGAAGGCACGAATAGCCACGGCATCGCTGTGGTCACCGCCATCGGCGTCAGGGATGCCGGACGCGCTCAGCCGGTCGATCTGCTGGAAGTCGAGCACAGCCTCTGCGGCGGTATAGCGGTCGCGATAGCCGGCCCCGTAGGCCTCGGCCCACCGCGCACTGGTCGGGCCGACGGACACGTCGTCGACGCCCGCCTCGCGCAGGGCGCTTTCGAACCGGTCGACCCAGCCGCGGCCGGCCTCCTGAACCATGGCGTCGATCTCGGCGGGGTCAGGGCAGGGGTGATCGCCGGGCGTGATGCCGATGATGTAGTGGATGCGCACCAGCGGCTGGTCCGACAACTGCGGATACCAGGCCGAAATCCGCCCACCCCAGGCCTGGGCCAGCAGCCGTCCGATCCGCTCGCGCACCGAGGCGTGGAACCGCTCGCGTGGGATGAAGACCAGGATGGAGACGAACCGGTCGAACGGGTCCTTGCGCGTGAAGGCCTTGATCCGCGGACGGTCGTAGAGGTGCAGGATGCCCAGGGCGCTGTCCAGCAGCTCGTCCTCGCCGATCTGAAACAGCTCGTCCCGGGGGTAGTTTTCGAGGATGTTCTTCAGCCGCTTGTGGCTGTGGCTGCCTTCGATCTTGCCGCCGCGCTTCAGGGCATTGGCGACCTTGGCCCGGATCAAGGGCACTTCGGCGGCGGCGCGGTCGTAGGCTTCGGCGGTGAACAGGCCCACGAAGCGGGTTTCGCCCGACGGCCGGCCGTCCGGGCCGAACCGCTTGACCCCGACATAGTCCATATAAGCGCGGCGATGCACGCGTGACCGGGCATTGGCCTTGGCGACGGTGACAGGCTCGGACAGATCAAGCTGTCGCTTCATCTGACGGGTCAGGACGGCGGGTTCGTTGGCACGGCGCAGCACCGTCCGCTCCGGATCGGCCAGAACGCCCAGGCCCTCGCCCGACTGGGACAACGGAGCCTCGGCCTCATAGCCGCCGTCGGCCGTGCGCGGATAGTCGTAGTCGCGGGCCCCGAGGAAGACGAAGTGATCCTGCTGAAGCCAGCGCAGGAAGGCGATGTTCTCGGCCAGAATGGTCGGATCGATGCCCTTTGGACCGGCCTCCAGATGGGCGATGGCCCGGCCCATCAGATCGGCCATGGGGGTGTGATCGTCCACTGCGCCCGCCACGTCCGCCAGGGTCTGGGCCATGGCCTCGCCCAGCGCGTCGCGGCGTTCCTGCGGCAGGGGATCCAGAACCACGATGATGGTCGATTCGCGCCCGCCGTCCTCTTCCGTCACCGGGTGGAACATGCAGCGGACGCTGACGCCCGCCTCCGCCAGCTCGCCCATGACGCTGTCGACCAGGAAGGGCCGGTCGTCCTGGATGACGATCAGGACATCATAGCCGAGCGGCCGTCCACTGGCCCCGTTCAGCGGTGAAAGCGTAATGCGGGCTGGCTCGCCATGCGAGCGCCCTTCCGCCGCCGTCCAGGCCTGCGCCAGCAGAGTGGCCAGATCCTCTCCGCCCAGCTCGGGCGCCTCATCGGCGGCATAGTCTTCCAGCGCCTGGGTCAGGAAGGACCGCGCCTCGGCCCCCGGGGGGCCGCCCACCGCGATCGCAAAGCTCGCCTCCAGCGCCTCCAGGGTCAGAACCTGAGGAAGCACGGCTGCGGTTTCGCCTGACATGGCATATCTCTTGACGACGCGATCCGCTCCGGATCGCCGGTGGTGAACACACACTAGGCCGGTTCGCACTTTCGGCAAGCCGACCCTGTACCGGCCCGTCCGTAGGCCATGACGGCGGCAACCGGAACCCCCAAAAACCGAAACGCCGGCCTCCTTTCGGAAGCCGGCGCGCGGTCGTCGTGTCTTGGAGTCGAAGTGACTCTTAGAAGCGGACGTTCATGCCGATGCGGAAGGCATGGGTGTCGTAGGAGTCGAAGTTGGTGCCGATGTCCGTTCCGGTCGTGTTCGGGGCTAGGATGAACGGGTTGCCCGCCGGCGTCGTGCCGGTGTTGCCGGCGCGAACCACCTGACCGTCACCGTCCAGCGAGGTGTAAAGATACTCGCCCGTCACGGACAGGTTGGGGGCCAGACGCCATTCCAGACCGGCACCGGCCTGCCAGCCGTCCATCTTGTCGTCGTTGGACTGTTCGGTGAACAGGTTGGCGGTGTTGGTGGTCGAGAAGCGGTTTTCGACATTGGCATAGGCCGCGCCGCCCGTGGCGTAGATCAGGGCCGGACCGGCGGCATAGCCGATACGGGCGCGGATGGCGGCCATGTCCTGGATGTCTTGCGTGAAGACATAGTTGGCCGGCGTGGTGCTGAAGCCCGTCACCGAGCGCTGGCTGTCCAGAACGGAGACGTCGGCCACGGCACCGACGACGAAGTTGCCGAACTGCAGGTCGTAACCGGCGACCAGGCCGCCCTGAACGCCACCCGAGTTGTCGTCACAGCCGCCTGCGGCCTCATTGGTAATGGCGCGACCTTCGCAATAGCCGGGGCTGAAGGCGTCGTTGGTCGTGCCGTTCAGCACGACAGTGTCGTCGAACTGGCCGTCGAAGTCGCGGTCGAACACCAGACGCTGGTCGTCGTCGCTCTTGTTCTCGGCCCATCCGCCGTAGATGCCGACATAGGGGCCGCTCCAGTCGGGTGCGGACTGGGCCAGGGCAGGTGCGGCAACGCCGGTCATCAGCAGGGCCGTCGAGGCCATGAACAGGGTCTTGATCATTACAAACTCATCCAAATCTGGGGCGCGAACGCCGGGGAAGCCCCCTTCCGAGGCACTGAATGCAATGATTTTGCTGACGTTCCCGCCGGATGAAGACAGACGTCACAGTGTGTCTTCGCGGTCGCACAACGGATGAGCCTAGCCCCAGATACGACTAGACCGCCGAACTTTCGTCCGGCGGTCTGTCGGACCGGTCCCGGGAGGGGGGAGGGGAGGGACCGATCTCTAACGCCGCGGCTTCGGGGGGAGGGTGGGCCGCGGCGACAGGTGTGAGATAGGCGGCGGTTGTGGCCAATCAAGGGCAGGATAGACCCTGAAATCCCAATGAGGCGCGGCAGGTTGACGCGGGGTCAGGCCTCGCTGACCGCCGCCTGACGCCGCGTGCGGGCCGCCGTCTTTTCCTCGCCCTCATGGGCATAGGGTGCCCCGTCACCCGACAGAAGGATGGCCATCCAGCGCGAGCCCTTGAACTCCGCCAGGATCGCCATGGCCATGACGGCCAGGGGCGTGGACAGGAACATCCCGGTCACGCCCCACAACTGACCCCAGAAGGCCAGGGCCAGAAGCACCACGATCGGGTCGATGTTCTGATTGTCGCCCTGCATGCGCGGCTGGATCAGGTTGCCGCTGACGAACAGTATCGTCTGCAGCCCGACCAGCAGGATCAGCGCGGGCCAGTAGCTCTGGAACTGCACCAGGGCGAAAAGCGGCGGCACCAGCCCGGCCACGGCCCCGCCCAGCACCGGAATGAAGCCGACGACGAAGATGACGAAGGTCCAGAACTCGGCATTCTGAAGCCCCACGGCCCGCATCAGGATCCATGCGACCAGACAGATCAGCGCCCCGGTCACGGTCTGCACCCACAGATAGCCCTCGACCCCACCGCGGATGCGTTTGAACACCTCCAGCGCCTCTGCCCGGTCCCCGCGCTTGGGGAATAGGCCTTCCATCTTGCGACCGAAACCCTTCTGCGCCGCCAGAAGGAAACCCAGATAGATCAGGACGAAGAAGGCCCCGGAGGCCACGCCCTGCGCCTGCATTGCCGCCTGGGTCAGATAGGAGCGCACGTCCAGCTGGGCGATCAGCTCGGTCGCGGTCGGCGGCTCGTTCGCGCCAACCAGCGACCAGACGTCCTGAAGGATCTGGTCCAGACGCGGGCCGATGCTGGCCGAGACGCCACTGGCCTGGCCAAAAAAGCCGGCCGCCCCGTCGACGATGATGGCGATGGAGATGAAGAAGCCGATGGTCACCAGCGTCAGGGCCGCAATGCCCGACCAGCGGTGGGACAGGGGCGTGCGCTTGTCGATGAAGCGCTTCACCCCGTCGATCATGATCATCAGGAAGATGGCCATGGCGAGCGGCGTCAGTATGCCCCTCAACCAGTACAGCGCGGCTCCCACAGCCACCACGGCGATGATCACCAGGGCGTTGCGCGACACGGCCGAGGTCGGAAATGTGATGGGCAGTTTCATGGGCATATGGTCAAGGTCCGGACAGACGTCGTCAACGGCCTTGAACCTTGTGGCCCGCCGGTAGACGATGAAGTGCGCAACCCCCGTTCGGAGTTCCCATGACCGAAGCCGCCCCCAGCCTTTTCCTCGGCCAGTCGCTGGACGACGACAAGGCCGCCCAGACCCTGCTGCTGGGCCGGGCCAACCGGCACGGCGTGGTGGCCGGGGCGACCGGCACGGGCAAGACGGTGACGCTCCAGATCATGGCCCAGGGGTTTTCCGACGCCGGGGTTCCCGTCTTCTGCGCGGATGTGAAGGGCGACCTGTCCGGCATCTGCATGCCCGGCTCGCCCAATGAAAAGCTGCTGGCCCGCGCCGCCGGCATGGGGCTGACGCTGACGCCCAAGGCCGCCCCCGTCGTCTTCTGGGACCTCTACGGCCAGAAGGGGCATCAGATCCGCACGACGGTCAGCGAGATCGGCCCGGTCATGCTGGCCCGTATGCTGAACCTGTCGGAGGTGCAGGAGGGGGTGCTGTCGGTCGTCTTCCATGTTGCGGACAAGGAGGGGCTGCTGCTCCTGGACCTGGACGACCTGCGCGCCATGCTGGCCCATGTCGGAGAGAATGCCGAGCGGATCGGGCGTGAGGTCGGCAATGTCGCGCCGGTCTCCATCGCCGCCATCCAGCGGGCGATCCTGCAGCTGGAACAGGAGGGCGGGGCCGCCTTCTTCGGCGAACCGGCGCTGAGGCTGGAGGACATGCTGCGGACCAGTCTCGACGGTCGCGGTCAGGTCAATGTGCTGGACGCCACCCGCCTGATGAACAGCCCGCGCCTGTACGCGGCGTTTCTGCTGTGGCTGCTGTCCGAGCTGTTCGAACAGCTGCCCGAGGTCGGCGATCCGGACAAGCCGCGCCTGGTCTTCTTCTTCGATGAGGCCCACCTGCTGTTCACTGACGCGCCGGACGCCCTGCGCCAGAAAGTCGAGCAGGTGGTGCGCCTGATCCGCTCCAAGGGCGTCGGCGTCTATTTCGTGACCCAGAACCCGGCCGACATTCCCGACAGCGTTCTGGCCCAGCTAGGCAACCGCATCCAGCATGCGCTGCGCGCCTATACCCCCGCCGAGCAGAAGGGGCTGAAGGCCGCATCCCAGAGTTTCCGCATCAACGCCGCCTTCGACACCGCAGAGGCTATTCAGGGTCTGGGCGTCGGCGAGGCCCTCGTCTCGACCCTGGACGAAAAGGGCGCGCCGCGCATCGTCGCCCGTACCGCCATCCGTCCGCCCGACAGCCGCCTGGGGCCCGCCACCGACGCCGAACGCGCCGCCGTCATGGCCTCAAGCCCCGTGCGCGGGGCTTATGACACCCCCATAGACCGCGAATCCGCCGAGGAAGTCCTGGCCGCCCGCCGCGGCGAGGCCGACAAGTCGCTGGCCGAAGCCAAGCTGGCCGAAGCCCAGGCTGCGGCTCAGGCCAAGGCCGATGCGGCCGCCGCCAAGGAAGCCGACAAGGCCGAGGCCGCCCGCCTGAAGGAACAGACCCGCCAGCAGGCGCAATACGAACGCGACGCCGCCCGCGCCCGCACCTCGGCGCGAGCGCCAGCCCGCCGCTCCACCCGGGAAACCCCCATCGAGGCCGCGACCAAGTCGGTGCTGCGGACGGCCGGGAGTACGATCACGCGGGAGCTGCTGCGCGGTCTGCTGGGCGGGCTGAAGCGGCGATAGGACAGTTCACCTCTCCGTTCGCGCAGGCGAATGGAGAGGACAGACCGGCGCGTCAGCGGCGGTCAGGTGAGGGCGGCTCCGTCAGAGCAGGAGATGTCCTAAACAGCGGTGTCGGCGGATAACAGTCCAACGCCTGCGCCGCCCCCTCCTGATCGCTGCGCGATCGGTCCTCCCCATCGCCTTGAAGTGGCAATGGGGAGGTGAGCGAGGGCGGATCTCAGCCCCTCGGCACCAGCCGCCACATCCTGAGGGGATGCCGCACGGCCCCTGCTTCTTCACCGGCCGCCTCGCCCCGGCCCATGTAGAGGTCGGCGCGGACGGGGCCACGGATGGCGGAGCCGGTGTCAAGCGCCATGACCAGACCCTGATAGCTGGCGCGGGCTCCGGCCAGATTGCCGCCGTCGGCGCTGATCCAGACCAGGTCGCCATAGCGCCAATGGGCCGGATCGATGGCGATGGCGCGGCGGGCGGGCAGGGCGATGCCTGCCGCCCCATTGGGATCGCCCCCGTCGTCGGGGTCCATGGCAAAGAAGATGTAGCGCGGGTTCAGGGCCATGACGCGCCTGGCCTCCGCCCCCCGATGCGCCGCCAGCCAGGCCCGGATCGCCTCGCCCGAGGTGCCATTGGCAGGCAGCAGCCCCTGCTGGGCCATCGGCCGGGCGATGCCGACGAAGGTGCGGCCATTGTCGGCGGCGTAGGAGGCGCGAGCTTTTGATCCATCCTCGAACGTCAGATAGCCCGAGCCCTGGATCTGCATGAAGAACAGGTCCTCGGCCCGCATCCAGGCCAGTGGGGCCTGGCCCGACACCGCCTGCGGCGCGGCTTCGATGGCGGCGCGCTCAGGCAGGGTCTGGCCGCGCGACCACCCCGCCGGCCGCGCCAGGACAGGGGCGTCGAAGGTCGCGTCGGGTCGTCTCCGGGCCTGATACTCCGGCGCGAAATAGGCGGTCAGCAGCCCCGGCGAGCCGTCATCGGTCCGCGCAGCCACGACGACGAACCCGGTCTCGAAGAAGGCCCGCGCCATCGAGGGCGTGACCGGGCGCGACGTCCGGCGGATCTGCATGGCCCGGTCGCACTGGGCGCGAGCAGCGGCATCGCGGGCGACGCCGCAGCCGTCGGTCCAGGCGTTGAAGGCCGCCAGATGATCTTCATAGGCCCACCCCGCCAGACTGGCCGGGCCGTCGGCGGGGGGCGGAGCGTCGGGCGTCGGTGGCGGCGAGACCGGACCGGCAGGCGGCGGAAACGCGGGTTGGGATGTCACGGGCACCATCGACCCGCCGGAGCAGGCGGCCAGCACAAGCGTGGCCATAAGGACCAGCCTTGCCCTTAGCTGACCCCGCGAACGATGCGCGGGGCAGCCAGACATCATGCCGAGGCGGATTCCGTCCGGGCCAGAACCCAGTTCGGATCGCTGGCCCCCAGGGTCCGCTCGAAGGTCCACAGCTCGGCCACGCGGCGCTCCTCGACCTGCTCCTCGGCCGCCTCGTCTGCGGATTTTATGCGGTTGCGCAGCTCGGCCAGGAAGCGGACCTTGGTGATGGCGCGGTTCTCGTTGACCGTGGCCAGTTCGAGATCGGCACGGGCGGGATGCAGGAACTCGACCGTCTCGCGTTCGCCCCTGGCTTCGCGGGCGGCGATCCCGGCCTCGAAGCTTTCCATCACCACAGGCGACAGAAGAGGCTTCAGCGTCTCGCGGTCACCCTCCGCATAGGCGCGCACGATGGTCTCGTGCGCTTGGCGGGCGCCGTCCAGGAAGCGGGTCGGGTCGAAGTTGGGGTCGCGCGCCTTGAGGCCCGCGATGGACGCCAGCGTGACGGCGTCCAGGACGTTGGGCCGCGCTCCATTGCCCAGCTCGGGCACAGTCGCGTTTGCGGCGGGCACCGGCGGCTTGGCGCGGGCGTCCTCCTCGGGCTGGCGACCGACCTTCTTGCCCAGCACATTATAGAGCATGAACAGGACGACGGCGGCGATGGCGGCGTAGATGACGATCTGGATCTGGGCCGGCACGGATATTCCTTGGGCTGTCGCCCGGGGACGGGCGGCGCGAGTGGTGAGGATTAGGGACTGATATGGGGCGACGCAAGGCGAACGCCACGCCGTGCGGCACCCTGGCGCTTCGGGCGACCCTCGGGCCCATGCTCCAGATTGCCGTGTTCGCCCCCTCGTGTTAGTCGCCGCGCCTCATGGACGCCCGCCGGCGTCGCCCCACCTTTCAGACAGATCGCGCCTCACGATGACCGACGTAACGCCCGCCCCGACTGACACGCCGACCGACAGCCAGAACGGTGCGCCCACCGAAGGCCAGCCCACCGGCCCCGGCTTCCGCATCGTCGCCCAGTACGCCAAGGACCTGTCCTTCGAGAACCCGCGCGCGCCCGACAGCCTGCGCATCGAGGGCAAGCCCGCGATCGACCTGGGCGTCGAGATGAATGCCCAGGGCCGCCCCGATGGCCTGTTCGAGGTCGAACTGCGCCTGACCGTCAAGGCGACCACCGACACCATGACCGTCTTCGCGGTCGAGCTGGTCTATGGCGGCCTCTTCGCCCTGTCCGGCGTGGCAGAGCAGGACATCGAGCCGATGCTGCTGATCGAATGCCCGCGCTATCTGTTCCCGTTCGCCCGCGAAATCATCGCCGGCGCGACCTCGGACGGTGGCTTCTACCCGCCCTTCATGCTGGACCCGATCGACTTCGCCGGCATCTATGTGGCGCGCCAGCAGCAGATCGCACGCGGTCCGGTCGATAGCGGCCAGGCCTGAAGAAGGGTCTAGGTTCCAGGGATTAGGTTTTAGGGAAAGTCAGATGGCGGAAGCTGCCGTCGTTATTCTTTCCCTAGAACCTGAAACCTAATCCCTAACCCCTACCTCCACCCCATATCCCGCCCACAGCGAGTGATCCTTGAGCGTCGCCTTCAGGAAGGCGGCGTGGATGGCCCGTTCCTCCTCGGTCGAGCGGGCGGCCAATGGGCGCGGACGCGGCGCATAGCCTTGGGCCCGATCAGCGGCGACCGCGGCGGCCACGGCCTTGGCGGACGACAGGTCCAGACTGCGTTCCTTGCCGCCGCGTAGCTCCAGATAGACCTCGGCCAGCAGCCGCGCATCGATCAGGGCCCCGTGCATCGTGCGGTCGATCAGACTGATCTTGTAGCGTTTGCACAGGGCATCGAGAGAGTTGTGCATACCCGGAAACCGGCTCTGGGCCAGCTTCAGCGTGTCGATCCAGCGATCGGCGTCCAGCAGCGGGTGGCTGCACAAACCGCATTCATGGTCGATGAAGCTGCGGTCGAAGGCGGCATTGTGGGCGATCACCGGCGCGTCGCCAATGAAGTCCATCAG
>NZ_JAEMRO010000149.1 GCF_016463295.1 Brevundimonas sp.
GCCTGAAGCTGGCCGCAGACGAAGGCGACTTCGCCCGCGTTCAGCAGGGCCTCCAGCACCGGCTCGGCATTCTCGGGCGCGACGACGAGCATGAAGCCGACGCCGCAGTTGAAGGTCCGACGCAGTTCGTGATCGGAGATGCCGCCGACCTCGCCCATCCACTGGAAGACCTGCGGCATGGGCCAGGCGTCCCAGTCGAACGACGCCTCCAGTCCCTCGGCGATACAGCGGGGCGGGTTCTCGATCAGGCCGCCGCCGGTGATGTGGGCCGCGCCCTTGATCAGACCGGCCTTCATCAGCGGCAGGACCGGCTTCACATAGATGCGGGTGGGCTCCATCAGCGCCTGGGCCAGGGTGCGGTCCTTGGCGAAGGGGGCGTCGTCACCCCACGCCAGTCCGGACTTCTCGACCACCTTGCGGATCAGGGAATAGCCGTTGGAGTGGGGGCCGGACGAGGCCAGACCGATGATGATATCGCCCGGCATCTGGCGATCCAGATAGGGCAGGGCATGCCCGCGCTCGACGGCACCGAGCGAGAAACCCGCCAGATCATAGTCGCCGCCGGAGTACATGCCGGGCATTTCGGCCGTCTCGCCGCCGACGAGGGCGCATCCGGCCTGGCGGCACCCTTCCGCGATCCCGGTCACGACGCGGCGGGCGGCGTCGATGTCGAGCTGGCCGGTGGCGTAGTAGTCGAGGAACAGCAGGGGCTCGGCCCCTTGCGCCAGCAGGTCGTTGACGCACATGGCGACCAGGTCGATGCCGACGCCGTCATGGCGACCGGTCTCGATGGCGATCTTCAGCTTGGTGCCGACACCGTCGGTGGTGGCGACGATCAGGGGATCCTCGAACCCCGCCGCCTTCAGGTCGAACAGGGCCCCGAAACCGCCCAGCGAGGCCTCCGCGCCGGGCCGACGGGTGGATTTGGCCAGGGGCTTGATGGCGTCCACCAGCCGCTCCCCCGCGTCGATATCCACGCCGGCATCGGCATAGGTCAGGCCGTTTTTCAGCGGGTTTGGGGTGTCGCTCATGGGTCACGGGCCTGAATCAGAGAGGCGGAAATGTGTCGCGGCTCTTGCCACAACCGTATCGCGCGGGGCTATAGCATCGGAATGACGCCAATCACCACCACCGAGGCTTTGCGCGACTTCTGTGCGAAGCTGGCCACAGCCCCCTTCATCACGGTCGATACCGAGTTCATGCGGGAAACGACCTATTGGCCCAAGCTGTGCCTGATCCAGGCCGCTTCCAGCACCGACGCCGGCATCATCGATCCGCTGGCCGAGGGCATCGATCTGGAGCCTTTTCTGGATCTGCTGCGGGACCCGAACATCCTGAAGGTGTTCCACGCCGCGCGTCAGGACACGGAAATCTTCGTCAAGCTGGGGGCCATGCCCAAGCCGATGTTCGACACCCAGGTGGCGGGGATGGCCGCGGGCTTCGGCGATCAGGTTTCCTACGAGGCCCTGGTCCGACAGATGCTGCGTCAGGATGTGGACAAGGGCAGCCGCTTCACCGACTGGGCCCGGCGCCCGCTATCGGACGCCCAGCTGACCTATGCCCTGGGAGATGTGACCCATCTGGCGGCGCTGTATCCCAAGCTGCGCGACCGGCTGGTCAAGGAGGGGCGGCTGGACTGGGTCATGGCCGAGATGGAGGATCTGACCGATCCGGACTTGTACGACACCACGCCCGAGAAGGCTTGGAAGCGGCTCAAACCCAAGAAGTTTTCCGCCAAATACCTGGCCGCCTTCGTTGCTACCGCCGTCTGGCGCGAGCGGGCGGCGCAGGAGCGGGACCAGCCGCGCGGGCGTATCCTGAAGGACGAGGCCATCGACGAGATCGCGGCGCAGGGCCCGACCGATCCGGAGGCCTTCAACCGCCTGCGTTCCGTGCCCAAGGGGTTCGGGGCGTCGCGCCTGGGTCTGGAACTGTGCGCCGAGCTCAAGCGGGTGCTGGCCGATCCGGAGGCGCATGCGCCCAAGCTGGAGCGTCCCGGCCACAACCAGCCCGCACCGCCCTCGGTGGTCGA
>NZ_JAEMRO010000024.1 GCF_016463295.1 Brevundimonas sp.
GGTTCGCGCCGCCGAACGCGACCAGCTTGCCGCCCCCATCCTTGCCAGGGAGCGCCACCATCGCCAGGCCGCCCCCGACCTGACTGTTCGACGCAAAGGAGCGCGGGATCGGGGCCAGGGTGTCCCAGCGGTCGGCGACGGGGTGATATCGGTCCAGCCGCCCGGTGCCCCCGCCCGACACCGTCCGCCCGCCCGCGACCCACAGGGCCCCGTCCAGTACGGCCCCGGCGGCACTGTTTCTGGCCATCGGCGCCGGCCTTGCGGTCTCCCAGCCCGGCCCGCCGGGCACCAGCACGCGATGCTGGTCGGTATCGATCTGATCGTTCCACTGGCCGTTGGCGCTGCCCGCCGGCACCCGACCGGTGACCAGGTGGAAGTTGTCGCCCAGCTGGGCACCCACGGCCTCGGCCTGGGGCGACGGCAAGGGGTGGATCGGCTCCCAGCCGCTGCCGGTCAGCAGCCAGCCGTCGGTCATATTGGTCCAGTCGCCCGCCGCGCTGCGCCCGTATCCGCCCACGACATAGCCGACCCAGGGCCCGGTGAAGACCATCGGATGGTGCCGCGGCGACGGCAGACGCGCCTCCTCGGTCCAGACATCGCGGGCGGGGTCGTAGTTGCCCACGCGATCCTCGATGATCAGG
Organism: Brevundimonas sp.; assembly: GCF_016463295.1. Classification (GTDB taxonomy): domain Bacteria; phylum Pseudomonadota; class Alphaproteobacteria; order Caulobacterales; family Caulobacteraceae; genus Brevundimonas. The sequence continues at coordinate 642 of NZ_JAEMRO010000024.1, forward strand.
CTGTTGCCCGTGCCACGACGCAGGCCCCCGGCGACCAGGATGCGCCCATCGGTGACCGCGCAATAGATCTCCTGCACCGCCCAGGGCAGCGGGCTCAGCGTCGTCCATGCCGGACCCGTCGCCGCCTGGGCTCGGGCGACGGCAGGGGCCAGGCCCAGGGCCGTGGCGGAGGCGATGAAGGCGCGGCGGTCGAACTGGCTCATGCCAGAAGGCTAACCCTACTCTGCCCGCAGGAACAGCACCCGCGCCGCGCCGTAGTCCCGCGTGTCCAGCCGCCGGTAGCCGGGCGTGTCGATCTCCGGCTCGTCGGACCCGCGCTCATAGACCACCAGCGCCCCGGGCCTCAGCCAGCCGTCTGCCACCAGCCGCGTCAGCGCCTGTTCCCCCAGTCCCTTGCCATAGGGCGGGTCCAGGAACGCCAGGTCGAAGGCGTCGCCGACCGAGCCCGGCCGCGGCCCCAGGTCGATCGCGCTGCGCCGATGCACCCGGGTGGAGCCGAACAGGCCAAAGGCTTCCGCATTCTCGCGGATCACGCCCCGCGCGCCCTCGTCCGTCTCCACGAACAGGCAGAACCCCGCCCCCCGGCTCATGGCCTCGAACCCCAGCGCTCCCGATCCGGCGAACAGGTCGATCACCCGCATCCCCTCCAGCGGCTCGGCCCAGGCGGCGTGTTCCAGCACATTGAACAGGGCCTGACGCGCCCGGTCCGACGTCGGCCGTGTCGCCTGCCCCTGGGGCGCGACCAGGCTGCGCCCACGAAACTGTCCCGATACGATTCTCATGGCCTCAGCCTCTGGACCGGAAAGCGGGCGCGATGCAACGGTGCGCGATGTCATCACCCAGATTCGCCCTGCCCGACCTGCGCCACAGCTGGGCCGCGGCGCACCACAGCCCCTATCTGACGCGGGCCGCCACAGACCATCCGTGGCTGAGGCTGGCGGCGCTGATCGCCCTGTCGATCGTCTTCATGATCGTGGGCGTGCTCGGCCTGGGGGCCGTGCTGTCCGTCAGTGGCTATCAGGTGCCCGATCTCAGCGGCGCCCTGCCCGAGAGCCCGTTTCGCCTGAACGGCGAGATCACCTTCATGGCCTTTCTGGCCGCCTCGCTGATGCTGCTGGCCGTGGCCATCCTGTTCGCGGCCATGATCGTCTATCGCCGCGCGGGGCCCGAGTTTCTGTGGCCGGGGCGGTCGTTCTCGCCGCGCCTTCTGCTGGCGGGCTTTGCCATCATGGCGGCGGTGTCGGTCGTGCTGCTGGGGATATCGCTGCTGTTCGAACCGGCGACCACAGCGCCGCCGATCCTGAACCCGGCCTATCTACTGGAGACGCGCCTGGCCTATGCGGGCTGGGCTGTCCTTTTGCTGCTCATCGCGGCCCTGGCCGAGGAGATCGTGTTCCGCGCCGTCCTGCTGAAGGTCACGGCGGGGCTGACCCGGCGTCTGTGGCTGATCTGCGTGCTCAATGCGGTGCTGTTCTCGGCCATCCACCTGGACCCCGATCCCACGGCCTTTGTGGCAAGGGCCCTGTCCGGCTTCGTCTGGACCTGGGCGGCCCTGCGCCTGGGCGGCATCGAGTTCGCGGTCGGCGCCCATCTGGCCAACAATCTGCTGATCGCCTGGCTGATCGAGCCGATGTCGTCGGCGGCCATGCCAGGACAGGCCATCCCGCCGATCTATCTGGTCTTCGAGGTGGTGACGGCCGTGGTCGTGCTGGCGGCGGTGGAAGGGTTGGTGCGGCGGCGCAGGTCGGAAGCGGTCTAGCTTTCGGCCGCGAACATCGCCTCGACCTCGGCACCGGTCAGGCGCGGATGATCGCCCGCCAGATCATAGTTGCCCGGCTTGCAGTCGATGTAGATCTCGTCGGCTATATCGAAGACCGAAGGGTCCTCGAACGCCTGAACTGACACCGTCGTCATGCCACCGGCTTTCAGACGCCAGAACAGGTTCGAGCCACAGGCGGAGCAGAACTGCCGTACCGCCCAGTCGGAAGAGTCATAGGTCGATACGGGACCCTGGACCTCCAGACTGTCGCCGCAGTGCACGCTCAAGGACACGCCGCCCGACTGACGGCGGCAGGATGGACAATGGCAGGCGTGCATGCCGCCCCGAGGTATGGCGCTGAAGGTCACGGCACCACACAGGCACTGGCCTCTTAAACGCTCACTCGCCGCATCGGCCATGCCGGCCTCCTGTCAAAGATCAGCCGCTAGAGCGCGGCCCTCTGGGTCCACCCTTGCCGCCGCCGGGGCCGCTTCTGGAGCCACCGCCCGAGCCGCCAGGACGCGAGCCGCCCGGCTTGCTGAAGCCACCGCCTGCAGGACGACCGCCGGGCCGATCCCCGCCCTTGCCTGCATAGCCGCCCTTGGCCGGTGCAGGTCGTGCCCCTGTGCGCGGATCGCCACGCGGCCGATCGATGAACTGGTCCTCGCGCGGCTTGAAGACGCGCTTGGGCCGCTCTCCGTCCGCCGAAGACGCACCCTCGGGACGCGCACGCGGCGTGAAGCTCTTCTTGGGATGATCGAACTTGGGCGCGGCCTTGGCCCAGCCCGCCTTCTTCTGCGGGCGGGAGGCGCGGTCGGTGCCCTCTTCGGCAGCGGCCCCGGCGGCGCGGACGCGGCTGGGCTTGCGCGAGGGGTCCGACAGGGCCGAGCCCGAGCTGCCCTTGACGATCGGGGCCGAGGTCCGGCGACCCGGAATGGGCGCGGGCGTGGAGACGCTGTTGCCCGTCGGCAGGTTCTCGGGCCGGATGTGCTGGGCCAGCAGTTCGCGGATCACGCGCGGCCCCACCTCCTCGACCGAGCCGATGGGCAGGGTGCCCAGCTGGAACGGGCCATAGGCCAGGCGGATCAGGCGGTTCACCGTCAGGCCCAGATGCTCCAGCACCTTGCGGACCTCGCGGTTCTTGCCCTCGGTGATGGAGACGCTGAGCCACAGATTGGCGGACTGCTTCTCCGCATCGCCGCCCGTGGCCTTGTCCAGCGTCGCCTCGATCGGGCCATAGCGGATGCCGTCGACGGTGACGCCGTCCTTTAGCGAATCGAGCTGAAGCTGGCTGACACGTCCCCGCGCCCGCGCCCGATACTGACGCACCAGTTCCGTCTGCGGCAGTTCCAGCGCGCGGCTCAGTTCACCGTCATTGGTCAGCAGCAGCAGGCCCTCGGTATTCAGGTCCAGTCGCCCGACGGAGATCACGCGCGGCAGGCCGCTGGGCAGGGCGTCGAACACCGTGGGGCGCCCGCCCGGATCGTTGTGCGAGGTCACCAGGCCGGCGGGCTTGTGATAGCGCCAGACGCGGGTCTTCTCGGCCGAGCCTATGGGCTTGCCGTCCACGGTGATGACGTCGTCGCGGGTCACCAGGGTGGCGGGCGTGTCCAGAATCTTGCCGTTGACGGCCACCTTGCCCAGGCCGATCAGCCGCTCGACCTCGCGGCGCGAGGCGATCCCGGCGCGCGCCATGGCCTTGGCGATCCGCTCGCTGCGCTTGGGCGCTTCCGGCTCGGCACCGGGCTTGCCGCCTTTGGCGAAGGGCTTTCCAGATTTGCCGGGGCCACCGGCCTTCGGCGGGCCTCCAAAACCGGGCTTTCCGCCCGGCTTGGCGAAGGATTTGCGCGGGCCGTCGCGGTCGGCGTCTTGACGCGGGCGCGGCTTCTTGTCGTTGTCTTTGGAATGGCTGACCATGATGAGCGGTTCATGCACATGGCCTTGGCCTTGGCGCAAGCGGCGGCAGACGTCGGAGAGACGCCTGTCGGCTGCGTGATCGTCGACGAGACGACCGGCGAAGTCGTCGGACAGGGCCGCAACGGTCCCATCGCCGCGCACGATCCGACCGCCCATGCGGAGATCGTGGCTCTGCGCGACGCGGCCAAAAAAGTGCAGAATTACAGGCTCACCGGCCTGACGCTTTATGTGACGCTGGAACCGTGCGCCATGTGCGCAGGGGCCATCACCCATGCCCGGATCGGTCGCGTGGTCTGGGGCGCAGACGATCCCAAGGGCGGCGCGGTGGCGCATGGCCCGCGCTTTTTCGAGCAGCCGACCTGTCACTGGAAACCGATTGTGACCGGCGGTGTCCTGGCCGATCGGGGTGCAGAGATGCTTCGCGCCTTCTTCCGCGCACGGCGCAAAGGAACGCGGACCGACCCGGCACGTTAGGGCACGACGCCACGGTGGCGCTTGGGGAAGTCGTGCATGAAAGTTCTGATCGTCAGCGCCGCCCTCGCCTGCGCCACTGCCCTGTCCGCTTGCGGGGCCCAGCCGTCGGAGGCGCCAAATGACGGCGATGCGGTGCGCGAGCGGGCCCAGACCGCCCAGACGGCCCGGCGGCGGACTGGTGCCGAAATCCAGGAACGCGCCGCCACCCGCGTGATCCGTACCGTCTATCTGTGTCAGGACAGCGAGCGGCTGACCGTCGATTTCGACAATCCGCGGCAGATGGCGACCGTCCGCACCTCTGGCGGCATGGCCTATGACCTGTTCCGCGAACAGGCGGACGACGGTCTGTGGTACAAGGCCTCCGGCTACGAACTGCGCGGCAAGGGCATCACGGCGACCTGGACCGCCAGCGACAAGCCCACCACCGAATGCCGCGCGGTGGACTGAGCGAATAATTTTCGCGCGACCCGTTCGACCTGCGGCCAAAATGGTCTAAGCGTCCCGAACGTATGGATGGGCGGCTAGCTCAGCTGGTCAGAGCATCTCGTTTACACCGAGAGGGTCGGCGGTTCGAACCCGTCGCCGCCTACCATTCGCGCCGTCAGTCGCCGTTCATCCCTGATCTGTCACGACGGTGCATCGGAGATCGACCATGCGAACGCCCGCCACCCGCACCGCCATCGTCATCGCCGCCCTGGGCAGCGCCGTGATGCTGCAGGGCTGTGTGGTTGGAGCCGTGGTCGGCGCTGGCGCAGCCGTCGTCGGCGGAACGGCCAAGGCGACCGGCGCGGTCGTCGGAGCCGGCTTCGACGCCGTCACCACTTCGGACGAGGAAACCCGCGCCAAGCGGGAGCGCGAGCAGCGAGACTACGAGCGCGAGCAACGCCGCTGCCAGCAACGCCAGCAGCGGGGGCAGGACTGCTGATCTAGAGCGTCAGCACGCACCGTTCATGAATGGTCGGACGCGACACGGCGATCCGGCTCAGGCCCGGCCATTCCGGCTTCAGACGCTGAGCGAACCACAGGCACAGATTTTCCAGCGTGGGCAGTTCCAGCCCCTCGTGGTCGTTCAGCAGGCCGTGATCCAGCTCTTCGGCCGCCGCCTTCAGCGCACGATCCAGCGCCCCCAGGTCCGCGACCCAGCCATGCGCATCCAGAGCCTCGCCTCGCACGGTCGCCTCGACCGCGAACGAATGGCCATGCATCCGCCGATAGGGGCTGCCGTCCGGCTCGTTCGGGAAGTGATGGGCCGCGTCGAAGGTGGCCGCCTTGGTGATTTCGAAAACGCTCATCTTACGCCGATGTATTTATGGGTCTGAACGCTGAGCCGCCATTTGGGATGGCTCAGGCAATAGTCGAGGGCGGCGGCCGTATTGGCCGCTTGATCCGGGCCGTCCATGGGCTGCAGCCAGAACCGCTCGAAATCCAGATGCTCGAACCGGTCGGGCATGGCGGCGGCTTGAGGGAAGACCAGCTTCAGCTCCTGGCCGGTCGTCTGCACCACCGGAGCATCGGCCTTGGGGCTAACGCAGACCCAGTCGATGCCAGCGGGGGCCTGAAGCGTGCCGTTCGTCTCGATTGCGATGTCGAAGCCGCGCGCATGCAGGGCCTCGATCAGCGGCGCATCCAGCTGCAACAGGGGCTCGCCGCCCGTGCAGACGACCAGTTTCGGATCGCCCGGCCTGCCCCGCCACATCGCGGCGACATGGTCGGCCAGAAGGTCGGCCGTCGCGAACTTGCCCCCGCCATCGCCGTCAGTGCCCACGAAATCAGTGTCGCAGAAGGTGCAGACGGCGGTTGCCCGATCCCGCTCCAGCCCGTTCCATAGATTGCAGCCGGCGAAGCGCAGGAAGACGGCGGGTCGTCCCGCCTGACCGCCCTCGCCCTGCACGGTCAGGAACACTTCCTTGGCCGAATAGGTCATCCGGCCACCCACTGTTCATAGCCCGCCGCCCGCAGCTCACAGGCCGGGCAGGTGCCGCAGCCGTAGCCCCAGGCGTGACGGTGCGCGCGATCGCCGACGTAGCAGGTGTGCGAGGACTCGACGATCAGCTCGACCAGCTCAGCGCCGCCGATCCGGTCGGCCAAGGCCCATGTCTGGGCCTTCGTCAGCGCCATCAGCGGCGTCTCGATCGGAACCGGCTTGTCCAGGCCCAGGCTGAGCGCGGACTGCATCGCGTCAATCGTGTCGCGCCGACAGTCGGGATAGCCGGAGAAGTCCGTCTCGCACATGCCGCCGACCAACACATCGAGACTGCGTCGATCCGCCAGCGCTGCCGCGACGGTCAGAAAGACCAGATTGCGGCCCGGGACGAAAGTCGACGGCAGGCCTCGCGCCCCGACCTCGATCGCCCGGTCCGTCGTCATGGCCGTCTCGCCGATCGCGCCGAAGCCGGTCAGGTCGATGACGTGGTCCGGCCCCAGCCGCGTCGCCCATGCCGGCAAGACGCGCGCCATGCCCTCGCGCACGGCCAGCCGGGCCTGCATCTCCACCGCATGACGCTGGCCATAGTCGAAGCCGACCGTCTCCACCCGCCCATATCGCTCCAGCGCCCAGGCCAGGCAGGTGGCGCTGTCCTGCCCACCCGAAAACAGGACGAGGGCGGACGTTGCGGCGGTGTCGGTCTGGATGGCGCTCATGACAAACCTGCGGTCGGCCAAAAATGGCCGCGCGCATGCAAAAGGGGTTCAAGGTCGGACGTCTGACTTGGTGCCGCCTTACACCACTGCCCGACCGGGAGCAAAAAGGGCGAGAAGATGGCGCTTATTGTCAGGCTTAACCGTTCCGCAACCGGTTCCGGCTACCTGTCCACAGGCTTTCTGTGGAGTACCGGCCAGTATGCCGACGATCGAAGCCCTGACCGAGCGCATCGCGCCGGTATCGCCCGACACCCTGGGCCGCGAAATCTTCGCGCGGTTCGAGAGCGAACCCGAAACCTTCGTTATTCCCGTCGTCGATGGCGAACGGCCCCTCGGCCTGATCGAGCGCGACGGCTTTCTGGTCAAGTTCGGAGCCCCGTTCGGCCATGCCGGTTACGCCCATCGCACCGCCGCCCATGTCATGGATACCGAGCCCGCAGTGATCGAGGCGGGCGTCGCCTTCGACACCTTCAGCGACGTCTTTCTGTCCAGCCGCACGCGCGATCTGATGCGCGGCTTCATCGTCACCCGCGAGGGGCGTTATCACGGCGTCGGCACGGCCCTGTCCCTGCTCCAGGCCGTCAATGAGCGACAGCGCCGCCAGAACACGGACCTGAAAATCCAGCTGGAGACCGCCACCAGCGACCGCGCCATGGTCCAGGCGGCGGGCCGAACCCGCACGCGCCTGCTCAATGTGCTCAGCCGCCAGATGAGCGTGCCGCTGAACGGGCTGAGGGCCATCGGCGATCTGCTGCAGCGGCAGCCGCTGAACGCCCAGGTCCGAGCTCACGTCGCCACCATGGTCGAGGCCTCCGACGAGCTGACGCGGACGCTGGACAAGGCCTTGGACTTTTCGCGCGCCCACGCCGGCGAGCTTGAGCTCGCTCCTGTATCGACCCCCCTTCGCGCCTTGATGGACGATGTCCAGTCCCGCTGGTCGCATCGCGCCTCTGACAGCGCTGTTAGTCTGATGGTCAGCTACGAGGGTGATACGGATCTGGCCGCCGATCTTGATGCGCAGCGTCTTGGGGCGGTGTTCGATACCCTGATCGGCAATGCGCTCGGGCATGCCCGTGACGGACTCGTTGAGGCCAGTCTGAAAGCGACGGCCCGCAACGGCCAGGTCGGTCTGGAAGCCTGGGTCCGCGACGACGGACCCGGCATCGCGCCCGAGCGGCTGGACACCCTGTTCGATCCGCTGATGCAGCAGGACGACACCGGTGGCTTCGACCTGGCCCTGGCCCGCCTGGTGGTGACCCAGATGGGTGGCACATTGACGGCGGCGAACAACCCCGGGCGGGGAGCCGTCTTCACCATCATGCTGACCGCCAGGCAGAGCGAGGTCGAAACCGCTGCCGAACCGGTTCAACCCACCGAAACGACGGGCCAGACCGCGCCGCATATCCTGATCGTCGACGACAATGCGACCAACCGCGTGGTGGCCCAGGCCCTGTGCGAAATGTTCGGCTGCACTTCCGAAACGGCCGAGGACGGCGTCGAGGCGGTGGCAGCGGTGCAGGAGCGGCCGTTCGACCTGATCCTGATGGACATCAAGATGCCGCGCATGGACGGCGTCCAGGCGACCCAAGCCATCCGGGCCCTGGATGGCCCGGTCAGCGCCATTCCGATCGTGGCTCTGACGGCCAACGCCGATCCCGAGGACGCCAAACGTTATGTCGCCAGCGGCATGGCCTGTGTGGTGGAGAAACCCATCAAGCCCGAACGCCTGCGCTTCGCCATCAACACGGCGCTGGAGCAGAAGACGGCGTCGGTCACCGACCTCAGCCCGGCCCGCTCTGCGGCGTGACCACCTCCTCGGACGCGGGCACCGTCAGGTCCTGCTCCAGATCGTCCTCGTCATAGCCGACAAGCCGCAGGGCCCGCGCCTTCTGATCGTTCAGAGCGGCCCAGCGCAGCAGGCCCTCCTCACGCCCGTGCGTGATCCAGACTTCCTCCGGCTTCAACTCGGTGAAGGTGGCGATCAGTTCCGGCCAGTCGGCGTGGTCGGACAGGACAAGCGGCAGTTCCACGCCGCGCTGACGCGCCCGAGCCCTCACCCCCATCCAGCCCGATGCGAAGGCCAGCACCGGATCGGCGAACCGACGGGCCCAGCGATCCTGCGTCGCAGACGGCGGGGCGACGACCACCTCCCCGCCCAGCGCGTTCGCCTTCAGACCGGTAGCCGGCAGAATGGGACCCAGCGCCACCCCCTCGGCCTCATACAGCCGGTTCAGCCGTTCCAGCGCCCCGTGCACGTAGACGGGCCGCTTCCACCCTGCCTCGCGCAGCAGGCGGATCACCCGTTGTGCCTTGCCCAGGGCATAGGCCCCTACCAGATGCGCCCGCTCTGGAAACTGTTCCAGACTGTGGACCAGACGCCCTATTTCCTCGCTGTCCGGCGGATGCACGAAGACCGGCAGGCCGAAGGTTGCCTCGGAAATGAAGACGTCGCAGGGCACCGGCTCGAAGGCGGCGCAGGTTGGATCGCGGCGGCGCTTGTAGTCGCCCGACACCACCATTCGCAGGCCTTTCCATTCGATCAGGGCCTGGGCCGAGCCCAGCACATGGCCCGCCGGGTAGAGGGTGATCGACACGCCGTGGTGGCTGACCGTCTCGCCATAGGCCAGCGATTGCCGCAAGCCGGTGAAGTCCACCCCATACCGCTCGCCCATGATGGCCAGGGTCTGGGGCGTGGCCAGAACGGTGCCATGGCCCGATCTGGCATGATCGGCGTGGCCGTGGGTGACGACGGCCCGGTCCACCGGCACGACGGGGTCGATGTAGAAATCCCCCGGCGGGCAGTACAGCCCTGACGGCGTGGGATGCAGCAGGTCCTCGAAACGGATCATGAGCGGACTATGGCAGCGGTCATGGCGGACACAACGCGCCAAACCGCCATGCGTCGCCTCTTGCCTCGTCAGGCGGGTCGCGCCACACCCGGCACATGGCGTTGATCGATATCCTTCCCCAGCTGGCCAGCGGATCGGCTCACACCCATGCCCTCGGCTTTCGGCTGGAGGGGCTTGAGGGCGACACCGTCAGGCTTCGCGTACCGTGGCGCGACGACCTGATCGGCGATCCGCAGACGGGGGTCATCGCCGGCGGCCTTGTGACGACCCTGCTGGACCATGTCGGAGGACTGGCCGTCTGGGTGAAGTCGGGGCAGTTCGTGCCGATCGCGACCCTGGATCTGCGCGTGGACTACATGCGCCCCGCTGCCACCAGGCGCGACGTGATCGCCGAGGCGGTGTGCTACCGCCTGACCCACTCCATCGCCTTCGTGCGGGCCTGGGCGTTCGAGGACGATCCCGCCGACCCCATCGCCGCCGCCCAGAGCGCCTATGTCGTCGATTCCCGTGCGGGCCGGGGCATAGGGGCCAATCTGGGTCCGTCGCGTGGGGCGGGCGCATGACCGATGTCCTGACTACCCTGCCCTATGCGCGCTTCCTCGGGCTGACCTCGGCCATGCAGGCCGACGAACTGATCGTGACGATGCCGTTCGAGGACCGGCTGGTCGGGGATCCCATCCTGCCGGCCCTGCACGGCGGCTCGACCGCCGCGCTACTCGAGTTTACCGCCATTGCGGAGATCGCGCGGGTGCATCCGTCGCTTCGCCTGCCACGCCCGATCAATGTGTCGATCGCCTATCTGAGGTCAGGCAAGCCGATCGCCGTATCGGCCACGGCCCGTGTCGTTCGCGCGGGTCGCCGTGTCGCGCATGTGCAGGCCACAGCCTGGCAGGCCGAGCGCGATCAGCCGATCGCAACCCTGAAGGCGCATTTTCTGATGAACGACAACAACTCCTAGTTGTTTCGAATCGGCACAACTGTTGGTCTGCGTGCGTGACACACCCGTCACGCTGCGGAGCCACGACGATGAACAGACAATCCATTGGCGAACAGATCGCCGCCCGACTGTACTGCGCCGAGACAGCCATCGACCGCGCGCTGGTCGAGACTGCTAATCTGGCGGCGCATCTGCCGACTGCCCGCGCGGACGCCTATCTTTCGGCCACCACGGGACAGAAGGCGTTCGACGGCGTGGCCGGAGCGATCAGCGCCCTGACGATCGCACGACAAAACATGATCCAGACCCACGCAACCCTGGGTGCGCTCGCGCGGTCGATGGGTCTCGACACCCTGGCGGTCGGGCCTCTGGACAAGCCTGGTGACGGACCTCCCGTCGGGGGCGGCATCTCCGACAATCCAGAGAGCGTTAACATTCGACTTACAGACGTGGTGAATAAATCCCTACCAGGTGAACGCAGTTCATGTTAAGGTTCCGCTTACCATAGTTGGTTCTGGAGGGTTTAAGATGGATAAGGCTGCTGTTGTCGCCGGTATCGCCGGTGAACTGAATGAAACCGAGCGGGCCGTCGATGCCGCCCTCGTCCACGCCACGGGCATGGTCCAGGCGATGATCGCCGGTCGTACGGCCTTGGGCATCTCGCCCATCGCGGCGGCCGACTCGCAAGCCAAGATCATGGCTGCCATCGCCGCCCTGTCGACCGCGCGTGACGCCGTGGTGGCCTGCCACGAGGAAATGGCCAAGGACCACCGCCGCCTGGGCTGGGGCACTTATGCTCTGGGCACCCTCGACAAGCCTGCCGAGTCCGAGAGCCGTCCGCCGGTTCGCAACGTTCTCCGCGCTGTTTAATTCGGTGTAATGTCGGCTCCGGGTCATTCCGGAACCGCTACGATATGTGCAATATCACCCCCATGCCCTCGGGCATGGGGGTTTTTGCATGTTTGAAACGCTTGCATCGCAGATCGGAGCCGCTGTCGCGGTCTGCATCACGGCGTTTGCCTTTCTGAAAGGCGATGAGCCGGAGCGGATTGGCGCGGGAGCCTACATCCTGGCCTTCCTGGCTTCGTTATTGGTTCAGGATACAGGCCAGCTTTACGGCACCAACTGGCGCTTGCTCGGTATCGATACCATCATGCTGGGTGTTTACGCCGCTTTGGTGTGGAAGACTGATCGGGCCTGGCCGATCTGGGTCTGTGCGTTGCAATCGGTCATTGTACTCAGCCATGTCCTGACGATTGTCGATGTGAGACCTCCCCTTTCCGCCTTCTATGCAGTGATCAATCTGGCGAGCTATGGCGTGTTGGTCGCCATCGCCGTCGGCACCTTCTGGGCTTGGCAGGATCGGGTGGCGCAAGGCCTGGAATAGGCTTTGGGCTAGGTTGATATTCCTATAGTCTGGCAGTGCGAATCACTCGCCGGCCCATCCCCATGCCCCTGTCCCATAGTCAGCTCTGGAGCGCGATCGACGGCCTGGCCCGGCGCGAAGGCTTGACCGCGTCCGGCCTGGCCAGACGGGCAGGTCTGGATGCGACCAGCTTCAATCCGTCGAAACGGTTCGGGCCCGGCGATCCGCCGCGCCCCCGCTGGCCCTCGACCGAGAGCCTGACCCGCATCCTGCAGGCGACCGGGGTATCGCTGGGCGACTTCGCCACCCTGGCCCGCGATGCGACCGAGCGACCGATGACCGTTCCCCTGCTGGGTATGGCCCAGGCGGGGTCCGACGGCTTCTTCGACGATGCAGGCCTGCCCACCGGCGAAGGTTGGGACGAGACGGAACTGCCGCGCCCGACCGACACCATGCTCAGTCTGAGGATCACGGGCGACTCCATGGCACCGCTGTATCGCGCAGGCGATCGCATCGTCGTCGATCGCGCCGCCAGCGATGTGCGCAAGGGCGACCGCGTCGTGGTGCGAACCACAGGCGGGGAGACGATGGCCAAGGAAATCGCCGCTCTGACGACGCGCAACGTCACCCTGGCCTCCATCAACCCGGCGTATCCGCCCCGCACCCTGCCCCGCCGCGAGATCCTCTGGATGGGTCGCATCCTGTGGGTCAGCCAGTAGGCAGCGAAAAGGCCGCCCCCCTTCGGAGGCGGCCTTTCCAGTATCAGTGGCGCTGACGCCTAGTTCGGCACGACGTAGCGGGCGTTCACCCAGCCACCGCCTGCGATCTGGACCCATTCACCTTCCGAACCGATTACGCTGAACGGCTGACCGGCCTGCAGCATGCCAGCCTGGCGATAGCCGGTGCCGGGGCCCGAGCGAATGCGCAGGTTCGAAGTGGTGCGATAGGCCCCACCCGTCTGTACCGAGGCGGCGCGGGCGCGCTGCTGGTTGCAGCCGATGTAGGAGCCGGCGGCGGCACCGGCACCGGCACCGACGACCGCACCGAGGGTGCGCTCGTTGTCCGACACCTGGCTGCCGACCAGACCACCGGCGATGGCGCCGATCAGGGCACCGGCACGCTGACGGCCACCGGGGGCGTCACAGTTGGTGATGCCGTTCGCCTGCTGGGCCATCGAAACCGAGGGGACGGCGGTGACCAGCGCGGCCAGGGCGGCGGCGGTGGCCAGGGTAGTGTTCATGATCTTCGACATGGCTCTCTCCATTCATCGAGGTTGGTCGATGGATGCAGAATGCGCCGGGCCACATGAAGGCTCCCGGAGCTTCGCCGTTATTTTCGGTTCATGTTTGTTTAGGGTGCTAACGCTCGGCTCGCGGAGCCTCGCTGCTTGAGCGCAGGCGCAGTATGCTGTGCGTGTCGCCGACGCTTCGTGCATCGACGATTTTGTGGCTACTTCGCCAGCTCGCCGTAGGCACCGGCCTCGATCAGCTGGATCGTCTGCGGCAGGCCATAGATCGCCGCGAACGAGCCGAACCGCGGCCCTTGCGATGCCCCCAGCAGAACCTCGTACAGCGCCCCGAACCAGGCCCGCAGAGGTTCGAACGCATGCGCCTTGCCGACCGCATAGACCTCGCCCTGGATCAGCTCGCCGTCGGTTGTGTCGGCGGGCAGAGCCTTGAGCCGTTCAGCCAGGTCCAGCAGGGCCACCTTTTCCTTGTCGTCCGGCAGGCGGTAGGCCTTCGTCGGCTTCACGAAGTCCTCGTAATAGTTCAGCGCCCGCTCCATCAGCTGATCCAGCAGCGGCTCATTCTCGGGCGTCGCCTCGGGCAGATATTTGGCGAAATAGGCCCACAGCTGGGCCTTGTCCGAGGCATTCGCCACACCGACCAGATTCAGAAGCAGGCTGAACGACACCGGCGAGGTATGCGTCGGCGGATCGCCCGCATGGATCGACCAGACGGCATTGTCGATCCGCTTGGCCGGTTCCTGGGTCTTGTAGGCCTCGATCGCCGCCAGATAGTCGTCGATCGCGCGCGGGATGACGTTGAAATGCAGGCTCTTGGCCGACTTGGGCGACTGGAACATGTACCAGCTTAAGGACTCAGGCGTGCCGTAGCGCAGCCACTGTTCCATCATCAGGCCGTTGCCCTTGGACTTGGAGATTTTCTTGCCCTCGACGTCCAGGAAGAGCTCGTAATTGAAACCCTCCGGCGGCGTCCCGCCCAGGGCCCGACAGACCTTGGAGCTTTCGCGGACGCTCTCGATCAGGTCCTTGCCCGACATCTCGTAATCGACATCCAGCGCCGTCCAGCGCATGGCCCAGTCCGGCTTCCATTGCAGCTTCACATGGCCGCCGGTGACAGGCACCGTGGTCCGGCCTGCCGCGGGGTCGTCGAAGGTGATGGTGCCGGCCGCGACATCCCGCTCCAAGGTCGGCACCTGCAGAACGTGTCCGGTGGTCGGGCTGATCGGCAGGAAGGGCGAATAGGTCGCGCGCCGCTCCTCGCCCAGGGTCGGCAGCATGATCGCCTGGATGGCGTCGAACCGCGCCAGCAGAGTCAAAAGGGTCTCATCGAACCGGCCCGACCGATAGGTCTCGGTCGAGGACATGAACTCGTAGTCGAAGCCGAAGCTGTCGAGGAAGGCCCGCAGGCGGGCGTTGTTGTGGGCCCCGAAACTGTCGTGCGTTCCGAAGGGATCGCGCACGCGGGTCAGGGACAGATGCAGATCCTCACGCAGCATCTCCGGGTTCGGCACGCCTTCCGGCACCTTGCGCAGCCCGTCCATGTCGTCGCTGAAGGCGATCAGCCGCGTGGGCCAGTGATCGCCGGTCAGGGCGCGAAAGGCGTTGCGCACCATGGTCGTGCGGGCCACCTCGCCGAAGGTGCCCATGTGCGGCAGACCCGACGGGCCATAGCCAGTCTCCAGAACCACAGGCTTGCGCAACGCCTCGAACCGGGCCAGGGCCTCGTCCGCCTTGCCCGCATCGATCAGCGCCCTGGCCTCGGCGCGATCCGTCTCGGACAGCCGCTTCTTCAGCACATGCGCCAGCAGATTGCGGGCCTGTTCGAAGGGCCAGGACTTGGCGTCGGCGGCGAGGGTTTCGAGATTCTGGAGCATGGCAGGCGGTTTCGCCCGCCAAGGCCACCGGGTCAACGCATCCGGAGGCAATCAGCCTTCGGTTTGCGCCTCTGTGTTCGGCCCACGAACAGCAACACAGCGCTGCCGCGTGCCGCCATCTGCCGTCGCCTCGACGCGCGGGGCGATGGAACTGACGGTCGTCCCGTCGTCGCCATAGGTCGCCAGAAACTGACAGCCCGTCTGCAAATCGGTCAGCAGATAGATGCCAGGCTGATCGGTCGGCGTCTTCGCCAGATTGGCCGAGACCAGACCCCGCAGGGCTCCGGCCGGGTCTTCGACGGCCTGCTGAATCTGGTTTGAGCGCGCATCGATTTCGGTCGCCGTAACGCGCGCCTGAGCAGCGGTATCCTCGATCTCCTGGAGGGTCGACGTGGCCTCGTCACAGGCCGCGAGCGCAAGAGTAAGGACGGAAGCGGAGACAATGGTCATCATTTTCATGCCGCCGTTATCGCGCGTGGCCCGACACATGTCAGCGTGACGACTTGACCCCCCTTCCCGCGCATGGCTTTTGCGCCTGCTCATGAAGACCGCCGATTTCGATTTCGACCTGCCCGAGGATCGCATCGCCCTGCGTCCTGCCGATCCGCGCGATTCCGCCCGGCTGCTGGTGGTGCAGGGTGACGCGTTGACCGACCGGATCATCCGCGATCTGCCGGACCTCCTGCGCCCCGGCGATGCCCTGGTCTTCAATGACACGCGGGTGATCCCGGCCCGGCTGTCGGGCATGCGCGAACGGATCGGGCCGGAGGGCGAGACCCTGACCGTCCCGGTCGAGGCCACCCTGCATCATCGCGACGCGGCCGATGTCTGGTCCGCCTTCATGAAGCCGGGCAAGCGGATCAAGGCGGGGGATCGAATCCACTTCCAGACCCTGTCCGCCACCGTCGCCGACAAATCCGACGACGGCCTGATCACCCTGCGCTTTGACCTGTCCGGCCCGGCGCTGGACGACGCCATACGAGAGGTCGGGGTCATGCCCTTGCCCCCCTATATCGCCGCCAAACGACCCGAGGACGACCGCGACCGGTCGGACTATCAGACGGTCTTTGCCGAGCATGACGGCTCCGTCGCTGCGCCGACCGCAGGACTGCACTTCACCCCGGTCCTGCTCAATGCCATCCGCGCCAGGGGCGTCACCACCCATGCCGTCACCTTGCACGTCGGTGCGGGCACCTTTCTGCCAGTCAAAGCCGATGACCTGGCCGACCACAAGATGCACAGCGAGTGGGGCGAGGTGTCTCCAGAGACCGCCGCCGCGCTGAACGCCGTTCATGCCAACGGTGGCCGCATCGTCTGCGTCGGCACGACGTCCCTGCGCCTTCTGGAATCCGCCACGACAGAAGATGGTCAGGTCCAGCCCTTCCACGGCGACACCGCCATCTTCATCACTCCCGGCTACCGGTTCCGCGCGGTCGACGTGCTGATGACCAACTTCCACCTGCCGAAGTCGACGCTGTTCATGCTGGTCAGCGCCTTTGCAGGCACCGGAACCATGAAGGCAGCCTATGCCCATGCGGTCGACACGGGCTATCGCTTCTACTCCTATGGCGACGGATCGCTGCTGTTCCGCAGCCGGACGTGACGCGACGGTCCAAACGCGCTAACGCCTCCGGTCCATGCTGGACCTGCCCACGCCACTGACCCTTTCGCTGGAGACCGTCGCCTCCGCCGCCCCCGCCCTGCGCGATCCCTGGTGGGTCTTCGGGGGTACGGCCATGGCCCTGGCCGGGCTGGAGGGCTTGCATGTGCCCGACATCGACATTCTGACCAGCGCTCGCGACGCCCGCGTTCTGCTGGAGACCCTCGGCGGCGAGGCGGTGCCCGATCTCGGCGAGGGCGTGTTCCGCTCGCGCGTCTTCGGCCGCATCCTGACTACGCCCGTGCCGCTGGAGATCATGGCGGACATGGACATCCGCGACGGCGGCGACTGGGTGCCGGTGCAGTTCCACACCCGCCTGCCCGTGAGTTTAGGCGACGTGACCGTCTATATTCCGACCATCGAGGAACAGATCGCCATGGCCCGCCTGTTCGGCCGCCCCAAGGACCTGCAGCGCGCCGAGGCGCTGGAAAGACTGATCCGCTAGATGCCCTTCCCCTTCGAGATCGCCGCCACCGAGGGCCGCGCCCGTACCGGCGTGCTCAAGACCGCACGCGGCGACATCCGCACCCCCGCCTTCATGCCGGTCGGCACCGCCGCCACCGTCAAGGCCATGACCGTGGATCAGGTCAAGCAGACCGGGGCCGACATCCTGCTGGGCAATACCTACCATCTGATGCTGCGCCCCGGCCCCGAGCGGATGGAGCGGCTGGGCGGCCTTCACAAATTCATGGGCTGGGACAAGCCGATCCTGACCGACAGCGGCGGTTTTCAGGTCATGTCCCTGGCCGGCATTTCCAAGGTGAAGGAGGAGGCCGTGACCTTCTCCAGCCACATCGACGGCTCCAAACACGTCCTGACGCCGGAACGCTCCATCGAGATCCAGGCCGACCGCATCGGGGCCGACATCTCCATGCAGCTGGACCAATGTGTCGCCTTCCCTGCCGAGAAGGATGCCGCCCGCAAGGCCATGGAACTGTCGATCCGCTGGGGCGCACGATCCAAGGCCCGCTTCGGCACGCGCGAGACGCAAGGGTTGTTCGGCATCCAGCAGGGCTCGACCTTCGAGGACCTGCGTCGTCAGTCGTCCGAACAGCTTCAGGAGATCGGCTTCGACGGCTATGCCATCGGCGGCCTGGCCGTCGGCGAGGGTCATCAGGCGATGTGCGAGGTGCTGGACTATGCGCCCGAGATGCTGCCCGCAGACCGGCCCCGCTATCTGATGGGCGTCGGCAAGCCGATCGACCTGGTTGAGGCCGTGTATCGCGGCGTGGACATGTTCGACTGTGTTCTGCCCACACGTGCCGGTCGCCACGGCCAGGCCTGGACGTGGGATGGCCCGCTGAACCTCAAGAACGCGCGCTTTGCCGAGGATCAGGACCCGCTGGACTCCGACATCCCCTGCCCGGCGTCCAGTCAGTATTCAAAGGCCTATCTGCATCACCTGATCCGCGCGGATGAAATCCTCGGCAAGGTCCTGCTCAGCTGGCACAACATCGCCTTCTATCAGGCCCTGACGGCCGCCATGCGCGCCGCGATTTCGGAAGGCCGGTTCGAGGCCTTCCGCCGCGACTTCCACGCCCGCCACACGTCGAACTGACCATGCGTATCGAGAAGTCAGGCTTCCACGCCTACAACACCTATCTGGAAGAGCCGCCGCGCGACGAAGGCAACGAAACCGCCCTGCATCGCCACGTCATCATCATCGGCGGCGACAAGTATTCCTTCTTTGCCCACTGGTCCGGCAAGTTCGCGCACAAGGGCGAGCGGATATCCTTCGACTGGGACTGGGACAGGACGGGAGAGTTCAGAAACATCGACAAGGCGTCCTTCGAGGCCTTCGCCAAGGACGGCACGGTCCAGATCAGAGGCGATCGCAGCGACAGGCGTCGCGGCGCGCGGTAAATCCCTGCGGGCAAAAAGGTGATGGTACGTCCTCTCGGGCTCGAACCGAGGACCCTCTGATTAAAAGTCAGATGCTCTAACCAACTGAGCTAAGGACGCACATCGTCGCCGGGCGCGCTTGCGTCACCGGCGACGCGCCTTCTGGTGCATCGGCCGCGCCGGGTCAAGGGCCGGCTCGACGTTCAGCAGGCGGACGGCTACTCAAACATCATGAAACCTCTGTCCGGTCTGCGCATCCTCGAGTTCGACGGCCTGGGGCCTGTCACCTTCGCCGGCATGGTCCTGGCCGATCTGGGGGCTGAGGTCCTGCGCCTGACCCGCAGCGCATCTGCGGGTTCGGCCGTCTTCGCTGAAGTCGGAGGCGAAGTGCTGCATCGCGGCCGGGCGGCGGTGGAGGTCAATTTGAAGAACCCAGAGGACCATGCCCGCATCCTCGACCTGATCGCGGGTGCCGACGCCCTGATCGAGGGGTTCCGGCCCGGCGTGATGGAGCGGCTGGGACTGGGGCCGGATGTCTGCGCCGCGCGCAATCCACGGCTGGTGTTCGGGCGCGTGACCGGCTGGGGCCAGACCGGGCCGATGGCCGATCAGGTCGGCCACGACATCAACTACATCGCCCTGTCCGGAGCCCTCCATGCCATGGGCGAGCCGGATCGCCCGCCAAGGGCGCCGCTGAATCTGGTGGGCGACTACGGCGGCGGAGCCATGATGCTGGTCGCCGGCGTTCTGGCCGGGCTGCTGGAGGCACAGCGCACCGGTCGAGGTCGCGTGGTCGATGCCGCCATGACCGACGGCTCGGCCCTGTTGATGAGCCTGTTCTCGGCCCTGTCGTCGCGCGGGCTATGGAACGAGACGCGGGGCAGCAATCTGCTGGATGGTGGTGCCCCTTTTTACCGTTGCTACACCTGCCGCGACGGCGGTCATGTGGCAGTGGGGGCGCTGGAGCCGCGCTTCTACGCGGCCTTGATCGCGGGTCTGGGCCTGACTGCCGAGGAAGCGCCTCAGTTCGACATGGCGAACTGGCCTGCCCTGCACCAGCGATTCGAAGCCCTATTTGCTACGCGCGACCGCGACGACTGGGCCGGACATTTCGCGGGGACGGAGGCCTGCGTCACGCCGGTGCTGTCCCTGGCCGAGGCTGCTGGACACCCGCACAATGCCGCGAGAGGGACGTTTGCGGGCGAGCCGCCCCAGCCGGCGCCGGCACCCCGGTTTGGTTCGGATAGCCTCGACATTGTCACCCAGCCCCCAGCTGTGTCGCTGGACGACGCCATCAGGGGCTGGTCCGGTCCCTAAGCCGCCTCGACGACCTCGTCGGACCGCACCTGACGGCAGGCCTCGGCCAGGGTCATGGCCAGAAGGGCCGGATTGATCGGCTTGGTCAGGAAGGCGTGGACCCCCACCGCGTGCCAGGCCGCGCGATGCGTATCCATGGCATTGGCGGTCAGGGCGATGACCGGCGTCTCGCGGTTAGGGCCATCTCGACGGATGTGGCGGCTGGCCTCCAGTCCGTCCATCACCGGCATCTGCATGTCCATCAGAATGGCGTCGAAGGGTTCCTGCGCCGCCCGCTCCACCGCCTGGGCCCCGTCCTCGACCAGCGTCAGGCGACAGCCGTAAGGTTCCAGCAACAGGGCGAGGATACGCCGGTTCACCGGGTGGTCGTCTGCGGCCAGAATCGAGCGGTCGGCGAGGACGGATAGATCGACCGCGGCCTGCTGGGCCTGATCGCAAACGACCGTCACCACGGTCATGGGCAGTTGGAGCGTGAATGTCGAACCCTCGCCCTCGACGCTGGCCACGGTCAGCGACCCGCCCATGACCTCGGCCAGCTTGCGGCTGATCGACAGGCCCAGACCCGTACCACCGTAGCGCCGGGTGGTCCCCGCGTCGGCCTGTTCGAAGCTGTTGAACACATGCTCCAGCCGGTCCGCCGGAATGCCGCAACCGCTGTCAGTCACGGCCACGGTCATCACGCCGTCGATCCAGTCGACCTTGACCAGAATGTCGCCGTCACGGGTGAACTTCACCGCATTGGACATCAGATTGAAAAGGATCTGCTGGAAGCGCAGCGGGTCGGTCCGCACAGCCTGCGGCACGTCCGGCGCGATCTTCCAGGCCAGACGCACATTGTTGGCCTCGGCCCGTGGTTCCCACAGCCGCCCCAGCGCCGTCAGGCGGTCGCGCACGACCATGTCGGCGGTCTCCAGCTCCATCTTGCCCGCCTCGATCTTGGACACGTCCAGGACGTCGTTCAGCAAGCCCATCAAGACGTCGCCGGCGTCGATCAGCATATCGACATGCTCGGCCTGCCGGGTATCGAGCGGCGTCTGCTTCAGCAGATTGGCTGCGGAAATTACGGCGTTCATCGGGGTGCGGATTTCGTGGCTGACGACGGCCAGAAAGTCCGACTTGGCCGCATTGGCGACCTCGGCCTTGCCGCGTGCGTCGAGGGCGGCGTCGCGCGCCTCCTGCATCTCGCGTGTGGTGCTGGAGCTCTGGCGTACGGCGACCACCAGATGGCTCATGTAAAGCAGGCCGCCGATCGGAACGAGCAGGTCCTGCCATCGCCCGCTCTGGGCGGCCTGATAGAGGGGCAAACCCAGGAAATACAGGCCGTGGGGCACCACGGCCGAGATCAGAATCGCGCGCGCGTGATGCATGTGCAGGCTGACGTGCAGCAGACCGCCGGCGCACTGGATCATGGCGAAGATCCGCCCCGTCTCGCCGCCGTAGAACCACATATAGGCGGTCAGGCCCGCATAGACGGTCACGCCCACGAAGGTCGTCAGGCAGGAGAGGACCAGATAGGCGCGATCCGGCATCCACTCCGGGTTGCGGCGATATCGGGTGAAGACCGCCCAATCCAGCGCCTGGGTGACCAGCATGGCCGCGAACCAGATGATCGGCCAGATCGTCGGCGTCACGGTCCAGGCCGTCACTCCGATGAAGGCGGCGAGGGCGATCCGGGTCTTGAGCTCCCGGTACCGCACCTGCGCGACCTTGGCATAGGCTGTGGTCGTCATCGTTCCCTCCGAGCGAACGTTGTCACACCAAACGTGAAAGGATTGGTTTCCGTCAGTGGTGACCAAGACGATAATCGCGGCTATGGAACTGTAGCGACATCAGCACGTTCGCTGGATGAGGTCGGGGAGAAGAGCTTCGTGAAACGCCTGTTCCTAACATTTGCGCTGATCGGCGCCGGAACGCTGGCCGCCTGCGATGAGCCCGAGCCGATCCGGGAAGTCCCGACTGTCGTCGTCGAGGAGGCAGCGGAAGCGCCGGCCGCCGAAGACACTGCGGTACCTGCGACCGATCCGGCCGCCCTGCCCTCCGCGCCGCCTGTCGACACCCTGCCGCCCGAGCAGCGCTCATCAGAAGAATCCGTCCAGCCCGAGAGCGAAACGCTCTTCTACTGATCTGCCCCATCCCGGCCACGAAACGGCTGGATAGGAGGCGCCTCCCACGACCAGCCCGAGTTTTCCGTTTGAAGAGCCGCCAAGCCTTGTTCCTGATGAGTACGGCGGGCTTTCTGGCGCTGGCGACGGCCGTACAGGCTGAGCCGCGTGCTCAGATCCGTGGTGAGCTGGACGCAGAGTTGCGCGCCCAGCTGGTGCGCGCCGTCGGCGATGTGGACGAGCCGCCGTCCAACCGTTTCGAGGCCCGCCGCCGCGCCCGTGCGGCGATGGAGTCGGCCGAGGCCCTGCTGCGGTCGGAAGGCTACTACCAGCCGACGCTGGTCGATGATGTTGAAGGTGAAGAAACCCCGGTCGCCATCATCGAGGTCACGCCGGGTCCGCGTTTCCTGCTGGCCGATTACGGCCTGAACTGGACCCTGCCGCCGCCCGATCCGGCGACCGATCTGGCGGTGCGAGACGAGGTCGATCTGACGACCGGCGACCCAGGTCGCGCGGTCGATGTGCTGGCTGCCGAGGGGCGTATCGTCGCCGGGCTGACCCGCCGGGGCTATGCCGATGCCGAGGCCGGGCGTCGCCGGGTGGTGGTCAACCACGCGAACTATACGGTCACACCCAACTTCAACATCGACAGTGGGCCACTGGTCCGACTGGATGGCATTCAGCTTCGGACGCGCGGGCCGACCAACCCGGACTGGGTCGCCGGCTTGGCCCCCTGGACCGCAGGCGACGTCTATGATCCCGAACAGGTCGCCGAACTCGAGCGGCGGCTGACGGAAACCGGCGTATATGACGGCGTGGGCGTAGCCCTGTCGCCGGCGGACCAGATCCTGGCCGACGGCACGCGGCCCGTGGTCGTCACCCTGCGGGACAGACCGGCGCGGACGCTGGAAGCCGCCATTACCCTTTCGACCGCCGAGGCGATCGTCACAGCGGGCCGGGCGGGCGCGGCCCCCTCCAACACGGGCGGCTCGGCCATCGAGGGCACCTGGACCTGGTACAACCGCTTCGGTCGGGCCGACACCCTGATCTGGCAGGCGCGCCTGGCCGAGATCGACAGCCGGATCGGTGCCACGCTCAGCCTGCCGCACTGGCGCAGGCCCAGCCAGACCCTGCGTCTGGAAACGGCCGCTGTGTACGAGAATACGGAGGCCTACCGCCGGACAGCCCTGGTCCTGGCCGCCGACATCCGCCAGCGGGTCGGAAAGACCTCCTACTACAGCTATGGCGTCGGTCTGGACGGCGGTCAGTATGACGAGAACCGCTTCGACCCGTTGACCCAGGCCCCCGTCCGCCTGACCCGCGATCTGGTGATCCTGACCGGGCGCGGCAGCTTCTACTGGGATCGCTCCAACGACCCGCTGGACCCCACCAGCGGCTGGCGCGTGACGGCGTCGGCCCAGCCCACGGCGGTGGCGGGCGAGGATACGGTGCTGTTCCTGCGAACCGAGGGCGAAGTGTCGGGATACCTGCCGTTCCAGGAAGCCAAGACCGTGCTGGCCGGCCGCGTCAAACTGGGCTCCATCATCGGTGGCGAGGAGCTGACGGTGCCGGCGGACCGGCTGTTCTATTCCGGCGGCGGCGGTTCGGTGCGGGGCTATGAGTATCAGGGTGTGGGCCCTCGCCTGCCCGACAATACGCCGCGCGGAGGTCTGAGCCTGTTCGAAACCTCGCTGGAAGTCCGCCGCAAGGTTTTCGGCAGCTTCCAGGGCGTGGCCTTCGTCGATGCGGGCGCGGTGGGTTTCGACGAAACGCCCGATTTCAGTGCCATGCGCTATGCCGCCGGCGTCGGCGTGCGATATCTGCTGCCCTTCGGTCCGATCCGCGCCGACATCGCCATTCCGCTGGACAAGCGTGAAGGCGATCCCAGCTTCCAGGTCTATGTCAGTCTGGGTCAGGCGTTTTGACCGACGCCTCGCCCCCCACAGACGCGCCCGAAGACAAGCCCGAGACGCCAGCCGTCAAGGAAAAGCGCAAGCGCACGCGCCTGCAGGCCCTCGCCTTCTTCGGCGGCATCGGTTTCGCCATCCTGCTGGGCCTGCTGGTGGTCGGTCTGGTCGGCGGGCGGATGTATCTGCTGTCGGGGCCCGGTCGCGAACTGGTCACCAGCTTCGTCGAGGGCAAGCGCATCGGCAACTACGGCGAAATCCGCGTGGAGGGTGTCGAGGGCGATCTGTTCGACGACTTCACCATCCGGCGCGTCACCATCACCGATGCCCAGGGCGTCTGGCTGGAGGCCCGCAAGGTCCGCGTGGACTGGAGCTTCTGGCCCCTGGTCGCGCGGCGATTCCACGCGACCAATATCGAGGCCGAGGTCGTCCGCCTGATCCGCCGGCCCGAGGTCGAGGCCTCGACCAATCCGCCGGGCCAGCAGCCCATCTCCGTCGATATCGACCGGTTCGCGGCCAATATCGAACTGCTGGAGGGCTTCAGCCAGGAATATGGCCGGTGGAAGCTGGACGGCGCCTTGGGCCTGCCCCGCGTCGGCGACAAGACCGCCACGATCAACGCCTTCAGCAACACCCGCCCCGGAGACTTCCTGCGGCTGAGCGGCAAGATGGGCGACGAACTGGCCGACATCCGCCTGAACGTTCAGGCCAATGAGTCCCAGGGCGGGCCGCTGGCCGGGGCTCTGGGCTATTCGCCGGACCAGCCGTTCAACGCCGTCGGCATCGTCAATGGCGAAGTCGTCAATGTGGTGGTGCGCACCGGCACCTTCACGCCCCTGACCATCCGCGGCACCTATGGCAAGGACCAGACGCGGATCGCCGGCTACGCCGACTTCTCCGGCTCGGACCTGCTACAGCCCTTCGTGGAGCGGGTTGGCCGGACGGCGCGGTTCGGCCTGGTGGTGCGCCCCGACCACGACAACGACGGCCTGCAAGGCGTCGGCTGGCGGCTGGTGTCCGAGAACCTGAACTCGACAGCATCGGGCATGATGCGCAAGGCGGATCGCAGCACGCCCGAGGGCATACGAATAGAGGTGGCGACGCCGTCCCTGACCCGCCTGGCCGGAACACCCGTGGCGGGACCCGCCGCCTATACCGCCGTCTTCAAGGGCGATGGCGCGGCCTGGACCCTTGATGGGTCGGTCGATCTGCTGAACGCCAATCTTTCCAGCTATCAGGCCCGCCGCATCGCCGGCCCTCTCAACATCCGCTCCAGCAAAGGCCGGTTCGATGCAGACGGCGACATCCGTGCCGCCGGGGGCTCGACCGCCGGTATCGTCGGCGGTCTGCTGGGACCGCAGCCCCGGGTGCAGTTCCAGGCCGCGCGCCTGCCCGATGGAGCCATCCTGCTGCAGCGGATCGAGGCCGACGGTCAGGGCTTGAAGGTCACGGGCTCGGGCGGACGCAACCTGCTGGGTGGGCTCAGCTTCCGCGGCAATGCGACCATCACCGACGCCTCGCTCATTCAGCCCGGCACGCGCGGATCGTTCGGCGGGCCGATCACCGCCTCCATGCGCCGCACCGGCGCACCCTGGAGCCTGACCTTCGACGGGCGCGGACGCGGCCTGTTCACCGGCCAGGAGGAACTGGATCGCCTTCTGGGTCGCACACCTCGTCTGCAACTGACCGGCGGCCTGGACGGCGGTCGCATCTCCATCCAGCGCGCAGCCCTGACGGGGGCCCAGGCCAGTGCCAATGCGCGCGGCCTGATCGAGGGCAACGGCCAGCTGCGGCTCGCACTCGACTGGAACGCCCGTGGCCCATTCGGCGTCGGCCCGGTCGCCATTGACGGAGCCATGACCGGTGACGGGGCCCTGACCGGCACTCTGGCCGAGCCGCGTGCGGACCTGAAGGCGCGGTTTGACCGCATCGCCGCCGGGCCTCTGGACCTGACCCAGGCCAATCTGGCGCTGACGTTCCGCAAGGGCGCCGACGCTTCGGATGGCAGCATCGCCATCACGGCCCAGTCCAACTATGGCCCCGCCCGCGCCAGCGGAAACTTCTATCTGGGTGGCCCGCAGATTCGGTTGACTAATGTCGATCTGGATGCCGGCGGCGTGACGGCACAGGGTGCCATCGCCCTGTCCAACAATCTGCCGTCCAGCGCGGACCTGGCCTTCACCGCCCGGCCCGGAGCCTTCCTCGCGTCCGGCACCGCCGAGGGGCGCGTTCGCCTGACCGAGGGCGCGGGCAACGACACCGCCATCGTCGATGTCACCGGGGCCAACATCCGCCTGGCGGGTCAGTCCTGGGTTCTGCGTCGCATCGACCTGAACGGACGCGGCACGCTGGAGCGTCTGCCCTTCATCGTCGTGGCCGATGTCGGCGGCGGCACGCCCGCCGCCTTCAACGGCACCGGCGTCTATTCCCGCCAGGGCACGGCCCAGACCATCGTGCTGAACGGCTCGGGCAGTGCGCGCGAGATCGACTTCACCACCCGCAATCCCGCCGTCTTCGCCCTGTCCGGCGACGGCCAGGTGGCGCGCGTGGACCTGAATGTCGGCGGCGGTGTGCTGACGGGCGAGATGCGCCGGGATTCCCGCGCCGCCGTGATCGAGGCCAATCTGACCAGCGTGGAGCTGGGCTCCCTGTCGCCCGACCTGCGCGGTCGCGTCACCGGACGCCTATCCCTGCGCGGCGCGGGCGACGACCTGTCCGGCTCGGCCAATGTGGCGCTGGAGAATATCCGCAGCATCGACGCCCCGCGCGGCCTGGCCGTCGACGGCACGGTCAACGCCATGCTGGTCAACAACACCCTGCGCATCCAGGCCGATGCCCGCGACAACGGGGCTGTGTCCGCCACCGCCGACGTGACCCTGCCGGTCGAGGCCTCGGCGGCCCCCCTGCGC
This sequence comes from Brevundimonas sp., assembly GCF_016463295.1. Classification (GTDB taxonomy): domain Bacteria; phylum Pseudomonadota; class Alphaproteobacteria; order Caulobacterales; family Caulobacteraceae; genus Brevundimonas. Next base: position 27,441 of record NZ_JAEMRO010000024.1, read on the forward strand.
CTCGCCATTGCCCGCACCCGGCCGATGAGCGGCACGGTGGCGATCCAGGGTCAGGTCCAGCCCATCTGGGACCTGTTCCTGGGCGGAGAACGCTCGCTGTCGGGTCAGGTGAACGCCAATGCCACCCTGGCCGGCACGCTCAATGCGCCGCGCATCAATGGTCGGCTCGACGTGCAGCAAGGGGCCTTCCGCGACAATGGCACGGGCCTGCGTCTGGCTGGCCTGACCCTGGCCAGCCGTTTCGACGACACCACCGCCCTGGTCGAGACCTTCACGGCCAACGATGGATCGGGCGGCACGGTGTCGGGCAGCGGCCGCATCGGCCTGCGCCAAGGCTCGGGCTCCAACTTCGAACTGGCCCTGACCCGCTTCCGCATCATCGACAACGATATCGCCGAGGCGCGCGCTTCCGGTCCGCTGACGGTGGTGCGCGGGGCCGATGGAAACATCCAGCTGACCGGCCAGATCGACATCGACGAGGCCCGCATCGAGGCCAATCCGCCCGGCTCCAACGGCATCGTCCGTATGGATGTCGTCGAGATCAACAAGCCCGGCGGCAATGCCGAGGAGATCGATACCGCCGACCGGCCCAGAGGCCCCCAGATCGGACTGGACATCGCCATCCGCTCGCCCGGCGGCGATGTGAACGTGGTCGGACGCGGTCTGAACGTCGAGATGAACGTCAACGCCCGCGTGCGCGGAACCATTGCCCAGCCTCAGTTGTCCGGCACGGCTCGTGTCGTGCGCGGCGACTACGACTTCGCCGGCAAGCGCTTCATCTTCGATCCGCGCGGCACGGTCAGTCTGTCGACCAATCCCGAGCAAATTCGCCTGAACCTGTCGGCGACGCGAGAGGATCCGGCCATTACCGCCACCATCCGCGTCACGGGCACGGCGGCGCGGCCTGAGATCAGCCTGACCTCCAACCCGGCCCTGCCCCAAGACGAAATCCTGTCCCAGGTGCTGTTCGGACGTTCGGCCTCGCAGCTGTCAGGGTTCGAGGCGGCACAGCTGGCGGCCGGTGTGGCGTCGCTGGCGGGCGGCGGCGGCTTCGATGTGATCGGGAACCTGCGCGAACTGGCCGGTCTGGACCGGCTGTCGTTCGGCGGCGAGGCGTCGGGCCTGACCATCGCAGGCGGGCGCTATCTGACCGACGATCTGTATCTGGAAGTGATCGGCGGCGGCGACAATGGCGCGGCGGTCAATCTGGAATGGCAGGTGCGCCGCAATCTGACGGTCAGCACCAAGTTCGGCGGTGAAGGCGCCAGTCTGTCGATCCGCTGGCGCCGCCAGACCCGGCAGCCTGGCACCGGTCCAGAGGACCGGCGCCAGAACCGTCAAGGTCGCTAGGTCAGATCAGTAGGCGGCCTGTTCGGCCTTGTTCATCTTGTTCAGCGCATTCGCGCCGCGGATGCCCGCGATATGCAGGACCAGTTCCACGACCAGAACGACGAGGCCCAGAACCGTGAACCACATCGGATTCGCACCGGCGACATCCTCATTGACCATGGTCAGACCCAGCAGGGTCGAGCCGATGCCATAGACCACCAGCACGGTGAACAGGATCGGGATCACGATGTTCGGCTTGAACCACTGGACCAGACCCAGCACCAGTTGAATGATGACGATGAAGATGCCGGTGCCAATGGCCGCCCCGGTCATCAATCCCGCCATGCCGGACATGCCGGCTGCGTCGGGGTTCTGGGCCGCGGCGTCGGCCAGGGCGGCCTCCATGACGGCGGAGCCAGCCGTCGCCAGATAGATCACGCCGACGATGCCCCAGGCTACACCGATGAAGATGGCGATGGCGCTGGCGCGTGCTGCGGCGATGGCTTCCGGTCGGGTGTTGATCGGGGCCGTCGGGTTCATTGAAGAAATCAGACTCATTCTTGCCTCCCAGGTAATGAGGCCCCGACCCTAGCCCGGCTTTGATGACAGGTGAAAGCGCCGTTTGCGGCTCAGCCTGCCCCCAGTTTGCGCAGTTCGGCCAGGCGACCGGCTCCGCGGATCGCCGTCGCATGCAGGATCGCCGCTCCCGTCATGGCGATCAGCGTCAGCAGGATCACCCCTATCGGCTGGCCGCTCGTCTCCTGCCCGCCCGCTGCATAGACCAGAGCGAGGGCGGCCGTGCCCAGCGCCCAGACCACCAGCATCAGGAAGATCAGGGGCAGCAGACTGGTCGGTTTGCGCCAATGGACCACGGCCAGAACCAGTTGCAGCACCACCAGCACACCGGTGACCGCCAGGCCGATCTGTGTGGCCGTCTGCATCTGTTCGACGCTCTCGGGACGCCGGGTCATCTGATCGACGGTCAGGCGGGTGGCCTCGGCCCCTGCCGTCGCCGTATACCATGCCAGCACGGCATCCCGAGCGGCCCCCAGCACCATGCCGATGGAGCTGGCCCGCGCGGCCGACAGGGCCTCGGCCTCGGTCTTCAGCTCGGCCGTCGGGCCAAGAGTCCGGATCCAGTCATTCATGCGGCACGCTCCCCTGACCGCCAGCCTAGCCCGTGACGCCGCCAATAGAAACCGCCGCCAGCCTTCACCTTTGGACATCGCGCGTCTAGGGTCCGCGCCATGCGGATTCTGCCGACAGATCAGGGCGTGCTCGACCATGTCGCAGCGCGCGGCCAAGCCATTGTCCAGCGGGCCGTCGACTGGTCCAACCTGAACTCCGGCAGTCGAAACGCCGCCGGGCTGGAGGCCGTCCTTGTGCGGCTGGAGGCAGAGGCGCGCTCGCTCGACGCGACGTGCGAACGCATCGCCACCACCCCCTCGACCAGCATCGGCGACGACGGCGCGGTGCAGCAGGAGGCCCATGCCGACGCCCTGAAGATCACCCAGCGGCCCGACGCCCCGATCCAGGTCGTCCTGACCGGCCATTACGACACCGTCTTCCCCGCCGAGAGCGCGTTCCAGACCGTGACCACCCGTCCCGACGGCGCCCTGAACGGCCCCGGCATCGCGGACATGAAGGGTGGCATCTCGGTCATGTTGGCGGCGCTGGAGGCGTTCGAGACCCATCCGGACAGGGCCAATGTCGGCTGGACCGTGCTGTTGTCCCCGGACGAGGAGATCGGCTCGCCCGCCTCTGCCCCCTTGCTGGCCGAACTGGGCGCGCGCGGGCATGTCGGAATGACCTATGAGCCCGCCTTGGCTGACGGCACGCTGGCCGGGGCGCGCAAGGGCAGCGGCAACTACCACCTGATCGTCACCGGCAAGGCCGCCCATGCGGGTCGCGCCTTCCACGAGGGGGCCAATGCCGTGGCCGGGGCCGCCATCATCGCCGCTCGCCTGCATGCCCTGAACGGCCAGCGCGAGGGCGTCACCGTCAATGTCGCGAAGATCAGCGGCGGCAGCGCGCTGAATGTCGTGGCCGACAACGCCGTCGTCCGCTTCAACGTGCGCGTGCCGGACGCCCAGGCCTCGGCCTGGATATCGGAGACGGTACAGCAGATTGCGACCGAGCCGCCTTTCCCCGGCCTGACTCTGGACCTGCACGGCGGCATGACCCGCGCGCCCAAGCCGATGGACGCCAGCCAGAC
>NZ_JAEMRO010000025.1:0-10130 GCF_016463295.1 Brevundimonas sp.
TCCTGCCCGAGGAGCGCGGCCTCTACAAGAAGATGACCCCCATCGACGCCATCGCATTCTTCGGCTCGCTGAAGGGCGTGCCCCTGGCCGAGGGTCGCAAGCGGGCGAAGGCGATGTTGGAGGCGCAAGGTCTGGGTGCGTCCAGTCGCAAGAAGATGAAGGAGCTGTCCAAGGGGATGGCGCAGAAGGTTCAGCTGATCGCCTCGGTCGTGCATCGCCCGGAGTTCGTGATCCTGGACGAGCCGTTCAGCGGTCTGGATCCGGTCAATCAGCAGGGGCTGGAACAGGTCATTCGGGGTCTGGCCGAGGATGGAGCGACGGTCCTGTTCTCCACCCACGTGATGCAGCATGCCGAGCGTCTGTGCGACAAGGTCGTGCTGCTGGCCCGCGGGCAGAAGGCCTTCGAGGGCACGGTGACCGAGGCGCGAGCGACCTCACCGCGTTTTCTTGAGCTGGAAGGGGCTATCGAGGCGGCGCAGGCGGCGACCCTGCCGGGCGTCAGCGGCGTTGAAGTGGTCTCCGAGGCCGAAGGCGTGCGGGTGCTGAAGGCCTCGCTGGGCGGCAATGCCCAAGGGCAGGAGGCGCTGAAGGCAGCCTTCCTGGGCGGGCTGGACGTCCGCCGGTTCGAGTTGAAAGAGCCCAGCCTGCATGATGCCTTCATCGGCCTGACCGGGGATCACCCGGATCAGGACCAGTCCGTCAAAGTCGCCGGTGTGGAGGCCGCCCGATGAACCGCATCATCCTGATCGCGCGGCGCGAATATGCCGCCTATGCCAAGACCGTCGGCTTCTGGCTGTCGTTGCTGGCCCTGCCGCTGTTTGGCGTCATCGGCGGTGGTGTCGGCTATCTGACAGCCGCGTCGGAGTCGCCGGCCCAGTCTGTCGCCCTGGTCGAGGACGGGCGCGAGGCGACCGGCCTGGCCGCCGCCGTGCGTGACGCCCTCGCCGGCGACGCCGAACGCAGTGCCGCCCGCGCACAAGCCGCCATCGCCGAGGCCACAAAGGGACAGCCCCTGCCGCCCGGAGCCGCAGAGAATGCCGCCGCCTCGGTCAGCCGAAACGGCTTGAATCTGGTCGTCACCCCCGCCGATCTGGCCGGTGCCGCCCCCGGCGCGGCACAGGACGCATTGGTGCGTCAGTATCTGGATGATGAGTCCGACAAGTCTCCGCATCTGGACGCCATTGTCTTCCTGACCCGCACCGACGGCAAGCCGACGGCCCGGGTCTGGAGCGCCTCGGCCACCAACGATGATGTCGCCGACGCCATCGAGGATGCCCTGAAATCTGTGAACCGCCGCGAGGCCTTCGCCGCCGCCGGGATCGATGCCTCGGTCGTCACCGCGACGGACGACTTCCGGCCGACGGTCACCAGCTTCTCCCCGAAATCCGCCAGCGGCGGCGAGGTCTCGATGCGCGACCAGATCCCCATCTTCATTGGTCTGGCTGCGGGTTTCCTGCTGTGGTCGCTGGTGATCACCGGGGCCTCCATCCTGCTGAACAGCGTGATGGAGGAGAAGTCGAACAAGATCCTGGAGGTGTTGCTGTCCTCAGCCTCTGCGACTGAGATCATGGCCGGCAAGGTGCTGGGCGTCGCGCTTCTGACGCTGACCGTCATGGCCTTCTGGGGCATTCTGGGCGGCACGGGTCTTGTCGTCGCCAATCCGCAGCTGGCGGCCGACGTGGGGGCAGCCCTGATGGATGGGGGGCTGGTCTTCTACTTCCTGATCTACATGGTCGGCGGATATCTGATGTATGCGGTGCTGTTCGCCGCCATCGGGGCCTTCTGCGAGACGCCGCGCGACGCCCAGACGCTGATGGGGCCGATCATGATGGTGCTTGTCGTGCCGATCCTGATCATGCAACTGGCGATCCGCACGCCCGAAAACCCCATCGTTCAGATCGCGTCCTGGGTGCCGTTCTTCACGCCCTTCCTGATGAGCGCGCGAGCCCCGTCAGAGCCGCCTCTGCTGGAGATCATCGGCACCATGATCGGCATGTTCGCCTTCGCCGCCCTGATGATCTGGGTTGCTGGACGTGCCTTCCGCGCCGGTGCCCTGTCCGACGTGAAGCTCAGCTTCAAGAGCTTCGCCGGCGCGATCCGGGGCGGGGGGCGGTAGTACCATCGTCTCCTCCCCGTCGCCGTTTGGCGACCGCGCGTAGCGTGGTGGAGGGGGCGGCGCGGTCGAATGGGATTGGCGTTTCGTCTGGCTAAGACCTGCGCCGCCCCCTCCGTCACGGCGCGAAGGCGCGCCGTGCCACCTCCCCATCGCTGCGCGACAGGGAGGAGACAAAGAAAAGGGCCGCCCCGGTTTCCCGAGGCGGCCCTTCAAATCTTTATTTCGCTGTCGGCTTAACCGCGCGGAGCACCCTGGCCAGGCACGCGGGGCTTGGGCGCGGGCAACAGGCCTTCGCGCTGCATGCGCTTGCGGGCCAGCTTGCGGGCGCGACGAACGGCCTCGGCCTTCTGGCGGGCGCGCTTTTCCGAGGGCTTCTCGAAATGCACGTGGCGCTTCATTTCACGGAAGCTGCCTTCGCGCTGCATCTTCTTCTTGAGGGCCTTGAGCGCTTGATCGACGTTATTATCGCGAACGAAAATCTGTACCAGGTTGAACTCTCCTTTGGCCGCCCGCCGCGTCCTGTGAGGGAGACGGGCGAACAAATAAAAATCGCGCTCCGAACCTGAGGGCTCGCGAGTGAAGGCGGGCTGATACACGAGCCGACCGGCCCTGTCCAGATCGTCGCGCCTATATCTGAAGGCTCGAAACCCACCGATTACGGGCTTATGCTGCCCGGATGACCGATGCGCCACACCTGTCGAACGAGGCCCCGGAGCAAGATTGGGGCGACCGCATGGAGCAGGCGGTGCTGGACGCCGCCATCGTGCGGGCTCCCATCATGGGCTGGAACAGCCGCATGGTCCGCGCGGCCTGTGAGGACAACGGCCTGTCGCTGGGCGACGAGGAACTGCTACTGCCCAATGGCGCGCGTGATCTGGCGGCCCTGCTGTCGCGCCGCCACGACGACCGGGCGCTGGCGACCCTCGCCGACCTCGACGTCGCCTCGCTCAAGATCCGCGAGCGAATCGCCCGCGCCGTCTCCGCCCGGCTGGAGGCGGGGGCACAGGACCTTGAGGCCACCCGCCGCTGCGCCGCCTTCCTGGCCCTGCCGACCAATGCCGATCTGGGGCTGAAGCTGGCGTGGGAGAGTGCCGACCATCTGTGGCACTGGGCCGGCGACACCGCCACCGACTGGAACCACTATTCCAAGCGGACCATCCTGTCCGGCATCCTGATCCCCGCCATGACGATGCGCTGGTTCGACGGCCGCGACGCCGCCGACGCCTTCGTCTCGCGCCGCATCGACAACGTCATGGCTTTCGAAAAATGGAAGGCCGGCAAGGACTTCGACGCGCCGTTGCGCAAGGTGACCGAGGTGCTCAGCCGGATGCGGTATGGGGCAAAGGCGGACTAGCGGAACCGCTCACCTCCCCATCGCAGATGGGGAGGGGGACCGCGCGAAGCGTGGTGGAGGGGCGACTCCGGCGCTGGAAGGCGTTCCCTGACAACCTTCACGATGAAGGCCAGAACGCCATCCAGTTCATCGCGCACATCGACCGCCGCGATCCGGATAACCCGGACTCCCTGGTTCGCAAGCCACCGCGTCCGCCGCGCATCATGCTGCAACTGATCCGGGTGCTCGTGGACGCGCCCATCCACCTCTACCGCCAGCCGTGCCGCTGCGCAGTAGAAGTCGACGATATAGGGACCAATCGGATGCTGCCGCCGAAACTTGAAACCGTGCAGCCGATGGCCGCGCACACGCGTCCATAACCGCGCCTCTGGCGGCGTCATAGGTCGGCGCAGGCTCTTGGCGCGACCATATGTGGACGTGTCTGACATGCACGCATATTTGCATGTTCTGTTTTCGTTCTCAATTGGAAAAGCCGGTGCCGCCCCCTCCTGGCCGCTGACGCGGCCTGTCCTCCCCATTCGCCTTCGCGAATAGGGAGGTGAGTGTCACAGCGCCTTCACCCTATTTACATGCGCCATCTTGCGGCCAGGCCGGGCCTCAGCCTTGCCATAGAGGTGCAGGCGGGCGTCGGGCTCGCCAGCCAATGCGCGCCATTGCTCCACTTCGTCGCCCAGCAGATTGGTCATCTCGACCTGCGCATGCGCTGCCGTGGGACCTAGCGGCCAGCCGGCGATGGCGCGGATATGCTGTTCGAACTGGTCGCAGACGCAGCCGTCCTGGGTCCAGTGGCCGGTATTGTGAACGCGCGGCGCGATCTCGTTGACCCGCAGGTCGCCGTCGCCCAGATCGAACAGCTCGACGCCCAGCACGCCGACGTAATCCAGCCCCTCCAGCACCGCCCGCGCAATGGCTTCGGCCCGCCCTTGCGTCGCCGCATCGACCACAGCCGGGGCCAGGGTCGTCTTCAGCACCCCGCCCGAATGGATGTTCTCGCCCAGCGGATAGACGGCGATCTGGCCGTCGCGGCCCCGCGCAGCGATAACCGACAGCTCGCGCAAAAAGGCGGCCTTCGCCTCCAGCACGGACGGCCGCTCGCCGATCGCATGCCAGGCGTCGGCGGCCATGGCGGGCGAGGTGACCCAGATCTGGCCCTTGCCGTCATAGCCCTCGCGCCGCGTCTTCAGCAGGGCAGGGGCACCCAGCCGCTCTAGCCCCGCAACCAGGTCCTCGACGCTGTCGATCACGGCGAAGTCGACGGTGGTCGCCCCGACACCATTCAGGAAGGTTTTTTCCTCCACCCGGTCTTGGGCCACGGCCAAGGCGCGCGGGCCGGGCGCGACCACGGCTCCGCCCTCGGCCAGATACGCGACCGAGGCGGCGGGGACGTTCTCGAACTCGAAGGTGACGGCCTGACAGGTCTGGCCCAGCACCCGCAGCGCCGTGGGATCGTCATAGGCGGCGACGATCTGGCCCTGGGACACACGGCCCGCCGGGCTGTTCTCTTCGGGATCCAGGATCACGACGTTGAAGCCCAGCCGCGACGCCGCCTGGCTGAGCATACGGCCCAGCTGGCCGCCGCCCAGGATGCCGAGCGTCGAACCGGGGGGGAGGGGTTTCGATGACACAGGCGTGGCGCTCAAGCTCAGTCCTCGACCGTCTCGTGAACGCTCTCGGTCTGGGCCACGCGGAAAGCCGTCAGCCGTCCGGCCAGGGCCTCGTCCGACAGGGCCAGAATTTGCGCCGCCAGAATGCCCGCATTCTTGGCCCCCGCCTCGCCGATGGCCAGGGTTGCGACCGGCACGCCGCCGGGCATCTGGACGATGGACAACAGGCTATCCATGCCCTTCAGCGCCTTGGATTCGACCGGCACGCCCAGCACAGGCAGGTCAGTCATCGACGCCGCCATGCCGGGCAGATGGGCTGCGCCACCGGCACCCGCTATGATGATCTTGTGGCCCGCTGCCTTCGCTCCCGTCGCGAAATCGTACAGCCGCTGCGGCGTGCGATGGGCGCTGACGACGCGGGCCTGCCAGGTCACGCCCAGCCGGTCCAGCATGTCGGCGGCGTGTTTCATGGTCGGCCAGTCCGAGCGGCTGCCCATGATGATCGCCACAGGAGCTATCTGGTTCGCCATGCCGTCGGACCTTTCGCGGAAAGCGGCGCGATACAGCACACACGTTGCGCCCGCAACCGACGGCGTTAGGCTGCATGCCGGCCGGGCGGGGTGAGTCGCGCGGACCGGGGAGCTGGAATTCACCCTTGACCGACGCGGCCGTCATCGACCCCCACGCCGAGATCGAGCGCCTGCGCGCCGAGGTCGAGGCCCTGCGCCTGCGTGCCGAGGCGGCCGAAGCCGCCGCCGATCACGACGTGCTGACCCCCGCCCTGAACCGGCGAGGCTTCGTGGCCGTGCTGGAGCGCACCATGGCCTATTGCAAGCGCTACGAGGCAACGGCGGTGCTGCTTTATCTGGATCTGGACGGGTTCAAGGGCGTGAACGACAGCCTGGGCCATGCCGCGGGCGACGCTGCCCTGGTCCATGTCGCCAACCTGCTGCTGGCCAACAGCCGGGCCGCCGATGCTGTCGGACGGATGGGCGGCGACGAATTCGCCCTGCTGATGCTCAACGCCGGCCTTGACGAGGGGCGTGACAAGGCTACCAGGCTGAACGCCGCCCTGGCCGAGGGTTTCGACTGGAACGGCACGCGGGCTCCGCTGGGAGGCTCGTTCGGCGTGCGCGCCTGGGTCGATCACGAGGATGCCGAGGTCTGGCTGGCCGAGGCGGACGCCGCCATGTGGGTCAGGAAACGCGGGCGCTAGCGCCTATTTCAGGCTGGCACAGAACCGCTGAATCCGCCCGCAGGCTTCTTCCAGGACCTTTTCAGACGTCGCATAGCTGATGCGGAAATAGGGGCTGAGGCCAAAGGCCGTCCCCTGAACCACCGCCACGCCCTCGGCGTTCAGCAGTTCGGTCGTGAAGGTCTCGTCGCCGTCGATGACCACGCCGCCCTCGGTCGTCTTGCCGATCAGCCCCTCGATCGACGGATAGACATAGAAGGCCCCTTCCGGGTTGGGGCAGCGGATGCCCGTCGCCTGGTTCAGCATCGACACCACCAGATCGCGCCGCGCCTGAAACGCCTTGCCGCGCTCCGCGATGAAGTCCTGTGGCCCGTTCAGTGCTTCGACCGCGGCCCACTGGCTGATGGAGGAGGGGTTGGACGTCGTCTGTCCCGCCACCTTGCGCATCAGGTCGATCAGCGGCTTGGGGCCTCCCGCATAGCCGATGCGCCAGCCCGTCATGGCATAGGCCTTGGACACGCCGTTGATGGTCAGGGTCCGGTCGTACAGGTCCGGTGCGACCTGGGCGATCGTGGTGTAGTCGAAATCGCCGTAGATCAGGTGTTCGTACATGTCGTCGGTCATCACCCAGACCTGCGGGTGACGACGCAGCACCTCGGCCAGGGCCTCCAGCTCGGCCCGCGTATAGGCCGCGCCGGTCGGGTTCGACGGGCTGTTCAGGATCAGCCATTTGGTCCGCGGCGTGATCGCGGCCTCCAGCGCGGAGGGCTTCAGCTTGAAGCCATCGGCCTCATGCCCCACCACGACCACCGGCTCGCCCCCGGCCAGCAGGACCATGTCGGGATAAGATACCCAGTAGGGCGCGGGCACGATCACCTCGTCGCCCGGCGACAGGGTTGCGACCAGGGCATTGTACAGCACCGCCTTGCCGCCCGGCGCGACGTGGATCTGGGCCGGCGTATAGGTCAGGCCGTTCTCGCGCGCGAACTTGGCCACCACAGCGGCCTTCAGCTCCGGCATGCCGTCGACGTCGGTGTATTTGGTCTCGCCGCGCTGGATGGCGGCGATGGCGGCGGCCTTGATGTTCTCCGGCGTGTCGAAATCCGGCTCTCCGGCTCCCAGGCCGATCACATCGCGCCCCTCGGCCTTCAGCGCACGCGCCTGTGCGGTCACGGCCAGGGTGGCGGACGGCTTGACGCGGGCAAGGGCGGACGACTGCAGGCTGGACATGGCAAATCTCGGAGATGTCGGGAGCCGGGGAGGGCCTCGCCTGTTTACGGGCAGGGTCGGGCCGGTGCAAATGGTGAAGCCGTGGGAGGGAGTTGGCCATGAGTCTGATCGCTGTTGCAGTCGCCCTCCTGTTGGGGGGCCAAGACATTTCCGCCCGGCCAGCGGTGTGCGATCAGGACGATCAGTCCGTGGCCTGTGCAGTTGCGGAGCAGGCGAGATTGGAAGCACGCTACCGAGCGCCTTCGATACAAACTGAGTCAGCGACCGGAGCCCAGGTGTTCCGATCGTTTTTCTACGACGGATACGGCCGCGACATTCTCTTGGTCAGCTTCGAAATGCGACCGAATATGCCGCCGATGGTGGTTGTTCGCGGAAATGCGGAAGAGCGTATCGAAGCGCCTGTTGCCGCGTTGACATGGGACCGTGTTGAGAGGGAAGGCATCTTCGCTGACCGTGTGCTGATGCCGATGGCAGCTAGGTCCGGCAACGATGAGGTTCTCATCTGCATGCATGGATGGGGCGTCGTCGTCGAGATGGCCAATGCTGCAGATGACAGCGGCTATAGGCCTGCTGTGAGGCGTAAGGCTCAAAATACTTGCGACCACGATGGGATGGCGGGCAGTTTTGGCTTCTTGCTTGCCGATCAGGCTGTTCTGTCTATCGAAGCCTGTGAGCAGCTTGACGCTGACAAGCATCGTAACGCTGTCGCGAGGCTTCGCGCCTGCTTGGTTCTGCAGGGCAATACGCTCGCAGCTGCCAGTTTGATGAATGAGAAGGGGGAGCCGCCCGGACGCGATTATGCCGGAACTCCGACGCGCCAGGAATGGAGTGACTGGCTTTCGACGAATAGCACCAGCCGGATCGATTGGGCGGGAGTGGTATATCAGGAAATAAATATTTATCGGGCCGGGCAGAGCCAACCGGTTCGACTTTCTCAGCGGATGGTTGAGCTGACTGAAACGATGCCTGACTTGGCGATCTATCAGTCCCGCGTCGGCGCTCGCGACGATCGCAATGGCTGGATAGAGGGTGAAATCAGTTATCGGGTTTCCTCGGAGGATGATCCGGAACGGCTCATGGTCGCAAAATACCGGCAGGAATGGAGCAGAGGCGGCGGCTTCGGTTGGCGCATGGACAATTGGGTCGTCCAGCCTTTCCGTCCTTTGGAAACGCCTGAGTAGCCATGCGCCGCCTCCTCGACTTCATCCTGAACATGGAGGCCGCCCGCTGGCGGGCCTTACTGGCTACGGTGGTGTTGCTGGCCGCCGTCACCGGCCTGTTCCTGTTCGGCAAGCACCAGCTGGATCTGGGGGCCGAGAGTCAGCTTGAGGCCTGGATGAGCGGGTTCCGCGCCGGGCCGTGGGGCGTGTTTGTGGCCATTGCGGTGTTCACCCTGTCGGCCTTCCTGGGGGTGCCGCAGTTTCTGTTGATCGCCGCCTGCGTGGTCGCCTTCGGGCCGTGGTTCGGGTTTCTGTACAGCTGGATCGCCACGGTGGTGTCGGCGGGCGCAACCTACTGGCTGGGCCGCGGGCCGACGGCGCGGGCGCTGGAGCGGTTCGGGGGACGCACGACCGACCGCCTCAAAAGGTTCGTCGGCGACAATGCCTTCTATGCCAGCTTCATGATCCGCAACGTGCCCTCGGCCCCCTTCATCGTGGTCAACATGGCGTTCGGCGCGACGCGGGCGAACTTCTGGGGTTTTCTGACCGGCTGCGCCCTGGGCGTTCTGCCCAAGACCGTGCTGGTCGCCTTCTTCGGCGGGGCCGTGGTTTCGGCCGTCAGCGGGGACGGCATCTGGACGTCCCTGATCCTTGCGGGCGTCGCGGTGGTCTGGCTGGGCCTCATGCTCGGTGTCCGCGAGCTGGTCCGTCGGCGGGAGAGGGCGACGGAACGAGAATAATCAGGAACTGCTATTGTTACGGATAGGGCGCGCCTCTATCTGCGTTGTCTATCCAGTCCATTTCAGGAGATCGACATGCTCAAGCTCTATATCTCGCCCGGTGCCTGCGCCACCGCCTCGCATATCGCCCTGGAAGAGGCGGGAGCGGACTACCAAACGCAGGTCATCGACCTGAAGACCGGCCAGCAGAAGACGCCGGAGTATCTGGCCGTCAATCCAGCGGGTGTGACGCCGGCGCTGGAAACCGATCATGGTGTGATCACCCAGAATGCGGCTATTCTGGCCCTGGTCGCCCAGACCCATCCGGACCGCAATCTGGCCCCGATCGACGACCCCTATGCCTTCGCCGCCTTCAACGCCTTCAATGGCTTTCTGGCTTCGTCCCTGCACCCGGCCATCGGCAGGGTGCTGTTCAGCCGCCCGCCACTCGAAGGCGAGGTCAGGGATCAGGCGGTAGAACTGGCCCTTTCGAAATATCAGCTGGTCGAGGACCACTATCTGAAGGGTGACTACGTCCTAGGCGACACCTTCAGCCTGGCCGACGGCTACCTGCTGGTCTTCGAACGCTGGGCGCGTCAGGCGGGCTTGCTGGATGCGGCCCGGTTCCCGCGTCTGAACGCCCATCTGGATCGCATTCAAGCCCGGCCTGCAGTGCAGCGGGTTTTGGCCTCGGAGGGTCTCAGCGCAGTCTGATCTTCAGACCTTGGCAACATCTGTGGCGCAACCTCCGC
>NZ_JAEMRO010000025.1:10230-30687 GCF_016463295.1 Brevundimonas sp.
TGGAGGCTGGAGGCTGGAGGCTGGAGGCTGGAGGCTGGAGGCTGGAGGCTGGAGGCTGGAGGTTGCCGCCATGGATACACAGGAGTTTCGTCGGGAGCATGCCGTCCTGCTGCGCTCGGCCACTCGTCTTGCGGGTCTGGCAGCTACGCTACAGACCCGAAATGACGCCGTCAGTGTTCGCTCGCTCATCGACGGCATGAACGACAGTCTGGTCGAGCACCTCACGAAGGAGGACACCCAGCTATATCCCGAAATGATGTCCTCGGAGGACCAGGCGCTTCAAACGATGGCCCGTGAGGCGTTCGAGGACATGGGTCTGCTGCACGGGGCATGGGTCGCCTATCGCAACCAGTGGAGTGTCGATAGAATCCTGTCGGAAGCTTCCACTTTCAATGCTGCGACCGCTGCCTTGGTCAAGGCCTTGGCCACGCGCATAGCGATGGAAAACGACGTCCTGTACCCGGCAGCGGAATCCTCGACCTTAGCGGTGCCTTGAGCTGCTCGTCTCTGAGGCCATCACCTCCGGGTGATCGGGGATTTAAGGGCCCCGCCTTGGCGGCAAGGGGGTTGTAATCGCCGTCGCACAAGGGCAAACCGGCCCACGGTCAGTCAGGCGATAATGATCAGGTGATGCCGCGCGTGGGGATGCGCGACATCGGGGCGTCGCCGAAGCGGATCACGACGACCAACGCCCTTCTCAGGCCCGAACCAGACGGTATCCCAAGCCCATGTTCAACACCCTCTTCGGCTCGATCTCCAACGACATCGCCATCGATCTCGGCACCGCCAACACCCTGATCTACATGAAGGGCAAGGGCATCGTTCTGAACGAACCGTCCGTGGTCGCCCTCAGAAATGTCGGTGGACGGAAGATCGTCCATGCCGTGGGGCTGGAAGCCAAACAGATGCTGGGCCGCACCCCCGGTCACATGGAGGCCATCCGTCCCATGCGAGACGGGGTCATCGCCGACTTCGAAGTCGCCGAGGAGATGATCAAGCACTTCATCCGCAAGGTTCACAACCGCAAGGGCTTCGTGAACCCCAAGATCATCGTCTGCGTGCCCTCGGGGGCCACGGCGGTCGAGCGCCGCGCCATCAACGACAGCTGCCTTAACGCCGGCGCCCGCCGCGTCGGCCTGATCGACGAGCCCATGGCCGCCGCCATCGGCGCGGGCCTGCCCATCCATGAACCGACCGGCTCCATGGTCGTCGACATCGGCGGCGGCACGACCGAAGTGGCCGTCCTGTCCCTGTCCGGCATCGTCTATTCGCGTTCGGTCCGCGTCGGTGGCGACATGATGGACGACGCCCTGATCAGCTACATGCGCCGCAACCACAATCTGCTGATCGGCGAGACGACCGCCGAGCGCATCAAGAAGGACATCGGCACCGCCCGCATTCCGGCCGATGGCGAGGGCCTGTCCATCGACGTCAAGGGTCGCGACCTGATGCAGGGCGTCCCGCGCGAGGTCCGCGTCTCCGAACGACAGGCCGCCGAGGCCCTGGCTGAACCCGTCACCCAGATCGTCGAGGCGGTGAAGGTCGCCCTGGAAGCCACCCCGCCCGAACTGGCCGCCGACATCGCCGACAAGGGCATCATGCTGACCGGCGGCGGAGCCCTGCTGCGTGGCCTGGACATCGAGATCCGCGATCACACCGGCCTGCCGGTGTCGGTCGCCGACGATCCCCTGTCCTGCGTCGCCATCGGCTGCGGCCGGGTGCTTGAGCATCCGCGCTGGATGAAGGGCATCCTCGATTCGGCGCTCTGATCGGCCGGATCAATCCGACCTGTAAAATCCGCGTCACTGCACGATGCGCCCGTTTCCAACGGGACCGGATTTTGCCATAGCCTGTCGATAATGGCGGTATGATCCGCTCGACTCGTTCTGTTCGAGTTCACTCAAGTCAGGAAGGCGCGCCGTGGCGTTTCGCGACGGACCGTTCGAGAATATCAAGGTTCCCGTGGTCTGGACGGCTGCGGTGGCTCTGGTCGTCTGCGCCATCGGGGCCAGCCTGCTGCTGATCAGCGATGCGCACGGCGAGGCGACCTATCGCCCCGTCCGTTCCGGCGTCGAAAGCACCGCGGGTGCTGTCGGCGGCGTCCTGGCCGCGCCCGTCCGCTGGTTCGGCAGCCTGGGCGACGGCATCAGCGGCTATTTCTTCGCCGTCTCCGAAAACCGTCGCCTGAAGGCAGAGCACGTCGAACTGCTGCGCCTGCGCGACGAGAATACGGCTCTGCGCATCGAGAACGCGCGCTACGAGACCCTGCTGGCGATCCGCCCCGACCCGCCCGTGGCCATGGTCACCGGTCGCGCGATCTCAGACGCACGCGGCCCGTTCTCTAATGCGCGGCTGATCGATGTGGGATCGGCAAAGGGCGTCAAGATCGGGCAGCCCGTCGTCAACGAGCAGGGCTTGCTGGGTCGGGTGGTCGGCACCTCCGGAAACGTCAGCCGCCTGCTGTTGCTGACCGATGTGGCCAGCCGGACACCGGTGATGATCCAGCGCACCGACGCCCGTGCCCTGCTGACCGGCGACGGCTCGGGCAACCCCCGGCTGGAGTTTGTGCGCGGCGTCGGTTCGGTGCAGGTCGGCGACCGCATCCTGTCGTCCGGCGACGGTGGGGCCTTCCCACGCGGCGTGCCCGTGGGTGTCGTCGCCAAGGGTCTGGACGGCAGCTGGCGGGTCAAGCTGTTCAGCGATCGCGGCCCGATCGACTACGTCCGCGTCATGCTGTTCCAGGACTTCGGCCAGCTGGTCGGCCCGCATGAATTGGACGCGCCACCGCTGGCGGGCCTGACCCCGGTACCGCGGGCTGTCCCTGCTCCTGCCGCCCCAGCGCCCTCGACGCCTGCGCCCGAAACGCCCGCGCCCGCCACCGGAGGCCCCGGATGAGACGGCCCGTCGCGGTCCGCGTCGTGGGGCCGGTGCAGTGGATCTTCATTCCCGCCGCCATCACCCTGGCGGTGACCCTGCTGCTGGCCACGCCGATCAGCCTGTTCGGCCTGCACCTGCCCGAGCCTGTCATTCCCATGGTGCTGGCCTTCGCCTGGGCCATGATCCGGCCTTCTATCGTGGCCCCTGTGATGCTGCTGCTGATCGGCCTGCTGCTGGATGGGTTCTGGGGCAATCCGCTGGGGCTATGGCCGCTGGCCCTGCTGGCCATCTATGGCGTCGTCCTGTTCTCGCGCAGCTTTCTGGTGGGGCAGGAGACGGCGGTTTTGTTCGTCACCTATGCGGCCTGCTGCCTGATGGCCTACGGCCTGTGCTGGCTGATCATGACCCTGGTCACCGGCACCTTCCCCAGCCTGGTCGCAGTCGCGGGCAGCCTGATCCCGACGCTTCTTCTATTCCCCTTCGCCAATCGCATGATCGAGCGGTTCGAGGACGGCGATGTGAGGTTCCGATGAGCTCGGAACCCTCGCTGATCTTCTCCGATCCGAACCAGCGTCAGGGAGCCTTCCTGCGTCGGACTCTCGTGTTCGGCGGCCTGACGGCGCTGGGCGGCATCGCCCTGGTCGGCCGGCTGGGCCAGCTTCAGGTCGTGCAGGCCCAGGAATACGCCACCCTGGCGTCCAACAACCAGTTCAACTTCCGCATCGTGCCGCCGCCGCGGGGGCGGGTGCTGGACCGCAACGGCGTGGTGATCGCCGGCAACCGGCCCAGTTTCCGCGTTCTGGTCGTGCGCGACGAGACCAAGGATCTGGACCAGACGCTCGATCTGCTTGGCCGCCTGCTGCCGGACACCGTCGATCGCCGCCGGACGATCATACGCGACGTCAACGCCGCCCCGCGCTTCTCGCCCGTGCCGGTCAAGACCGACCTCAGCTGGGACGAGTTCGCCCGCGTCAACCTGTATGCCAATGAGCTTCCGGGCGTCATGGCCGACATGCACGACGCCCGCTATTACCCCTTCGGCGGGGCCTATGCCCATGTGATCGGCTATGTGGCCAAGCCCAACGACCGCGACGTCAAGGCGATCAAGGATCGCGGCGAAACCGTGCCGGAGCTGCTCTACAATCCCGGTTTCCGCATCGGCCGCTCGGGGCTGGAGAAGGCGCTGGACCTTGAGATGCGCGGCACCGAGGGCGGCAACCGGGTCGAGGTCGATGTGCGCGGCCGGGTAGTGGCTCAGGACGTCGGCGGCTCCCGCGCGCCCATCCCCGGCAAGGATGTGGTCCTGACGCTGGACAACGACATCCAGAACCGTGCCCTTGAGGTGTTTGGCGAGGAGGCGGGCGGCTGTGTCGTCATGGATGTTCGCACCGGCGACATCCTGGCCATGGTGTCCTCGCCGTCGTTCGATCCCAACCTCTTCGTCGAGGGTGTGCCCTCGCGAATGTACCGCGCCCTGGCCGACTACGAGCGCCGTCCCCTGACCGACAAGGCCATGACCGGCACCTTCGCGCCGGGCTCGACCTTCAAGCCGGTGGTCGGTCTGGCCGCACTGAAACGCGGGGTCAGCCCTGACCGTCGCATCGTCTGCACCGGGGGCTATTATCTGGGGCGTCGGTTCGCCTGCCTGGGGCGGCACGGTGCGCAGGATATGCGCTCGGCGATCAAGAACTCCTGCAACGTCTATTTCATGACGCTCGCGGTCGAGATGGGACCGGACGCGGTGGCCCAGACGGCCCGCGACCTGGGCTTCGGCCAGACCTTCGACATCGGCATCGATGGCCAGAAGAAGGGCCTCGTGCCCGACACCCGATGGCGGCGGGAAAACCCCGTGCGCGGCGACGGCAAATGGTATCCCGGCGAAACGCCCAGCTATGCGATCGGGCAGGGGGCCCTGACCGTCAATGCCCTGCAGCTGGCCGTCTACACCTCGCGGATCGCCAACGGACAGAAGGCCGTCGTGCCGCGCCTGATCAAGTCGATCGGCGGAGTCGAACAGGCCCCGGGTGCCGCCTTCGCCGACCTGCCCTATGACGCCGAGTGGCTGAAGATCCTTCGGGAAGGCATGGAGGCCGTGACCGACGTCGGCGGCACTGGCTTCCGCAACAGCCAGCTGGGTCTCGGCCCCATCCGCATGGCGGGCAAGACCGGCACGGCCCAGGCCCGCAACTATGGCGCAGGGAGTCGCAAGGGTGCGGGCCGTCCGTGGGAGCAGAAGGACCACAACCTGTTCATCGCCTATGCTCCGACCGATGCGCCGCGCTATGCCGTCGCCGTCATCGTCCAGCACGGCGGTCTGGGCGGGGGCACGGCCGGGGCGCCGCGGGCGCGCGAGGTGATGCGCGTCGCCCTGCTGAAAGATCCGGAAATCCGCGCGCGTCTGGAGCAGTCGGGACTGGCGGGACCGGCAGAGGTCAACCCGCAGGACGCCCAGGCGCTGGAGGCGGGGGCCGCGACCGGCACGGTTGCACCGACACCGACACCCGACGCCGCCCCGGCACCGGATGCCACGCCGACCAATGCTGCCCCTGTCGCGCAGGCTCCGCAATGACCGCCTCGGCCCTGACCCGTCCGGGCGAGCGCGATCGCGTCTCGTCCAAGATCAGTGAGATTGACTGGCGGGTGGTCGGCCTGATCACGCTCATCTCGCTCGCGGGCTGCGCCATGCAGTATTCGATCGCGGGTGGCAGCTGGTCGCCCTGGGCGCTGAAGCAGATGATCCGCTTCGGCGGCCTGCTGGTCATGATGCTGATCCTGTCGATGGTGCATCTGAAATGGTGGTTCCGCGCAGCCTATCCACTATATGCCGTCCTGCTGGTGCTGGTCCTGGCCATCGAGTTCACGCCCCTGGGCTATACGGCTGGCGGGGCGAAGAACTGGCTCAATCTGGGCTTCACCCGCATCCAGCCGGCCGAGTTCATGAAGATCGGTCTCGTCCTGGCCCTGGCCCGCTGGTACCACGACCATACGGCCCAAGACGCGCGCTGGTCGTGGAAGCTGCTGATCCCGGCGGGCATGATCGGCCTGCCGTTCATCCTGGTCGCCAAACAGCCCGATCTGGGTTCTGCAATGATCATCGGCCTGACCGGGGCGGTGGTCATGTTCCTGGCGGGGCTCAGCTGGCGGGTCATCGCAACGGGCTTGGCCGCCGCCGTCGCCATCGTGCCGCCCTTCGTCATGTTCGGCATGCACGACTATCAGCGCAATCGCGTCCTGACCTTCCTCAGTCCGGAATCGGATCCGTCCGGCACCGGCTACAACATCATCCAGTCCAAGATCGCCCTGGGCTCCGGCGGCCTTTTGGGACGCGGCTATGGTCTGGGCAGCCAGAGCCAGCTGGAGTTCCTGCCCGAGCGGCACACCGACTTCATCTTCTCGACCCTGGCCGAGGAGTTCGGCTTCCTTGGCTCCTTCACCCTGCTGGCCTGCTACGTCGCCCTGATCCTGACTGCGCTGCGGATCGCGTCCCTGTCCTACAGCCATTTCGGCCGCATCGCGGCGTCCGGCATGGTGGCCTTCTTCGCCCTGTTCGTCCTGATCAATGGGGCCATGATCATGGGTCTGGCCCCCGTCGTGGGTGTGCCCATGCCGCTGCTGTCCTATGGCGGTTCGTCGATGACGACCATCATGATCGGCTTCGGTCTGGTCCTGTCGACGCGCGTCCACCGCTACGCCGAACTGCCGAAAGGGCAGGGGCTGTTCTAGCCAGAACTCTCCCTCCCCCTCGGGGGAGGGTGTCGGCAAAGCCGACGGGTGGGGAGGGCTCGGCGACCTCCTCCCCGTGTTTGTCTTGCCTAACCGCCCCCACCCGGTCGCTGTGCGACCACCCTCCCCTTGAGGGGAGGGATATGTATTGTGGGTCATGGCCAATTCTCCCGTAACCGCGCCGGCCTCGATGTTCTCCGACTGTGGCGACAAGCCCTGTCCCGAGCCGCTGCTGCCTAGCGCGACCGCCGAACAGACGGCGGCCCTGACCGACGGTGTCCGCATGCGCGAAAACCCGGCGGAATGGGCCTTCGTGCGGCTGTCCAAGCTGATCGAGGATTTCGAAAAGGGCCTCGACAAGGATGAGGAGATCGGGGCCCGCATCGTCGGCCTGCCTGGTGACGGGACCATGCAGATTCAGGACGTCGGCTTCTGGGGTCCCGACTTCATCATGTTTCTGGGCAGGAACAGCGACGGCAAGCCCGTCCGCCTGATCCAGCACTATGCCCAGATCAACGTGCTTCTGGACGCCCGCAAGAAGCCCGAGGAGCGCCCAGCCCACCGCATCGGCTTTCAGCTGTCCGAACTGGTCCAGAAGACTAATCCGAAATAGCCGTCAGTCGAACAGATCGCCGCTCTCGCCGTCCAGCGCCTCGCGCGCCAGGGCCCGCGTGACCGGCCGATGCAGGGCATCCAGCCGCTCGACGATCATTGCCGCCGCTTCGGCCGATCGGTCGATGCGGCGCACCAGATAGGGGACGACATCCTTAGGGGGGCGAATGCCGCGTTCGGCGAACCGGGCCTCCAGCATGGCGGCCAGCACCAGATCATCCGGGGCCTCCATCGGTATGCTGATCACCGCATTCAGGCGCGAGCGCAGGTCGGGCAGGGTGGCATGCCAGGCGCTGGGGGCCGGGCGCGACAGCATCAGCATGGCCCCGCCGGGGGCCTGGGCCAGATTGATCAGGTGAAACAGCGTCTCGTCGTCCGCGTCCATGGCGCGGTCCAGCAGGACGGGCCGCCCTTCCAGCTCCATCGGATCGATCACCGCCGCCTCGCCGCCGTGGATGGCGACGGCCCCGACCCGTTCGGCCCAGATCTGGCCCAGACGGCTCTTGCCGCAGCCAGCGGGTCCGCAGATGGCCATGACGCCGCCGATCAGATTGGGCCAGTCGGCCACGGCTTCGACCGCCGCGCGGTTGCAATCGGACACGACGAACCCGTCCGCCCCGTCGGGCAGGTCGCTTTGCAGCGGCAGGCGCATCTGGTCGATGGGCGCGGTCATGGCTTCACCATAGCACTTTGCCGGTAACCTTGATGCCCTCGGTGCAGACAACGGTGCAAGGCTTTGCGCAAGCTGTGGATTTTCCGTCCGTCGTCAGAGGAACTGCGCCATCTCCTGATGATATTTGCCCGGCGCGAACTCGATGACCTGATAGCTGGCGACGCCTGCGATCTGGAACGGGTCGTCCTTCAGCAGGGCCTCAAGCTCGGCCTTCGTCCCGCCGCCGCGGGCCAGCAGAACCCCGCCCGTGCGCGGCACCTGCGGTCCTGTCGCGATCAGCAACCCACTGGCCACGTGTGGGTCCAGCCAGGCGCGGTGCTGGGCGGTGACCGCCTCCACCTCTTTCATCGGCTTCACATAGGTCAGCAGGACGACAAACATGAGGGGTCGCTCGTTTGGGTGTGGAGTCTGTGCATCCTATCCACCACTGCACCGGCGCTGGCAACGGTCACGACAGGTGTGGATTCCGGACCCTGATCATCGGGTCAAAAAGCGCTATAGAATGGAGACACTGGAGACATCGCGCGGTGCCAATCCCGTCGCCATCTCATCGCTACCGGTCCTGACACAGTACGTATCCGCCGCCGTTATTCCGGGCGTGAACAATCACGCGAGAAGCCTGTCGCCACGGCCTGATTGGGCCAGCTACGCCATTCTCCGCGCACCGTTCCAGACCATGCTAGACTCACACCGTGTCGCCGGTCTTTGAAATCCTGAAATCACGCCCGTCGGCTTTTGTCGTCGGGGATGGAGACATTGGCCCTTCCGGCACGCCCGAACCTTGACTTTCCGGGGCGATGATGCGCCCTTCCGGCCTCCCGATTTGCGCCCAAGCGCCATTCCTTTCGACAAGACGAACCGACCATGCACGCCTATCGCTCCCACACCTGCGGTGCCCTCCGTCTGACCGATGCCGGTGCCAATGTCCGCCTGTCCGGCTGGGTTCACAGGAAGCGCGACCACGGCGGCCTGCTGTTCATCGACCTGCGCGACCATTACGGCCTGACGCAGTTGGTGCTGCACCCCGAAACGCCGGGCTTCGAGGCGGTCGAGCGCCTGCGCGCTGAAAGCGTCATCCGCGTCGATGGCGAAGTCGTCGCCCGCGACGCCTCGGTCGTTAATGCGACCCTCCCCACCGGCGAGATCGAGCTGAAGGTCCTGGCCGTCGAGGTCCTGTCCGAGGCCGCCGAATTGCCGCTGCCGGTCTTCGGCGAGCCGGAATACCCCGAGGAAATCCGCCTCAAGCATCGCTACCTCGACCTGCGCCGCGAGACCCTGCACAAGAACATCGTCCTACGCTCCAAGGTCATCTCCTCAATCCGCCGCCGCATGGTCGATCAGGGCTTCCTGGAATATCAGACGCCAATTCTGACCGCCTCCAGCCCTGAGGGCGCCCGCGACTTCCTGGTGCCGTCGCGTCTGCATCCCGGCAAGTTCTACGCGCTTCCGCAGGCCCCGCAGCAGTTCAAGCAGCTGCTCATGGTCTCGGGCTTCGACCGCTATTTCCAGATCGCGCCCTGTTTCCGCGACGAGGACCTGCGCGCCGACCGCTCGCTGGAATTCTACCAGCTCGACGTCGAGATGAGCTTCGTCACGCAAGAGGATGTTTTCGCCGCTATCGAGCCCGTCATGCATGGCGTGTTCGAGGAGTTTGCCGACGGCAAGCCGGTGTCGCCCATTGCCGGCACCCACACCTTCACCAACGACTTCGGCCAGACGATGGAGCACGCGGGCTTCGAGCGCCTGACTTACGAACAGTCGATGAAGTGGTACGGTACGGACAAGCCGGACACCCGCAACCCGATCAAGATGCAGGATGTCTCCGACCATTTCCGCGACGGCGGCTTCGGTCTGTTCAACAAGATTCTCGGCGCGGACGAGAAGAACGCCGTCTGGGCCATTCCAGCTCCGAGCGGTGGCAGCCGCGCCTTCTGCGACCGCATGAACGCCTGGGCGCAAGGGGAGGGCCAGCCGGGCCTCGGCTACATCTTCTGGTCCGACGACCAGCAGGCCTGGGGCGGCCCCATCGCCAAGAACCTGGGTCAGGAGCCGACCGACGCCCTGATGACGGCGCTGGGTCTGGGCAAGGGCGACGCCGCCTTCTTCGCCGCCGGCCTGCCGTCGGTGTTCGCCAAGTTTGCCGGCCTGGCCCGCACCCGCGTGGCCACCGAGCTGAAGCTGATCGATGAAGAGCAGTTCAAATTCTGCTGGATCGTCGACTTTCCGATGTTCGAATGGTCCGAGGAAGAGAAGAAGGTCGACTTCAGCCACAACCCCTTCTCCATGCCGCAGGGCGGGCTGGAGGCGCTGGAGACCCAGGATCCGCTGACCATCCGCGCCTATCAGTACGACATCGTCTGCAACGGCTATGAGCTGTGCTCGGGCGCGATCCGGAACCACAAGGCCGAGATCATGCTGAAGGCCTTCGAGATCGCCGGCTACGACGCCTCGGTGGTCGAGGAGCAGTTCGGCGGCATGCTGAACGCCTTCCGCTTCGGCGCGCCGCCGCACGGCGGTTTGGCCCCCGGCATCGACCGGATCGTCATGCTGCTGGCCGGCCAGACGGCCATCCGCGAGGTCATCGCCTTCCCGCTGAATCAGCAGGGGCAGGATCTGCTGATGAGTGCGCCGTCGGACGCGGCCGAGCGTCAGTACAAGGAACTACACATCCGTGCCGCTCTGCCGCTGAAGGGCTGATCGCTTGCGAAAAAGGCCCCGTCGGTGACGGGGCCTTCGATCAGTTGCCGCTGACGATGATGAAGTTGCGGGACCGGGGCGGAACCGGCGGTGCAGGCGGCACGATCCGGAGGGTCACGCCGCGACAGGTCCGCGCCGTCAAACCGCTGGGCAGGCGCGTCGAGGCGTCGCCGCAGGCCCGACCGATCTGATCCTGGCTCAGGCCGCGCGCGCCGACCAGATTCGCGCCGCGAATGTCGGTGCGGTTGAACTCCACGTCCGTGAAGTTGGCGCCGCTGAACTGACCGCCGGTCAGGCGTGCGCCGTTCAGGACTGCGCCGCGGAAGTCCACATTGCGGAAGTCGCCGTTCGACAGGTTCGATGCCGCCAGTTCGGCTCCGTTGAAGTTGGCCGACCGTGCACTGACATTGGCCAGGGTCGTGCCGTTGGCCTCCACGCCGCGCAGGGAAGCGCTGGTCAGGACCGCGCCGTTCAGATTGGCCCCGTTCAATTCGGCACCCGTTAGATTGGCCGCGGCTAGCCGGGCCCGCATCAGCGATGCGCCCATGGCCTCGACGCCGGTCAGATTGGCCGAGCTGAAGTTGCTGCCGGTGAAGTTGGCGCCGACCATTTCTGCGCCGCTGAGGTCCGCCCGGCTGAAATCGCTGCCCGAGAAGTTGGAGCCGACCAGTTCGGCTCCGCGCAGATTGGCGCCGACCAGCGTCGCGTTCAGAAAGCTGGCCCCCGTGAAGGCTGCACCGGTCAGATCGCGGCCCGACAGTTCGCACCGGCTGCACGAGCCGCCCAGCGACACCATCCGGGCCACGTCACGGTCCTGGAGCTGGAACTGGATCGTCACCTCGGCCGAGGCCGATCCGGCGATCGCAAGCGCGGCCACGGCTCCGCCCAGGGCGGCGGCAAGGCGACGGGAAAGGGTCAGGTTGATCTGGGACACGCCCCTTAATGCCCGCAAACGCCCGTCCACCCTACTTAAATCGCGGTAAGGTCGCTGCCGCATCTATGGCAGTGTCTTGGGTGCGTCAGCAGCGAGGGATGGTCAGGCCGCGCGGCAGCCGGGTCGTTTCGTCGCCACAGGCCTGGTTGAGGCGACCCTGGGTCAGGCCCGTCGCCCGCAGCAGCGTCGCGCCGGACAGATTGGTGCCGGTCAGGGTGGCGCCCGAAAAGTTGGCCCCGTCCAGATAGGCCCCCACGAAGCTGGCATTGGTCAGGTTGGCTCCGGCAAAGCTGGAACTCGAAAAGACGCCGCCATAGGCCTCCACATCACGCAGGTCCGCGTTGGAAAAGCGCGTGCGGTTCATGACCGCCAGGCTGAGGTCCGACTGACGCAGCCGGGCCCCGTTCAGATTGAGCCCGCTGGCCTCAAGCCCCGAGAAGCTGCCCTGGAACAGGTTGCAGCCCGCACAGCTGGCACCGCCGCGTACCCGCGCGATCTGGCTGGCGTTCTGGGCGAGGACAGGCGAGGCGACGGTGGCGACGAGCGCGACGGCGAGGATCAGCAGGCGTTTCATTCAGGCAGGCTCCGAAGCTGGCACGACCAGCGCTGCAATATCGGGACCAGCCTAGCGCAGAGTTCTTTACGATCCGTGGCGACCTCTGATCTCAGCCGCCTTGCATCGACGGCGCGATCCCGCAGGTGTCGCAGACCCAGACGCCGCCGCGCTTCTGCAGGGTGAAGTCACCGCAGGCGGAGCAGGCGTCGGCGGCAACGGGCGATACGGGTCTCGGGGCGGCCTCTGGGCGGCCAAAGGGCAGGACCACGAGGTTGTCGGGGGCGGCTCCTCGGGCGAAACCCTTGGAAATATAATGCGCTGCGGGCACCAGTTCGTCGGCCTTGCCAGAGCCCAGTCCGTCGGCGTCCAGCGGCTCGGCATCCGCATTCGCCAGTTCGTGACGCCCCAGATAGCTGACACCCAGTTCGCGGAAGATGTAGTCGAGGATCGACGTCGCCGAGCCGATGGAGTCGTTGCCGGTGACCCGGCCCGCCGGCTCGAAGCGGGTGAAGACGAAGGCATCGACGAACTCGTCCAGCGGCACGCCGTACTGTAGGCCGATCGAGATGGCGATGGCGAAATTGTTCATCAGCGAGCGGAAGGCGGCTCCTTCCTTGTGCATGTCGATGAAGATCTCGCCCAGCTCGCCGTCGTCATATTCGCCGGTGTGGATATAGACCTTGTGGCCCCCGACGGCCGCCTTCTGGATATAGCCTTTGCGGCGATCGGGCAGCTTGCGGCGGGTGCGGTCCCGCTCGATCACCTTCTCGACGATGCGCTCGGATGGCGGCGGGGTAGACGGCTCCTCGCGCCGGTGGCGGTCGTCGAGCGCGGGCAGATCCAGGGCGAAGTCGGCCGGGGCGGGGTTCCGCCTGAACCGCACCGTCTGCGCGCCCATTTGCGCGGCCTCAGCCAGCTTTTCGGCCACGTCGTCGAGAGAGGCACTCCAATCCAGCGGGAGGGCTCGGGTGTCAGGCGCATTCAGCGTCGCCAGATACTGGCTCGTCAGCCGGGCTTCGAATGCTGCAGCATCAGCCAGGATTTGGCTCAGAGCTTCCGGCGCATCCGACCAGCCTGACAGATCGTCATGGCCGAACACCCAGGCATCGGCCTGCACGACCGCATCGGCGTCGAACCCTAGCGTCGTCAGCAAATCGGAGGTGTCGGTCGTCACGCC
This sequence comes from Brevundimonas sp., assembly GCF_016463295.1. Classification (GTDB taxonomy): domain Bacteria; phylum Pseudomonadota; class Alphaproteobacteria; order Caulobacterales; family Caulobacteraceae; genus Brevundimonas. Next base: position 23,480 of record NZ_JAEMRO010000025.1, read on the forward strand.
GAGAACATCCCGCAAAAAGCCAGGATCGAGTACCGGTGCGCGGAAGACATCGGCCAAACTGTCGACGCTCAGCAAGGCCGTCTCGACGGCGTCCAGCTCGACATCCGTGAAGCCGACTCCTCGCAAGGCCGAATGATCGATGCCGGGCGCGTTTACCAGGGTCCGATGACCGAACAGATGGCGCTCAGCGGATGCGATGTCGCTGCCCGCCTGCGCGATAGCCGCAGCGATCGAGGGGCGCAGGCGGGACTGGATGTCTCCGTCATGGGTTTGCCAGACCTCCGTTGATGCGAATGCGGACAGGCCGAGCCGTAGATGCGCCTCAGGATCGTCGACGATGCCACCCAAGCGACGATCGGTCCCCACGGCCTTGCGCACCACCCTGGCCACGTCGCCCGCAAAGGCGACCGGATCCGCAGCGGACAGCGCGACATCGCCCAGCCCGCCTAGACCGATGTTCAAGGGTTGATCTGGCACCGTCAGCGCTTTCGACCACAGAACACACAGCGATTCGACGAGCGCCAGGACCTCATCGCCGGCGACGGCGGCGAGCGCGGGCATCGACAACAGGATGCCGGGAGCGCCAGCGGTGTCGATCAGGGCCTGCGCGTGGTCAGCCTCGAAAATGACGATGACATCGCCGTCCGCCATGAGACCGGCTATCGGCCAAGGTGATGCTACGATCTTGGTGCGGTTTGCCAGTGCGATGAGCGGTAGAGGAGCCGGACGGGCGGCGGGCACCGGCGCAACCGGTGTCTCGCCTTTCGACGCTCGCAGAATGTCCAGGTCTTCGGCTCCGGCCAGTCTTGCCTGCGCGGCCGCACGGGCGAGCGCGGGGTTACACGCGGGATCGGCGCAATCGGCCTGCGGGCCCTCGCAGCGATCCACGGCCTCGGTCACCCGCGACAGGGCTGTGCAGACGGCCTCGACGGCACCGACCGCCAGCCGCTCGGCGCGTCGTTGGGAAATCTCTGCGCCCAAGCCCTGCTCGGCGTCTGGATGCGAAAGATCGTAGGTGCGGTCTGTAACAGCCTGGCTATGGGCAGGCGTGACCAGGCCGAGCCGAAGGGAGGCGACTAGATCGACGTCATCCGCGACTGTCAGCGTCTTGACGTAGTCTTCAATGGCCGCGCTGAGGCTGGCTGACGTCGTTTCGAATGGCGCAATGTCTGCCCAGTCCAGCCAGGCCTCAACCTGAGCGTCGGTGCAGCCGGCAGGCGCATCGACCGTCACGATCCTGTCCGCGCGCTCGAGATCGCGAGGCTCCCAGAGGGTTCGGCTGTCGAGCGCGGCGAGCGAGAGGGGCATGCGGATGTCCAGAGCGACCTGCCTGCGCAGACTAGCGGCATCTAAGGCGGATCAGCAATAAATCTGGCGGGTCGGCTTGGGATTACCCCCAAGATGTTGAGTTGGCCGCTTGGGTCATGCGGCTGGACGAACCGTCCGGCATTTTCTATGCTGCAGCGTGTCGCCGGCGGCTTGCCGCGACGGATCACGAGTGGAATTCCTGACGTGCTAGGCAAGATTTTCGGCTGGACCAGCGGCGCGACCCTGGGAACCCTGTTCACCATCGCCAAGCGCGGAGAGTTCGTCGGTGAGGACGAGTTCGGCAGCCGCTATTATCAGTCCCGCGACACCACCAGCTATGACGGCCGTCGTCGCCGCTGGGTGACCTACAACGGATATGCCGACGCTTCCAAGGTGTCGCCTGACTGGCACGGCTGGCTGCATTACACGCTGGATGAGCCTCCGACTGTGGCTCCTCTGGCCCGGCAGCGCTGGGAACTGGACCACGTCCCCAATCTGACCGGCACACCGATGGCGTGGAAGCCGCAGGGGTCGCTTGCGGCTGACGGCAAACGCCCTGCTGCCACGGGCGACTACGAGGCCTGGAGCCCGGAATGAACCCTCGGGGCCTGATCCTGGCGGGTGTGACGGCCGGGGCCATGCTGGTGTCCGGCGGGGTCATCGCCTCGGCCTTGAACGACCTGCCGCAGGATGCCGTGCCCGTGCAGGGCACGACCGCCGATTTGAACCGACAACAGACGCCGCCGAGCACGCCCCCGGCCCAAGCGGGGCCCGCGTCGCCCGAGACAGCGCCTGTAGCGGCGCCCGCCGAGCCGGTGGTGGTCGTCGCGCCGCCGATTGAAGAGGCTGTCGACGAAGAGGTCGCGGCGGCCGCGCCTGCGTCTGTGGTCGCGCCGACAGAGCCGTTGCGCCGCCAGCGTCGTCGCGTCGCCATCGTCGAGGCTATCGACAAGATCACGGCCCGCTCCATGCGGTTCGAGGTCGAGGTCGGCGGTCGCCCTGTGCGCTTCGAGAAGGCCCTGATCATCTCGGCCCGGGCGTGCGAAGTGTCGGCGGGCGATGAGCAGGTCGCCGATGCCATCGCCTATCTGGACGTCAGCCTGCAGCCGCGCGGCGTGATGCGGGGCGAGCAACGCCAGGTTTTCCGCGGCTGGATGTTCGCGTCTTCACCGGCGGTCAGCAGCTTGCAGCATCCGCTTTATGATGCCTGGATCGTCGGCTGCAAGGCATAGAAGATCGCGGCCTCGCTTGACAGCGGCTCGAACAGGCTGCGGCTGTTGGGCCTGACAGTCAGGGCCGGCTTGAGCTGTTTCAGATAGTCGGCCTGGGGCGTCTCAACCGCGCCGAACTGGGCCAGATGGCTGGTCAGGAACTGAGTATCCAGCAACCGCCAGCCGCCCCTTTTCAGTCGCGCGACCAGATGCACCAGGGCGACCTTGGATGCATCGCGTTCCAGACTGAACATGCTTTCGCCGAAAAAGGCCCCGCCCAGGGTCACGCCATACAGGCCGCCGACCAGCCGCTCGTCCTGCCAGCATTCGATGGAATGGGCCTGGCCGCGTGCGTTCAGCGCGACGTAAAGGCGACGGATTGGGGCGTTGATCCAGCTGTCTTCGCGTCCGGCGGCAGAGGCGGCGCAGGCATCGACGACGGCGTCGAAGGCTGTGTCGACACGGACCGTGAAGGTCTCGCTGCGCACCGTTCGGCGCAGCCGGGTCGGGATGTGGAAGGCGTCCAGCGGAATGACGCCCCGCTGCTCCGGTTCGACCAGGAAGATGCGCGGGTCATCTCGCGCCTCGCCCATCGGAAAGACGCCGGTGGCATAGCAGTGCAGCAGTTCGTCAGGGCCGAAGGCTCCGAAGGGGCTGCTGGCACTGAAGCCGGGGTCGTCCACCGGCCCTAGGCCGACGCCTTCTGCCGCGCCGCCCATTGCTCCAGCCAGTGGATGTCATAGTCGCCGGACAGGATGTCGGGCTCGGCCAGCAGCTTCTGGAACAGGGGGATTGTGGTGTCGATGCCGCCGATGACCATCTCGTTCAACGACCGTTTCAGACGCGCGATGCACTCCTCGCGGTCGCGGCCGTAGACGATCAGCTTGCCGATCAGGCTGTCGTAATAGGGCGGGATCGAATAGCCGGCGTAGATGGCGCTATCCAGCCGCACGCCCAGGCCGCCGGGGGCGTGGAAGTCGGTGATCTTGCCGGGCGAGGGGGTGAAGGTCTCGGGGTTCTCGGCGTTGATGCGGCACTCGATGGAGTGGCCGGTGAACTTCACATCCGCCTGGGTGAAGGACAGGGGCAGGCCGGCGGCGATGCGGATCTGTTCGCGGACCAGATCGACGCCGGTGATCATCTCGGTGACCGGATGCTCGACCTGCAGGCGGGTGTTCATCTCGATGAAGAAGAACTCGCCATCTTCCCAGAGGAATTCGATCGTTCCTACGCCCAGATAGCCGATGGCGGCGATGGCTTTGTTGACCGTCTCGCCGATGGCGGCGCGCTCGGCGGCCGACAGGGCGGGCGAGGGGGCTTCTTCCAGAATCTTCTGGTGGCGGCGTTGCAGGGAGCAGTCGCGCTCGCCCAGGTGGACGACGTTGCCGTGGCTGTCGGCGATGACCTGAAGCTCGATATGGCGGGGCTTCTGGAGATAGCGCTCCATGTAGACGGCACCGTTGCCGAAAGCGGCGAGGGCTTCGGACTGGGCGGTCTGCACGGCCTCGACCAGATCGTCGGCGGTCAGGGCGACCTTCATGCCGCGCCCGCCGCCACCGGCAGACGCCTTGACGATCAGGGGAAAGCCGATGGACTTGGACGCCTCGATGGCGGCCTCGACGGTTTCGACCTCACCGGCCGAGCCGGGCACGACGGGGATGCCGGCGTCCATGACGGTCTGTTTGGCCGTGATCTTGTCGCCCATGACCCGGATATGCTCGGGCTTGGGGCCGATGAAGGTCATGCCGTGGGCCTCGACGATCTCGGCGAAGCGGGCATTTTCCGACAGGAAGCCATAGCCGGGGTGGATGGCCTGGGCCCCGGTGATTTCGGCCGCCGCGATGATCGAGGGGATATTCAGATAGGATTTGGCGGCGGGCGCCGGGCCGATACAGACGCTTTCGTCGGCCAGGCGAACCCACATGGCTCCGCGATCGGCCTCTGAGTGCACGGCGACGGTGGAGATGCCCATCTCCTTGCACGCGCGGTGGATGCGCAGTGCGATCTCGCCGCGGTTGGCGATCAGGACCTTGGTGAACATGCGTCCCGCCTCAGGCTTGCAGCAGGACGAGGGGTTCGCCGAACTCGACGGGCTGGGCGTCGCCGACCAGCACCTCGACGACGACGCCGTCGCGCGGGGCCTGGATCGGGTTCATGGTCTTCATCGCCTCGACGATCAGCAGGGTCTGGCCCTTCTTGACGGTGTCGCCGGGCTGGCAGAAGGGCGGCGCTTCGGGAGAGGCCTGCAGATAGGCCGTTCCGACCATGGGCGACTTCACCTCTTCGCCCGACTTGGCGACGATGGTGGCGGGGTCGGACGGCATGGCGGCGGCAGGCGCAGCCGCAGCAGGGGCTGCTGCGGGAGCCTGAGGCGCATAGGCGGGGGCCGCTGCGTACTGCACCGGGGCCGACACGGTCACTTCACGCGCGACGCGGATGTGCAGGTCGCCACGCTCGACCTCGATCTCGGTCAGGTCGGTGTCGTTCAGGATGTCGGCAAGTTGACGCACCAGGGCGGTGTCGATCTCGGCGTCGTTCTTGAGCTTGGGAGCGGGGGTCTTGGAATCGGCCATGGGAGCCTCTTTCTGTCCTTTAAACCGAACGGCCCTGGGCCACAGCGCGTTCCTGCACGAGGCCGAGAGCGGCCTTGACGGCCAGTTCGTAGCTGATCGGGCCAAAGCCCGAAATGATGCCGGTGGCGACCGGCGAAACATAGGATCGATGCCGGAAACGCTCGCGCGCCGCCGGATTCGACAGGTGGCATTCGACGATCGGGATCGTCAGCGTCTTCAGCGCGTCCAGCAGGGCGACGGAGGTGTGGGTATAGCCGGCGGCGTTCAGCACCAGGGCCGAAGCCTTGTCGCGCGCCTCCTGCACCCAGTCGATCAGTTCGCCCTCGTGATTGGTCTGGCGAAAGACGATCTGGGCCCCGTCAGCGGCGTCGACGCACAGGGTTTCGATGTCGGCCAGCGTCTCATGTCCATAGATATCCGGTTCCCGAACCCCGAGCAGGTTGAGGTTGGGGCCGTTCAGGACGTAGATGACGGACGTTTGGGGCATGAGCTCCGGGCGCTGGACGCCGATGAATCGGGCGGCCTTTTAACTGACGGACCGCGCGGGTCAAAGCGCGACGATGAACGGATTGACGTAACGGTATGCGCATTCAAGTCAACGGAGATACGCGCGAAGTGTCGGCGCGGACGATTCTGGAACTGGTGGAGGCCCTGGGGCTGGACGTCCGCAAGGTGGCGGTGGAACGCAATCTGGAGATCGTGCCGCGGTCGCTGCATGCCAAGACGGCGCTGGCGGAGGGGGACCGGATCGAGCTGGTGCAGTTCGTGGGTGGGGGGTGAGCGATCAAAAGCGGTGACGTGGGTTTTCCCGCCGGCCTGATCGGACTAGGTCATCGGCCATGAGCCAAGCACCCGACACCTGGACCGTCGCCGGTCGCACCTTTTCCTCGCGCCTGATCGTCGGCACCGGCAAATATGCCGACTATGCGCAGAATGCGGCCGCGGCCGAGGCAGCGGGGGCGGAGATCGTGACCGTGGCGGTGCGGCGGGTGAACCTGTCGGACCCCGGCCAGCCGATGCTGGTCGACCATGTCAGCCCGGAGCGGTTCACCTTCCTGCCCAATACGGCGGGGTGCTTCACGGGCGAGGAGGCGGTGCGGACGCTGCGTCTGGCGCGCGAGGCGGGCGGCTGGAACCTGGTCAAGCTGGAGGTTCTGTCGGACAGCGCCCACCTGTATCCCGACATGATCGAGACGCTGCGATCGCTGGATATCCTGGTCAAGGACGGGTTCGACGTCATGGTCTATTGCACCGACGACGTGGTCATGGCCAAGCGGCTGGAGGAGGCGGGGGCCGCGGCCATCATGCCGGCCGCCAGTCCCATCGGCTCGGGCCTGGGCATCCAGAACCGGGTCAATATCCGCCTGATCGTGGAACAGGCGAAAGTGCCGGTTCTGGTCGATGCGGGCGTGGGCACGGCGTCGGACGCGACCATCGCGATGGAGCTGGGCTGCGACGCCCTGATCGCCAATACCGCCATTGCCGGTGCGAAGGATCCCATCCTGATGGCCAGCGCCATGAAGCATGCGGTGATCGCGGGCCGCGAGGCCTATCTGGCCGGGCGGATGCCCAAGCGTATGTATGCCAGTGCCAGTTCACCGCTGAGCGGGCTGATCTGAGTTTTCAAAGACCGGGCACGTCTGATCCCCGCCTGCGGAGATCCGCAGCCGGTTGAAGGTGGGATGGGCCGGCGGAGCGCCGGGCGCGATGCCCGGAGACCGTGGTCCCCGCTTTCGCGGGGATGACAATTGTTTCGGCATCGCGTCGTCGCTCCGCACGAGATGTCTGACCGGTGGCTGTCGGCCTGGGATGGAGGGGCTTCCCCCACCCAGGACCAGCGACGCTCTTAGCGCCTTGCCGACATGGCCTCCGGCGGGACGGTCGGAGCCTTGCGGAACCCGATCCCGTGAACAGCGCAGGTTCCCTGCCATACGCTCTTTGTGGAGAGCGCCCGAGGGCGCTCTCCGGAACGACGCCCTAACGCTCGCCTCGCGGAGGCTCGCTGCTTGAGGGCGTCCTTCCTGTTTTGGGGAGACACCGTGCTCGCGGAGAAGGCCGGTCTTGGCCGACAAACCCGCGTAGCCGGGACCACCCCTCCCGCTCATCTCGTTCCCGC
>NZ_JAEMRO010000003.1:0-70295 GCF_016463295.1 Brevundimonas sp.
TGGCGCGGGTCTATCCGCTGCATCTGGCGACCCTGTTCGGCATGATCGCGCTTGGTCTCGGCGCGACAGTGGCCGGGATCGCTGTCAGCGACAGCCTGCTGGACTGGCGCTCGCTGTTTGCGCACCTCACCCTGACCCAGGCCTGGGGGCTGGCCCCGTCGGCGGCTTTCAACCATCCGTCCTGGTCGATCTCGGCGGAGTGGTTCGCCTATCTGAGTTTTCCCGCCTTCGCCTTCGTCGCCTGGCGGATGCGCGAGCGCCCCGTGCTGGCGACCGTGCTGGCGGCGGGTCTGGCCCTGGCGATCTATGCGATCTTCCAGCCGCTGGCCGGATTTGCCCTGACCGAGGCAACCTTCCTGTGGGGTGCGCTGCGGATCGTGCCGTGTTTCATGCTGGGGTGTGCGCTCTATCTGGTGCATCGGCGTTGGACCCTGCCCCGCGCAGGCTTGATCGCGGCAGCCTGCGCCGCCGGCATGGTGATCGCCGCCTCGCTGAACCTCTGGGACCCGATCATCGTCCTGTTCGCGGGTGGACTGATCCTGGCGCTGGGCTCGGTCCAGAACGCCAGGGGCGGGCTGATGGCCTCTGCCGCCGGTGTCTATCTGGGCGAGATCAGCTATTCCATCTACATGGTCAATGCGCCGGTCCTGCTGGTCGGGGTCAACCTCGCCGCCAAGGCGACGGGGGCGGAGGATCGACTTCACGTAATCGTGTGGTTGGGCGTCGTGGCGCTCATTCCGGTGGTGGCGGCGGGGACCTATCACCTGATCGAACGCCCGGCTCGCAAGGCTTTGCGCGGGATGGCGGATCGGCGTTCGGCGCGCGTAGCTGCGGCGAAGACGCAGGAGGAAAATGCCGGAAGGGGTCTTCACCCCTCGGAGACGATCGGTTAGGTCTGGTTACAGTCAGTAACAATCTGGACTACACCGCATGCTGAAACGCTTCTCGGCCGCCCTGGTTGCACTGACCCTCGGCTTTTCCGCCCTGGTCGCCGCACCCTCCGTTCAGGCCGATGCGCCCTACTGGCAGTGCGTGACCTTCGCCCGCATGTTCTCGGGCATCAACATCTACGGCGACGCCCTGACCTGGTGGGGCCAGGCCAAGGGCAAGTACGCGACCGGCGAGCGCCCGCAGACCGGATCGGTCCTGGCCTTCCGCCCCAGTGGCCGCATGAGCCGGGGCCATGTCGCCGTCGTCTCCGAAATCGTCACCGATCGCGTCATCCGCGTCACCCACGCCAACTGGGGTGGCAGCCGCGGCCAGGTCGAGGAGAACGTCACCGTCGTCGACGTCTCGGCCAATGGCGACTGGACCGCCGTCAAGGTCTGGTACAATCCGATCAACGATCTGGGCACCTCGGTCTATCCGACCTATGGCTTCATCTACAAGGATGCGCCCGCCGAGGGACCGACCCCGTATCAGGGCCCGTCGCGTAACGGCGTGATCATGGCCTCCGCCTCCACCAGCGGTCTGAATTGATCGGCTGACGCCGTCGGGCTAACCAGGCCCATGATCCACATCTACTGCTCCGACGGACGACGCTGCGAACCGGTCGATGTGGCCAGTGAGGGCTGGACCCTGCCCCCCAACGCCGTCTGGATCGATCTGATCGACCCGACGCCGGAAGAAGATCGCATCGTCGAGCGGTTTCTCGCCCTGTCGGTCCCGACCAAGGCCGAGATGGCCGAGCTGGAGGCGTCCAGCCGCCTGTACCGCGAAAACGGGGCCACCTATGTCACCGCCGACATCATCCACCGCGGGGACGAGGACATTCCGGCCGCCGATCCGGTGACTTTTGCTCTGACCGGTGGGCCGCTGGTCACCGTCCGCTATTTCGATCCCAAGCCCTTCGCCATGATGGTCGAAAAGCTGCAGCGCGAACCGTCGGCCTGCGACACGGGCGTCGATGTCTTCCTGAATCTGATGGAGGCGATCGTGGACCGCGCCTCTGACGTTCTGTCCAAGAACGGGGCGCGGGTCGAGGCAGTGGCCAATCACATCTTCACGGGCGGGCGCACGGTCGGCTTCGACCGGCTGATCGGCAAGCTGGGCCGGGCTCAGATCGCCAATGCCCGCATCGAACAGAGCCTGTCCGGCCTGGCCCGCATCTTCGCCTTTGCCGCGCTGGACCCCGGCATCGAGACACATCCGGACTCGCGTGAGCATCTGCGCTCCCTTACCCGCGACGCCCAAAGCCTGATCGCGCATAACCAGTCGGTGGCGGCCTCGATCAATTTTCAGCTCTCGGCGGCGCTGGGCCTGATCAACATCGAACAGTCGTCGATCATCAAGATCTTCTCGGTGGCGGCCGTCGCCTTCATGCCGCCGACGCTGATCGCCTCGATCTATGGGATGAACTTCCAGCACATGCCCGAATTGGCCCAGGGCTGGGGCTATCCCGCGGCGCTCATCGCCATGGTGGTGGCCGCCCTTCTCCCGCTCGCCTGGTTCAGGCACAAAGGCTGGCTCTAGGAGATATTCGCTATGCGTCTGCTTGCCCTCGCCGCCCTGTCCAGCCTGTCCCTCGTATCCTGTTCACCGTCGGGTGACACCGAGATCGAAACCTCCGAAGTCGCGGCACCTCCGCCGACGCTGGCCGGGGTCGATCTGAGCCAACCGGTGCGCGCGCTGGGCACAGAGCCCTTCTGGAGCCTGGAGCTGAACGGCACCGACATGATCTACACCAGCCCCGAGCCAGGCGAGCTGCGGGCCCCGCAGCCGGCGGCGGTGGTGCAGGGCACGGTGGCGATGTTCGAGGCCACGGCGAGCGACGGACAGCCCATGAAGGTCACCCTGACCGCCACCGAATGCTCGGACGGCATGAGCGACCGGACCTATCCCCTGACCGCCATCGTCGAACTGGGCGAGCGGACTCTGACGGGCTGTGCCGCCTCGACGGCGGCGATCATGAGCGCGGGCGAAAGCGGTCCGGTCGTGGCCGCGCCTCAGCCCGCCGGCTGATCCCGCAGGGTCCTGAGCGCGCCCAGTCGGGCGAAGGCGAGCGTCAGGGCCTTGCGCCGCGCAGGGGCCAGCGGCGTCACCGGAGCCTCTCGCACCACCGCTCCGCCGAAGCCGTCGGCCACGATCAGGCCGGGCGTGTCCGATAGCACCTCTTGCGGAAATTCGGGCGCGACGGCGAAGAAGAAGGCGTCGCAGAAGGGGGCGTATTCCCCCCATTTCCGGTCGACGCGATAGTCCTCGATCCCCGACTTGACCTCGCAGATGACGATGTCGCCCCGCCGCCCGATCGCCATGACATCAGCGCGGCGCCCATTCGGCAGACAGACTTCCAGCAGCGGCGCATAGCCCAGGTCGATCATCAGCCGCGCCGCGCCACGCGTGACGGCCAGGGTCGTCTGCGGTCGGCTGAAGACCAGATCGATGGACAGAAGCTCGGGCACCCGCCCTTATGTTCCGCCTTCGTTCCCAGCGCAAGCGACGCACGACGCGAGCACTGGAAAGCGAACTGGTAACCGCCTAGCTTAGGTAAATGAGACAAGCGCTAGGGTTGCTTTGTTTGTGTGGAGCCGTGATGGCCACCGCGCTCTCTATCGTCATGTTCAGCTACCCGCTCCTCTGGGTCGCCGTGTTGGCGTGGGGGCTCGCCATCGCGGTCTACGTCTTGGCGGCGTTTCGCAAGGGACAGGTCCTGACGCCCGTACCGTTAGTGGTTACTGCTGCTCAGACCGTTGTTCTGTTCGGCCCAGTTATCCATTCGACCGGCCTGCTGGTAGCGCTGCCCTGGGTCGGCATTCACACCGCGGTCCTTCTAGGCGGCGCAGCCAGCATTCAAATGTTATGGAACCCGCCCAAACATTAGCCGGATTGTCAGCCACATATGTCCCCGAGCGCTAGGGCTAGAGGATGAAGCGGCTCAGGTCCGCGTCGCGAGCCAGGTCGCCGACCTTGTGGCGGACCTGATCGCCGTCGAAGCTGACGGTCTGGCCGGCCAGGTCCGAAGCCTTGAAGCTGGTCTCCTCCAGCACCTTTTCCATCACGGTCTGCAGGCGCCGGGCCCCGATGTTCTCGATTGTGGTATTGGCCGCCACCGCCGCATCGGCCATGGCTTCCACAGCGTCGGGTGTGAAGGTCAGGGTGACGTTCTCCGTCGCAAGCAGGGCCTGGTTCTGGCGGATCAGATTGGCCTCGGGCTCGGTCAGGATGCGCACGAAGTCGTCGCGGGTCAGGGCTTTCAGCTCGACCCGGATGGGCAGCCGTCCCTGTAGCTCGGGCAGCAGATCACTGGGCTTGGCCACGTGGAAGGCCCCCGAGGCGATGAACAGCACATGGTCGGACTTCACCGGGCCGTACTTTGTCGAGACCGTGGTGCCCTCGATCAGCGGCAGCAGGTCACGCTGGACCCCTTCGCGCGACACGTCGGCCCCGGACGCGCCCTGGCGGGCGGCGACCTTGTCGATCTCGTCCAGGAAGACGATGCCCTCGTTCTCGGCCAGCAGCAGCGCCTCGCGGGTCAGGCTGTCCTGATCGAGCAGCTTGTCGCTCTCTTCGGTGATCAGGGGGGCGAAGGCGTCGCGGACCGCCAGCTTGACGGTCCTGGTGCGCTGGCCGCCAAGCTTGCCCAGCATTTCGGACAGGTTGATCATGCCGACATTGCCGCCGCCGGGCAGGTCCATCCCCTGCATGAGTGAGGCGGTGTCGGCCAGCGACAGCTCGACCTCCTTGTCGTCCAGTTCCCCGGCCCGCAGCTTCTTGCGGAAGCTGTCGCGGGTGGCGGGCTGCGATCCCGGTCCGACCAGAGCGTCCAGGATGCGCTCCTCGGCGGCGGCCTCGGCCTTGGCCTTGACCCCGACGCGGCGGCTGTCGCGCACCATGATCAGGGCAGCCTCGACCAGATCGCGCATGATCTGATCCACGTCGCGGCCGACATAGCCGACCTCTGTGAACTTGGTCGCCTCCACCTTGATGAAGGGCGAACCGGCCAGCTTGGCCAGCCGCCGCGCAATCTCGGTCTTGCCCACACCGGTCGGGCCGATCATCAGAATGTTCTTGGGCGTCACCTCGTCGCGTAGCTCATCGGGAACGCGCTTGCGGCGCCAGCGATTGCGTAGGGCCACAGCCACGGCGCGCTTGGCGTCGTTCTGGCCGACGATATAGCGGTCCAGTTCGGAAACGATCTCGCGGGGGGAAAGGTCGGTCATCAGAGGCTTTCCACCGTCAGATTGCCATTGGTGTAGACGCAGATCTCTGCGGCGATCTTCATCGCCTTGCGGGCGACCTGTTCGGCGTCCAGGTCCGTCTCCTCAATCAGGGCGCGGGCGGCGGACAGGGCATAGTTGCCGCCGGAACCCACGGCGGCGACGCCGTATTCGGGCTCCAGCACGTCGCCCACGCCGGTGACGGTGAAGATCGAGCTCTTATCCGCGACCAGCAGCATGGCCTCCAGCCGGCGCAGATAGCGGTCCGTACGCCAGTCCTTGGCCAGATCGACACAGGCACGGGCCAGCTGATCGGGATACTGCTCCAGCTTGGCCTCCAGCCGCTCGATCAGGGTGAAGGCGTCGGCGGTGGCCCCGGCGAACCCGGCCACGACCTTGCCGCCCGCCAGGACACGTACCTTTCGGGCCGCCCCCTTCACGATGGTGGGTCCCATGGAGACCTGGCCGTCACCGGCGATGACCGTGCGACCGTTCTTGCGCACCGCCAGGATGGTCGTGCCGTGCCAGCCGGGGGAGGGGGTGTCGGATGTCTGCGTCATCCCGCTCAGATGGCGACCGAAATGCGGCGTGCAAGACGAAACCGGAACGAATTCAAAGTCTCTTTGACGCCACATTTGGACCAATGTAACGGGTTACATAAGCACTTAATTACCCCACAAATGTTCGAATTGAGAGAACGTCGTGCTTCATCGCGTAGTCTACGTGAGCGAGTCTGTCGGAGCGACCGGTGTCTCGACCCAGTCGCTGGCCGAGATTCTGGGTGCGTCCGATCGCAACAATCGCCGCGACCACCTGTCGGGCTGCGTGATGTTCCATGAGGGTCGGATCGTCCAGGCGATCGAGGGTGGGCGGGTTGATATCGACCGTCTGATCCGCCGCCTGCTGGTCGATCCGCGTCATACGGGGATGCGGATCATCGTCGATACGCCGATCTCCGAGCGGCTGATGCACGAGCCCATGGCGCTGTGCCGCGATCCGGCGACCATGATGCGCCGCACCGGCCTGACGACCCTCAGCCGACTGACCGCCGGCGATGTGCAGGTCATGCTGGACTATCGCCTGGCCGCCTGATGGGGCGTGACCCCAAACGAACGTGACCGATGGGGTCGATAGGGCTAGGCAGGAGCCGTGACCTTTTCCGACGACGAGATCGAACGCTATGCCCGGCACCTGATGCTGGCCGAAATCGGCGGGCCGGGTCAGCAACGGTTGAAGGCCGCGCGCGTCGCTCTTGTCGGCCTCGGCGGTATCGGCGCTCCGGCCAGCCTGTATCTGGCGGCGGCGGGTGTCGGGACCTTGCGGCTGATCGACGACGACGCGGTCGCCTTGTCCAATCTGCAGCGGCAAATCCTGTTTCAGACCACAGACGTGGATCGTCCCAAGGTGGATGTCAGCGAGGAGCGCCTGACGGCGCTAAACCCTCATGTTCTGATCGAGCCCGCGGCCGAACGGCTGACTAGCGACAACGTGGCGGCTCTTTTGGCCGATTGTGATGTCGTGATCGACGGTACGGACGACTTCGAAACCCGCTTCACCGTCAACACCGCCTGCGTGGATGCAGGCGTACCTCTGGTCTCCGGTGCCCTGGGCCGATGGAGCGGGCAGGTCGGCGTCTTCTCCGGTCGCCCCTGCTATCAATGTCTGTTGCCCGACATACCCCCCGACGCCGAAACCTGCGCGCGCGTCGGTGTGGTCGGGGCGCTGGCCGGCGTGATCGGAGCCATGGCGGCGATGGAGACGATCAAGCTGATCACGCAGGTGGGCGAGCCGCTGACGGGGCGATTGCTGATCTACGACGGACTTGCCGCGACGACCCGGGTGGTCACGATCGCCGCCGACCCGCACTGTCCGACCTGCGCCGTTGGCTGATTAGGCAAAGGCCTGTTTGAGCAAGGCGATGTAGCGGGACATCAGTGCCTTCTCTTGCGCGGCCGGCCAGTCGGCGTGGCCGTGTTTTTCGATTTCGATCAGTTCGACGGACTTTCCTGCGCTGCGCAGGGCATCCCGCATCCGACGGGACTGGATCACGGGCACGACCCCGTCGTCCTCGCCATGAACCAGCAGCACCGGACAGGCGATCTCTGAGGCGCGGCGGCGCGGTGACGCCCGATTCAGACTGGCACCCGCCGTCTCGGGATCGCCGATCCGCTTCGTCCAGAAGTCGTAGATCTGCTTGCCCGGCGTGTCGTCCTCGCGGCTTTCCCAGGCCAGCATGTCGGGCAGGTCGGCCACGCCACAGATGGCGATGCAGGCCTTGTAGAGTTCGGGTCGGCGCACCGCGCCCATCAGGGCCGCATAGCCGCCGTAGCTGGTGCCCATGATGGCCACACGACCCGCGTCCAGGGCCTTGGCGGAGATGACCTGGGCCACCGCATCCTCGACGTCCTCCTGCATGCGCTCGCCCCAGCGGGTCCATCCCTGGCGGGCGAAGTCCAGGCCATAACCGCCAGAGCCTCTGAAGTTGGGACGCAGCACCCACCACCCCTGGGCGGCGAGGATTTGCACCTGCGTATCCCAGGCGCGCGTATCGCGGATTTCCGGCCCGCCATGCGGCAGGACGACCAGCGGGCCGGCCCGGCCCCCGGGCGGAGCGGTCAGATAGGCCTCGATCTCTGCCCCGTCGCGCGTGCGCACGCTCACCGTCTCCGTCGCGCCCAGCCGCGCTATGTCCAGCTGAATGACCGCCCCGACGTTCACGATGGCGCGGGCCGTCTTGTCATAGAAGAACCAGGCGCCCGGCTCGGTGGGACCCGTCACGTGCAGCATGAAGCGGTTCCGATCCGCGTCGACGTCGGTCAGATGGACATCGCAATCGTTGTCGAAAAAGCGGTTCAGACCGGCATGCAGTGGCACCAAGGCCGGCTCGCTGAAGTCGTACTCCAGACGTGCACCGTAGTAGGCCGCACCCATGTAGCGCCCCGCCGTATCCTTCAGGCCATACAGCACATCGCGACCGGGACGGCCACTGATCGGCGGCCCGACCGCCAGACTGCCCAGATCCAGTTCGCGGATGCTTTCCGTATCCTCGCCCTCGGCGCGGGCCGAGACCAGAACCGTGCCGGGTCTGTCCGTTTCGCCGATCCACGAGAAATCGGGCGCGTCCTGCACGCGCGACCGACGCAACAGCTTCCATTCCGTCTCGCCTGGCATGCGCGCAAAGACGGTTTCCATCGTGCCGCGTGCGTTGATGTCGTGCCGCAGCACGGGCACGCCGCCCTGGGTATTCCAGAAATAGGTCGTGGTGTTGCCACGCTCGATGATGCTCGCGCTGCCCGTATTGATGTTGACGCGATGCAGGGCCAGCCGGCCGTCGGCCTCCCACGCCGTCATCAGGACGTGATCGGGATCGTTGTGCAGCATGTCGATGACGCGGCCCATGTCGAAGGTGCGACGCAGGCGATTGCGCTGATCCTGAAACAACAGGACTACGTCGCCGCGATCCGCGCCGATCGAGATGACACGACGTGAAGTGAACTCGACGCCCGGCAGGCGGACATTCGATCCGGCCTGTGATCTGGAGTCCGTCTTGTTGGTGATCGCGACGCGGATCAGCAGGCGGTCGTCATTTCCCCAGTCCATCGCTTCGGCGCGGATCGGGCCCAGGTCTACCCGCTTGCGTTCGCCCTCGGGATCGTCGGCAGCGATCAGGTCGACAACACCGTGTGGCTCGTCTTCGGTGCCGATCTCCTGCAGCACCGCAATGCGCCGACCGGACGGCGACAGGGACGCGGACCGGGTGTGCGGGCCGGGGAAGAAGGCGTCGATCGGATAGGGTGTGGAGGCGTCAGCGGCCTGGCCCGACAGAGCGCGTGCCGGCTGGACCAGCCCGGACAGGGACAAGGCCCCCGCCCCGCCCAGCACCATGCGACGCGACAGCGCAATCTGCGCCGCCTTGCTCAAACCACACGTCATGAAAATCCCCCGGACAATGACAATCAGGGGACCTCAGGACGGCAATTCCGTCAAGATGGCCCGCTATCAGAACATCGCCGGGATGACCCGGTCCGGCGGGCGGTGGCCGTTCTGGAAGGTCATGATGTTGGCGATGACGCGGTCGCCCATGTCCTGACGCGCCTCCAGGGTGGCGGAACCCAGGTGGGGCAGGAGCACGACATTGGCGTGGCCCAGCAGGCCCGGATGGATGGCCGGTTCGTTCTCATAGACGTCCAGCCCGACGCCGGCGATGCGCCGCCCCGCGACCGCCTCGGCCAAGGCCGCCTCGTCGATCAGTTCGCCGCGTGCGGTGTTGATCAGGATGGCATGGGGCTGGAGGCGCGCCAGACGCTCGGCCGACAGCAGGTGGTGGGTGTCTTTGGTCGCGGGGCAGTTCAGGGAGACAATGTCCATCCGGGACAGCATCTGGTCCAGATCGTCCCAGTAGGTCGCGCCCAGGTCCTCGGCGATCAGGGGGCTGACGGCCTTGCGGTTGTGGTAGTGGACCTGGAGGCCGAAGGCCCTGGCCCGGCGCGCCAAGGCCTGGCCGATGCGGCCCATGCCGACGATGCCCAGCCGCTTGCCCCACAGCTTGCGCCCGCACATCCAGGTGGGGGTCCAGCCTTCGAACCTGCCGTCGGCGACCACTTGCGCGCCCTCGACGATGCGGCGGCTGGCGGCGAGGATCAGGCCCATGGCCAGGTCGGCGGTATCCTCGGTCAGGACGCCGGGGGTGTTGGTGACGATCAGGCCGCGCCCGACGGCGGCGTCGATATCGATATGGTCCACGCCCGCGCCGAAGCTGGCGATCATCTTCAGCTGCTCGCCTGCACTCCCGATCAGGCCGGCGTCGATGGTGTCGGTGATGGTCGGGACCAGGACATCGGCACGCTGAACGGCGGCTTCCAGCGCAGCGCGGTCCATGGGGCGGTCGGTAAGATTCAGCTCGGTATCGAACAACTCCCGCATCCGCGTTTCGACCGCGTCCGGCAGACTTCTGGTTAATACGACCTTAAGTTTGGGCGCGGACATTGGCAGCCTTCGATTCAACGAGCGTATCCGGTGTCTAGCAAAGCACGCTCCCGCTTCCAAAGACTGGCTGTCGTCACGGCGATCATGGGTGCCGCCGTAATGGCGGGCGCGGGCCAGGCCATGCCCGATGGTCGGCCCACGCCATCGGGTCAGCCGGTGCCGCGCTGGCTGTCGCTGAAATCGGACGAGGTGCGTGCCCGTTACGGCCCCGGTCTGGATTACCGCATCCTGTGGGAATATCGCGCGCGCGGCCTGCCGGTGCAGGTGATCGCCGAGACCAAGGAGTGGCGCAAGATCTGCGACCCGGACGGGGCCGTGGCCTGGGTCCACCGCAGCGTGGTGTCCAGCCGCCGCAGCGTCCTGAACCGCTCGGACGCCGAGATCGGCATCCATGCCCGCCGATCCGATGGCTCGCCCCTGCGTGCCCGCCTGTCGCCCAACGCCCTGGTGTCGGTCAACGAATGCGAGGAGGGCTGGTGCCAGGTTCAGGCGGGTCGCCGCCGAGGCTGGGTGCGCCAGTCCGCTGTCTTCGGCACCCAGGACCGCGCCCTGTGCAATGCGGCGCGCCCGGCCGGGACGGGGCGCGCCACCTAAATCATTTGAGCGGGAGGGGCGGGTCGTGTAACCCCACGGCAACACCGCACCGTCCGGAGCCCGCCGTCTTGAGCCTGTCGAAGTATCCGTCGTCGTTCGATTACGAAGCCCTGCTGGCCTCGGGCCGGGGAGAGCTGTTCGGGCCGGGCAATGCCCAACTGCCCGCGCCGCCGATGCTGATGTTCGATCGGATCACCCAGATCAACGCCGACGGCGGCGCCCACGGCAAGGGCTATGTCGAGGCCGAGCTGGATATCCATCCGGACCTCTGGTTCTTCCAGTGCCACTTCATCGGCGACCCGGTCATGCCCGGTTGCCTGGGCCTGGACGCCATGTGGCAGCTGGTCGGCTTCTACCTCGGCTGGATCGGCGGTCCCGGCAAGGGCCGGGCCCTGGGTGTCGGCGAAGTCAAATTCACCGGTCAGGTCCAGCCCGACGTCAAGAAGGTCGTCTACAAGATCGACCTGAAGCGCGTGATCAACCGCCGCCTGGTCATGGGCATCGCCGACGGCGTGCTGGAGGCCGACGGACAGGTGATCTACACCTGCAACGACATGCGCGTCGGCCTGTTCGGCGGCGGCGAGACCGTGGACGCGGCAGCCGGCTAACCCCATTTGCAGACAGACCGCGGGCAACGCGGCGACTGATGAAAATTTGAAGGAAACCACCATGCGTCGTGTCGTCGTTACCGGACTGGGCATCGTCTCCTCCATCGGCACGGGCCAGGACGAGGTCGCGGCCTCCCTGCGCGAGGCGAAGTCGGGTATCAAGGCCGCGCCGGACCACATCCAGCATGGCTTCCGCAGCCAGGTCTGGGCCCCGCCCTCGCTGGGCGTCACGGCCGAGGACTGGGCCCCGCACGTCGATCGCCGCGCCGCCCGCTTTCTGGCCAATGGCACGGCCTGGGGTCACATCGCCTTCGAAGAGGCGCTGAAGGACTCCGGCCTGACCGCCGACGAGATCAAGTCCGACCGCATCGGCCTGATCGTCGGCGAGGGCGGACCCTCGACCCAGGTCATCCTGCAGGCGGCCGCAACGACCGTCGAAAAGAACTCCCCCAAGCGCATCGGGCCGTTCGCCGTGCCCAAGGCGATGGCCTCGGGTCCTTCGGCGGTTCTGGCGACCTGGTTCCAGCTGAAGGGCATCAACTATTCGATCAGCTCGGCTTGCGCGACCAGCGCCCACTGCATCGGGGCGGCGGCGGAACAGATCGCCTGGGGCAAGCAGGACGTCGTCTTCGCCGGCGGCGTGGAGGACATCGACTGGTCGATGTCCAACATGTTCGATGCGATGGGGGCCATGTCGTCGAACTTCAACGACACGCCCTCGGTCGCCAGTCGCGCCTATGACAAGGACCGCGACGGCTTCGTCATCGCGGGCGGCGCGGGCATTGTGGTGCTGGAGGAATACGAGCGGGCGGTGGCGCGCGGCGCGACCATCTATGCCGAGGTCACCGGCTATGGGGCCAACTCCGACGGCTACGACATGGTCGCGCCGTCGGGCGAGGGTGCCGAGCGCTGCATGAAGATCGCGCTGGAAATGGCCGGCAATCCTAAGATCGACTATCTGAACCCGCACGGCACCTCGACGCCGGTAGGCGACAGCAAGGAGATGGGGGCGGTGCGCAACGTCTTCGGCGACCAGATGCCGATGATCTCCTCGACCAAGTCGCTGACGGGCCATTCGCTCGGCGCGGCGGGCGCACAGGAAGCCATCTACTGCCTGCTGATGATGAAACACGGCTTCGCCGCCGAAAGCGCCCACATCGAAAACCTCGACCCCGAGTTCGAGGGCATGCCCATCCTGCGTGAACGTCACGACGGCGAGCTAACACACGTCATGTCCAACAGCTTCGGCTTCGGCGGCACGAACGGAACGCTGATCCTGTCGAAGGTGTGATCGGGATGCCGGAGCGAATGATCCACGCCGACGGTATTGATCTGTGCGCTGAAGACTTTGGCGATCCGGCTCAGCCTGCTCTGCTTCTGGTCATGGGGGCTCAGGCTTCCATGCTGTGGTGGCCAAAGGATTTCTGTGAGCGACTGGCTGAGCGAGGGTTTCATGTCATTCGCTATGATCACCGCGATATCGGCCGCTCGACCACCTATGGCCTCGGCCAGGCGACTTATGATCTGAGCGACCTGGCACAGGATGTTTTCCGCGTGCTGAATGGCTTCGGTATTCGGAGCGCCAATCTCGTGGGCTTCTCCATGGGGGGCTATCTGGTGCAGGCAGCAGCCATCGCCCAGCCGGACCGCGTCGCCAGCCTGACAATATGGGGGGCGGGACCTCTGGACGACGTGCCGGGGTTGCCGGAAATGGACGCGGATCTGCTGAACTTCCTGATGTCGGCCATGCCGCAGGACTGGACCGACGAAGACGCAGTCGTCGCTTTCCATGTCGAGGGGGCGCGCCGTATGCGGGGCGACCGGTTTCCTTTCGATGAACCGGCCCATACGGAGCTGGCGCGTGCGGAGTTCAATCGCGCCCGGGATCGCGCCAGCGCGTTAAACCATGCCAGTTACGACACGCAACATCCCGGCGGGGCAGCCACGTTGCGCATGCCGACGCTGATCATTCACGGCGACAGTGATCCCGTCACGCCGGTCGAGCACGGACAGGCATTGGCGGCATTGATACCCGACGCGCGGCTGATGGTGCTGGACGGTGTCGGCCATGAGCTTCCTGCACCAATCTGGTCAACCGTGATCGATGCGGTTGTCACCAATGCTGACCGAGCTAACATCGGATGCGAGGCCAGCTCTTAGCGGCGAACGACGGGCGCGGAACCGATCCCGCTACGAAACGTCTGCGTCACCATCGTGCACGGGCGCGACCTGAGGAGGCTGCTAGCTGACATTCGATCCCTACATTCTGTTCCTGCTCGGTCTAGGTCTGGTGATCCTGCTGGTCAGCTGGGCACCAGTGGGCTTGAAGCGTCTACCGCTGACGCTGGCGATCCTGTGCGTGGGCGTGGGCGTCGTTGTCTTCTCCAGCGGGCTGTTGGCCTTCAATCCTGATCCGCGGACCTGGGACACGGTAACGGAGAAGCTGACGGAGCTGGTCGTCATCATCAGCCTGATGGGCTGCGGGCTGAAGCTGGATCGAAAGCTGGGATGGAAACGCTGGAACGTGACCTGGCGGCTGTTGGCCATCGCCATGCCCCTGACCATCGGGGCGGTCCTGCTGCTGGGTATCTGGGGCCTGGGCCTCGCCTTGCCGATGGCCATGCTGCTGGGCGCAGCCATGGCCCCGACCGATCCCGTGCTGGCTTCGGACGTGCAGGTCGGCCCGCCTGGATCCGGCGAGGAGGACGAGGTGCGGTTCGGTCTGACGTCGGAGGCGGGATTGAACGACGCCCTGGCCTTCCCTTTCGTGCACCTGGCCATTCTGGCGTCGGTGGGCGGACTGGCGACGAGCCAGGGGCTGATCGACTGGGGGCTGGTCAAGGTGGGCTGGAAGATCGCCGCGGGGCTGGGCATGGGCTGGCTGGTCGGGGCCGCTTTCGGCTGGCTGCTGTTCCGAGATTCCAGTCGCCAGCTGTCGCATCTGGGTGATGGCCTGATTGCCCTGGCCGCCACCTTCTTGGCCTATGCGGTGACCGAGCTGGCGCATGGCTATGGCTTTCTGGCGGTGTTCGTGGCGGCGGTGACCATCCGCAACTGGGAGCGGGACCACGATTTCCACGAGGAGATGCACGACCTGTCGGATCAGATCGAGCGCCTGTTGATGATGCTGCTTCTGGTCCTGTTCGGCGGGGCCTTGGCCAATGGCCTGCTGGCCAGCCTGACCTGGATCGATGTGGCGGTGGCGCTGGTCATCCTGCTGATCGTGCGACCGGTCGCGGGGCTGTTGTCGCTGATCGGCGCGCCCCAGCCGTTCCGAGAGAAGGTGCTGCTGGCCTTTCTGGGCATACGCGGCGTCGGATCGATCTATTATGTCGCCTATGGGCTGAACCATGGCGAGTTCGGAGACAGCGAGCGGCTGTGGGCCCTTGTCGGTTTCATCGTCCTGGCGTCCATCATCATCCATGGTGTGACGGCGACGCCGCTTCTGGAGCGTCTGGCGAAGTGGCGGACGGCGAAGACGGCCTGAGGCTTTCGCCTTCCTGCAGCCCCTGCTAACTCTCCGCTTCGATTGCGAGGAGACATATGATGGCCACCGAATCCGCCTGGATCATGCCCACCGGTGAACTGATGAAGGGCAAGAAGGGCCTGATCATGGGGGTGGCGAACGCCAACTCCATCGCCTGGGGCATCGCCTCGCAACTGGCCGCCCAGGGTGCCGAGCTGGCCTTCACCTATCTGGGCGAGGGGCTGGAGCGCCGGGTGCGTCCGCTGGCCGAAAGCGTCGGGGCCAAGCTGCTGATCCAGGCCGACGTCACCGACGACGCCTCCATGGACAAGGCCTTCGAGGAGCTGGAGCGCGAGTTCGGCACCATCGACTTCGTCGTCCACGCCATCGCCTTCGCCAACAAGGACGAGCTGAAAGGCAGCTTTGTCGATAACACCAGCCGTGACAGCTTCCTGCTGGCCATGAACATCTCGGCCTTCAGTTTCGTGGATGTCGCCAAACGCGCATCGAAGCTGATGCCCAACGGCGGCAGCCTGGTCACCCTGACCTATCTGGGGTCGGAGCGGGCCATTCCGAACTACAACACCATGGGCGTGGCCAAGGCCGCGCTTGAAGCCGCGACCCGCTACATCGCCCGCGACCTGGGGCCCAAGGGCATTCGCGTCAACGCCATCTCGGCCGGGGCCATGCGCACCCTGTCGCTGGCGGGCATCTCGGGCGGTCGCGGCATGATCGCGCAAGGTCGCGCCATGTCGGCCATGAAGGAAGACACCTCCATGGAGGGCGTCGCCGGGGCCGCCTTGTGGCTGTGCTCGGATCTGGGCCTCTCGACCACGGGCGAAGTCGTCCACGTCGACGCCGGCTTCCACATGATGGGCATGACGGCGGACGAAGAGGGTTGATCGACACAGCGGCAGTCTCACGATCCTGTGTATGATAGCCGACATTTGAGCGTTGACGCCCCTGATGGGTGTGCCAGCTTCACCGTGTCCAAACGAGGGAGTGGTCATATGGCCCACAAGTTCGAAATCTACAAAGACAAGGCTGGCGAGTTTCGAGTCCGCTTCAAGCACAACAGCGAGACCATGTTCTCGACCGAAGGCTATGCGTCCAAGGCGTCAGCCAAGAACGCCATAGAGTCGATCAAGAAGAATGGCCCTGACGCGCCGATCGACGATACGACGGATTGATCAGTCCGGCTCGCGCTCGCCGATCTCGACGGGACGAACGACCCTCAGCCAGCCGTCGGCGATGTGCAGGTCGGGGACGCAGTCGCGGGTGAAGGGCAGGTACCAGGTCTGGCCACCCTCGGCGGGCGCGATCTCCAGCATGTCGTCGGCCCCGAAATTCTGGACGGATTTGACAGTGCCCAGAACGACGTCGTCCGGGTCGCGGGCCTCCAGGCCGATCAGATCGGTCAGATAGAATTCGTCCTCGTCAGGGGCGGGCAGCAGGTCGCGCGGTACGTGCAGCTTCAGCCCGCGCAGGGCGTCGGCCTGTTCCTTGGTGGTGATTTCCCTGGCGCGTCCGACGATGGCGGATTTCTCGGGCCGGGCGCTGGTCAGGGTCAGGCCGACGCTGCCGTCGGCGCGCAGCAGCGGGCCATAGGCCAGCAGCGACATGGGGTCGGCGGTATAGGCGGTCACCCGCACCTCGCCCTTGACGCCGAACCCGCCGGCGACCTGGCCGACGAGGATGAGTTTCTGATCCGTCATGACGGGCTCCGACAGCAAAAGGGCGGCGCCATCCGACGCCGCCCTTGTCTCATATAGCAGGATCGAAGCGGATCAGGCCTCGGTCTTCTCTTCAGCGGCAGGCTCTTCAGCAGCCGGGGCGTCCTCAGCGGCGGCTTCGGCCGGAGCCTCTTCCGCGGCGGCTTCAGCAGCGGGCGCGTCTTCAGCAGCCGGGGCCTCTTCGGCAGCAGGCTCTTCAGCCGGCGGCGCGTTCTTGGCGGCTTCAGCGGCAGCGGCGGCTTCTTCCTTGGCGCGGGCGGCGGCTTCGGCAGCCTCGATCTTGGCGGCAGCTTCGGCCTCGGCGCGGTCGGCTTCACGCTGGGCGCGCTCGGCGGCGCGTTCCTGGGCCTTCTTGCCGGGCTGGGCCTTGTTCGGGTTGTTGCCTTGCGTCCACTTGACCTTGTCGGCCAGGGTCTCGTCCTGGCTCAGGAAGCGGGCGACGCGGTCGGTGGGCTGAGCACCCTTGCCCAGCCATTCGGCGATGCGGTCGGCCTTCAGCACGACGCGCTTCTGCTCGCCGTCACGCGGCAGCATGGGGTTGTAGGTGCCGACGCGCTCGATGAACTTGCCGTCGCGCGGCGAGTGGCTGTCGGCAACGACGATGTAGTAGTAGGGGCGCTTCTTGGCACCACCGCGGGCCAGACGAATCTTCAGCATTTTCAGTCTCTTTCTAGGAAATCGAAGTCAGTTCTTCTTGGTGGGTAGGCCGGGCAGGCCAGGCAGCCCCCCCGGGAGTTGTCCGCCGCCCAGACCCGCAAAGCGGTCCTGGAGGGCTTTCATCTGTTCGGCGTCGGTGTCGGGCAGCTTGCCGCCGCCCATGGCCTTCAGCCGGGCCATGTCGGCCCCGCCAGGCGCACCGCCGCCCAGACCGCCCATCATGGCGGCCATCAGTTTCAGGCCCTTGCCGCCGCCCTTGGACATGGACTTGACCATGTCGGCCATCTGGCGGTGCTGTTTCAGCAGGCGGTTGACGTCCTGCACCTCGACCCCAGCCCCCGCCGCGATCCGCTTCTTGCGCGACGCATTCAGCAGGTCGGGCTTCTTGCGCTCGACCTTGGTCATCGAGGAGATGATGGCTTCCTGGCGCAGGATCATGCGGTCGTCGATGTTCGCATCGGCCATCTGGGCCTTCATCTTGGCGACGCCGGGCAGCATGCCCATGATCCCCTGCAGGCCCCCCATCCGCTTCATCTGCTGAAGCTGGGCGGCCAGGTCGTTCAGGTCGAACTGGCCCTTGGCCAGCTTGCGCGCCATGGCCTCGGCCTTGGAGGCGTCGAGGTCCTGCGACGCCTTTTCGACCAGGGCGACGATGTCCCCCTGACCCAGGATGCGACCGGCGACGCGGCGGGCGTCGAAGACTTCGAGCTGATCGACCTTCTCGCCCGCGCCGATGTATTTGATCGGCAGGCCGGTGACGGCCCGCATGGACAGCATGGCCCCGCCGCGCCCGTCGCCGTCGGCGCGGGTCAGAACGAGGCCCGTGAGGGGCAGGCGCTCATGGAAGGCGCGGGCCGTACGAACCGCATCCTGGCCGGTCAGGCTGTCGGCGACCAGCAGGGTCTCGACCGGTTTGGCGATGGCGGCGACCTCGGCCACCTCGGCCATCAGGGCTTCGTCCAGCGTAATGCGACCGGCGGTGTCCAGGATCAGGACGTCGAAACCCTGAAGCTTGGCCGATTGCAGCGCCCGGCGCGTGATCTGGACGGGGCTCTCGCCCGCCACGATCGGCAGGGTGGCGACCTCGATCTGCTTGCCCAGGGTGGCCAGCTGTTCCATCGCCGCCGGACGACGCGTGTCCAGCGAGGCCATCATGACCTTCTTGCGGTCGAACTTGGTCAGGCGCAGCGCCAGCTTGGCCGAGGTCGTCGTCTTGCCCGAGCCTTGCAGGCCGGACATCAGGATGACGGCGGGCGGGGCGGCATTCAGATTGATCGGCGTCGGCTCTTCGCCGCCCAGCATCTCGACCAGGCCGTCATAGACGATCTTGACCACCTGATCGGCCGGCTTGACCGAACGGATGACGTCCTCGCCCGTGGCGCGCTCGGTCGCGAAGGCGATGAAGTCCTTGACGACCGGCAGGGCGACGTCGGCCTCGAGCAGGGCCACGCGCACTTCGCGCATCGCCTCCGTCACGTCCTTTTCGGACAAGGCACCGCGACCGGTGATCCGGTCGAAGACGCCTGACAGTCGCTCGTTCAGAGCCTCGAACATTCACTACCTCGTCAGACCATTTTCGCTTCAGGGCGGGACGACCTGAATCCAGAACAATGGGCCACCAGCCCTTCGCAGGCGAAACGGCTCCATACGACAACGGCCCCCGGCGACGATCACGTCGGCGGAGGGTTCTCGCCCACCTCGTCCTGAACTGTCAGGGGTCGTGTGGGAGGAGACGCGAGGTTCACTTGCGTCGGAAGCGGCGGCTTATGGGGGAAAAGCGGCGGCTTGTCGACTCTGGTCGATCAGGTTGCGCATCACACACTCCGTTTCAGGGCCACCGTTTGCCATGGCCAGGCTGAAAACCCCTGATACGGTGGCCGCTCCAGCCTCCCCGCTGAGAGAACAAGCCATGATGCAAGCCGCCGACGACCGACTGCGTGATGAAGTCCGCCTGCTGGGCGGGCTTCTGGGCGAGGTGATCCGCGACGAGGGCGGGCAGGATCTGTACGACCGGATCGAGGCGGTGCGGCAGGCTTCGGTCGCCTATCACCGCGATGCGGGCTCGCAGGATGCGTCCCGCCTTGAGGCCTTGCTGGCCGAACTGTCGCTGGATCAGGCGGTGGGGCTGGCGCATGGGTTCGCGGCCTTCTCCCTGCTGGCCAATGTCGCGGAAGATCGCGCGGGCAAGCGTCGGGCGAAGGATCAAAGCGCTGCCGGGGCCCGGGCCGATACGCCGGAGGGTGCGCTGGAGCGATTGAAGGCGGCGGGACGATCGCGGGAGGATGCCAAGGCTCTGCTGGATGAGGCGCTCATATCGCCGGTGTTGACCGCCCATCCGTCCGAGGTGCGGCGCAAGAGCGTGATCGACCGGATCACGGCCGTATCGGACCTGCTGGATGCCTGCGATCGCGAGGGAGACGCCTGTTCGCCCGAGGTGCTGAACGACCGATTGCGGAGGCAGGCCACCATCCTGTGGACCACGCGACTGGTGCGCCAGACGGGACTGGTAGTGCAGGACGAGATCGACACGGTGGTGTCGTTTCTGGAGCGCATCTTCCTCAAGGTCGCGCCGGCACAGCTGGCTGATTGGCGCCGTCGCCTGGACGCGCCCGATCTGGCCCCCTTCATCCGGATCGGGGCCTGGGTCGGCGGCGACCGGGACGGCAATCCCAATGTCGATGCAGCGGCGCTGAAGGCGGCCTTTGCGACGGCGGCGCGGGCGGTGCTGCGCTTCTATCTGGACGAGGTGAACACGCTGGGGGCGGAACTCAGCCTGTCGGGATCGCTGGCGACCGTGTCGCCCGAACTGGCAGCGCTGGCGCAAGGCTCCGGCGATGCTTCACCGCACAGGGCAGACGAACCCTACCGCCGGGCGCTGAGCCAGATCTATGCGCGGCTGTCGGCGACGCACCTCAGGCTGACCGGCCGCCCCGCGCCACGTCCCGCGCCCTTCGAGGCCGCTCCCTACGACGGGCCGCAGGCGTTCCGCGCCGATCTGGCGGTGCTGCACGACAGCCTGGTCGCCAACCACGGGCGCGTCTTTGCCGACGATAGCCTGGCCGGGCTGATCGCTGCGGTCGATGTGTTCGGCTTTCACATGGCGACGCTGGATATGCGTCAGAACTCGGACGTCCATGCGCGGGTGGTGGCGGACCTGCTGAAGGTCGCCGGGGTGTGCGATGACTATGAAGCGCTCGATGAGGCGGCGCGGCTGAGCCTGCTGGAGGCCGAACTGGCGTCAACGCGGCCCCTGTTCAATCCGTACGCGGAGTATCAGTCCGAAACGCTCAAGGAGCGGGCCATTCTGGAGGCGGCGGCCCGGGCGCTGACCGACTTCGGGCCACAGGCGATCCGCACCCATGTGGTGTCCAAGACCGATGCGGCGTCCGATCTGCTGGAGGTCTATCTGCTGCTCAGGGAGGTCGGGCTGTATCGACCCGGCGCGCCCGAGGCCTGTCCCATCCAGGCGGTGCCGCTGTTCGAGACGATCGACGATCTGCGGGCCGCGCGCTCGACGCTGGATCGGCTGCTGCAAGCGCCATCGGCCCTCGCCGTCGCCAAGGCCCGCGGCGTTCAGGAAGTCATGATCGGCTATTCGGACTCCAACAAGGACGGTTCCTACCTGACTTCGACCTGGGAGTTGCATGAGGCGTCGCGGGCCTTGCTGGAGGTCACCGACAAGGCCGGGCTTCGGCTTCAGCTGTTCCACGGTCGCGGCGGGGCGGTGGGGCGCGGCGGCGGCTCCAGCTTTTCGGCCGTCCTGGCCCAGCCGGAGGGCACGGTCGCGGGTCGCATCCGCGTGACGGAACAGGGCGAAGTCATCGCCAACAAATATGGCGAGCCGGAAGTGGCGCGGCGCAATCTGGATGCCCTGACCTGTGGTGTTCTGCTGGCGTCGCTGGCCCCGCCGCCGGATGCGGACCTGACCCGGCGGCATGGATCGACCCTGGCGCGACTGTCCACGGCCTCCATGTCGGCCTATCGGGCGCTGGTGTACGAGACAGAGGGCTTCGTCGACTATTTCCGCGCCGCCACACCGATCGCCGAGATTGCCGACCTGAAGATCGGTTCGCGTCCGGCGTCGCGGACATCCTCCACCGCGATCGAGGATCTACGGGCCATTCCGTGGGTCTTCAGCTGGAGCCAGTCACGCGTCATGCTGCCCGGCTGGTTCGGTTTTGGGTCGGCCATTGCGGGCGAGGATATGGACGAGCTTCAGGCCATGGCCCGCGACTGGCCCTTCTTCCGCACCCTGATCCAGAACATGGAGATGGTGATGGCCAAGGCGGACATGACCCTCGCCCGCCGCTATGCCTCGCTGGTGCCGGACAGGGCGCTGGCCGACCGCGTTTATGGGGCGCTGCTGCAGGAGTGGGAGCGGACCCACGCGGCAGTGCTGGCCATCACCCGGCAGGACCGTTTGCTGGGCGGCCAGCCGGAACTGGACCGCCTGATCCGTCTGCGCATGCCCTATGTCGAGCCATTGAATCACGTTCAGATCGAATTGATCCGTAGACGGAGGAACGGTGACGATGATCCTCGGGTGCGCGAGGGAATTCTGCTGGCCCTGAACGGCGTGGCCGCGGGTTTGCGCAACAGCGGCTGAAGCTGGGCCAAGCGTGTCGGCGATTTAACGAAGACGTCGCCGTTCCGACTTGGAAGTCGAAAGCCACTGCCACAGACCGTCGGTATCTCCCGCTGCGTCGCCGCCAAGAGCGACGTTGACCTCCGCAGGAGTTCGCCATGAAGACGCTTATCTCTCTCTCCGTCCTGATTCTGGCTGCTGTATCCAGCCCGGCCATCGCCCACTCCACCGTGATGGCCGACGGTCGCGTTCAGGTCCGTATCGGCGATCTGGACATCTCGACGGTCGCAGGTGCCGCCGCCCTCGACCGTCGCATTGATCGGGCCGCACGTTCGGCCTGCGCCGGGGGTCTGGGGCTTCAGGTGCATCGCTGCCGCGCGATGGTTCGCAACGATCTTATGGATGCCCTGCCGGTCGCGCGCCGTCAGGACTATGCCCGCGCTCGCGGTGCGAACCAGGTGTAGGGTTCGAAAAAAGGCCCGGGGGATTGCTCCACCGGGCCCATTCTTCTCTCGGCCTGACCGACTTAGTTGGTCGGGAAGCCCCGGACCTTCAGCAGTGCCGCCACGTCGGGGTCGCGTCCGCGGAAGGCGCGGTAGGCCTCGGCGCGGTCCGTGGTGTTGCCCGGGGCCAGCATGATCGACTTGAAGCGGCCGGCGATTTCGGGATTGAAGACGTCGCCCGATTCCTCGAAATAGGCCCAGGTGTCGGCGTCCATCGTTTCGGACCACAGATAGCTGTAGTAGCCCGCCGAATAGGCGTCCGAGGTGAACAGGTGATTGAACTGCGGCAGGCGGTGCCGCATCACGATCTCCTTTGGCATGCCATAGCGTTCCAGCGAAGCCTTCTCGAAGGCGTCGATGTCGGTCGGCGGCGTGGCCTGCGTATGCAGGTCCATGTCCACCAGGGCCGAGGACAGATAGCTGACCGTGGCATAGCCCTGGTTGAAGGTAGACGCGGCCTGAACCTTGTCCACCAGCGCCTGGGGCATGGGCTGGCCGGTCTCGTTGTGCTTCAGGAAGCCGTCCAGGATTGGACGCGACAGCACCCAGTGCTCGTGCACCTGTGACGGATACTCCACGAAGTCGCGGGGCGTATTGCCATACGACGGATAGGTCACATTGGAGCTGTAGTAATGCAGGGTGTGCCCGAACTCGTGGAACAGGGTCTCGGCGTCGTCCAGCGAGATCAGCACCGGCTGGCCAGGCTCGGCCTTGGTGAAGTTGTTGTTGTTCGATCCCAGGATCGCCTTGGAGCCGTCCAGCGTCGAGAATGAGCGATAGGTGGTCATCCACGCACCCGACCGCTTTCCAGGACGGGCATAGTCATCGACGTAGTAAAGCCCGATCAGGCGACCGGTGGGCTTGTCGTACAGTTCATAGACCTCCACGTCGGGATGGAAGGTCGGCACCGTGCCTTTGGCCAGCGGGCGGAACTCGAAGCCATACAGACGCTCGGCCATGGCGAAGGAGCCGGCGCGGACGGCGTTCAGTTCGAAGTAGGGCTTCAGCTCGTTCTGATCGAGGTCGTACTTGGCCTTGCGGACCTTCTCGGCGAAGTAGAGGTAATCCCACGGCTCGATGTCGAAACCGGCCAGGGCCTTCATGTCGGCGACCTCTTCGGCCACGCGGGCCTTGGCCGGGGCCCAGACCCGGTTCATCAGGGACATGGCCGCCGCGGGCGTCTTGGCCATGGTGTCCTGCATGCGCAGTTCGGCATGGTTGCGATAGCCCAGCAGCTTGGCCCGCTGGTCACGCAGGGCCACAATCTCGGCGATGATCGCATTGGTGTCGTTGGCCCCGCCGTTGTCGCCACGGTTGACGAACTTGCGCCAGACCTGCTCGCGCAGGGCCCGGTCATCGGCGAAGGTCAGGAAGGGATCGACGTCCGAGCGGGTGTTGACGATGACCCAGCCCTGCAGATTGCGCGATCGAGCGGCCGCAGCTGCGGCGGCCTTGTTCGAGGCGGGCAGACCGGCGACGCCGGCTTCGTTCGGAATGACCGTCCAGGTGTTTTCGTCGGCGACGACGCGCTGGCCGAAGCGGGTGAAGGCGGTGGACAGGGCGGTGTTGATCCGGCCCAGCTCGGCCTTGCCGGCGGCGTCCAGATTGGCACCGGAGCGGATGAAGCTGTCGCGGCTGCGCTCGGCCAGGCGCTTCTGCTGGGCGCTCAGGCCCATGGCGTCGGCGTTGTCGGCGACCGTCTTGACCCGCTGGAACAGTGGTTCGTTGAAGTTGATCTCGTCGAAGAAGGCCGACAGCAGGGGCGACATTTCGGTGTCGACCGCGTCATAGGCCTCGCCGCCGATGTTGCCGGTCATCACGCTGTAGATGTTGACTATCCGGTCCAGCGGCGCGCCCCACAGCTCTATGGCGACCATGGTGTTGGCAAAGGTCGGCGGCTCGGGATTGTTGGCGACGGCAGCCACGTCGGCGCGGGCCAGGTCCATGGCCTCGATCATCGCCTCGCGCAACTTGGGTGCCGTGACCTTGTCCCACGGCGGCACGCCGTCGTACGGGCCGGTCCAGGGCTGCAGCAGTTCCGCGCGTGGGGTCTGGGCGGGCAGGACGGCCCGGGCGATGCGCGCCTCCTCGGCCAGGGACGCCGCGCTGGGGGCATCGGCACCGTTCATCGACATGCCGTTGGAGGCGCAGGCCGACAGCGCCAGAAGGCTGCCCCCGGCGATGAGGAGTTGGCGTCTGTGCATAAGAAGCTCCGGTATTTCATGGGGTCTGAACCCTACATAAGCCGTTTGCGACGGATGTGTCACATGACAGGGTCGAAATCTTGAACGTGGACGTCGCGCGGCCCCGACGGTAAAGCCGCGCCATGGCGATTGGCGTATTCGACTCCGGGGTTGGCGGGCTGACGGTCCACCGCGAACTGACGCGGCGGTTCCCCGACCGCGACTTCGTCTATCTGGCCGACCAGGCCAATGCCCCCTATGGCGGGCGCGGCGGAGAGGAGATCGTCGATCTGACCCGCGCCGGCTGCGAGCGACTGTTCGAGGCCGGGGCCAATGTCATCGTCCTGGCCTGCAACACCGCCAGCGCCATCGCTTTGCGCCGGCTGCAGCAGACCTGGGTGCCCGATGCGAGAGCCAGGCATGGCCGTCCGGTCAATGTGCTGGGCATTATCGTGCCGACCATCGAGGCGGCGACCGGTCTGCCCTGGACCTATGAGAGCGAGCGCGACCGGGCCGAAGGCGAGAAGAAGCAGGCGATCGAGATCACCGGCGTCTTCTCCACCGCCGCCACGGCCATGAGCCGGGTCTATGAGATCGAGATCGACAAGCGGCGCGAGGATTTGGCGGTCTTTTCCGAACCCTGCCCCGGCCTGGCCGGCCTGATCGAGCTGGGCGCGCCGACCGAGGAGTTGACGGTGGTGGTCAACGACCATGTCGACGCCCTGCGCCGCCGGATCGGTCGCCATCCTGACAAGGCTATCCTGGGCTGCACCCACTACGAGATCGTGGCCGATCTGTTCGCCGCTGCCCTGCCCGACGGCACACCGATCATCCATCAGCCGCAGGCCGTGGCCGATGCCCTGGATCGCTATTTCGCGCACCATCCGGAGTACGGTCTGGGCGAGACGGGGCGCCGTGATTTCCTGACCACCGGCACGCCCGGCCCGCAGTCCGACCGTGTCAGCCAGTTCTGGGGCGCGCCGCTGAGCTTCGCCGCCGCTTGACGCGCGGCACCGCGCGTCGGCCTATGACGACGGGAGGATTGCACATGATCAGGACCATTCTGGTTGCGCTGGCCCTCGGTTGTCTGGCGACACCTGCCGCGGCCGAGGTGGTGTCAAAAAGCGCCAACGCCTTCACCCTGCGGTTTGCCGTCGGTCTGGAGACCACACCCGAAGACGTGATCGTCACGGTCGGGGACCTGCCGAAATGGTGGGATCCGGCCCATACCTACACCGGCGATGCAGCGAATCTGTCGCTGGCTCTGGAAGAAGGCGGCTGCTGGTGCGAGCGGTTGGCCGACGGTTCGATTTTCGAGCATGCGACGGTCACGGCGGTCGAGCCGCAGCGGGTGGCGATGAACGCTGCCCTGGGGCCACTTCATGACACGGCGACCCGATCCGACCTGACGTTTGCTGTCGGGCCGGAAAATCGGGGTTGGCTGGTGTCGATGGACTTCGTGGTCGAGGGACCGGGGGTCGGGGCCTATGCCGAGGCGGTCGATGGCGTCATGAGCGGGGCCTGGAATCGGTTCATCCGTTATGTCGAATACGGAGAGGACCCGGCCACGTCGGACGTGACGGTGGACTAGTCCGCCAGCGCCGTCTCCGACGCCACGATCCGGCTGGCGGCGTGAACAACGGCCCCGATGCGCAGGGCGGCCTGGACCTGGGTCGCGGGCACGCCATGCTTGCGCAGCACGCCTTCATGCGCGTCCAGGCAACCGCCGCAGCCGTTGATCGCGCTGACCGCCGTCGCCCACAGTTCGAAGTCCATCTTCTCGACACCCGGATTGGCCAGGACGTTCATCCGCAGGCGCGCGGAGATGGTCGTGTATTCCTGGTTCTTCATCAGGTGCAGGGCGCGATAGTAGACGTTGTTCATGCCCATGATGGCGGCGGCGGACTTGGCCGCATTCATCGCTTCGGGCGACAGGACGGTCGCCGCCTGCGCTTCGATCACCTTCACGACGGGAGCCACGCCGATGGCGTGGGCGGAGGCGAGGAAACAGCCCCATTTCTGCTGATCGTTCAGAACCGTCTCGGAGGCGAGCGAGCCGAGGTTCAGGGAGATGTCCTTG
Organism: Brevundimonas sp.; assembly: GCF_016463295.1. GTDB lineage: Bacteria > Pseudomonadota > Alphaproteobacteria > Caulobacterales > Caulobacteraceae > Brevundimonas. Next base: position 26,552 of record NZ_JAEMRO010000003.1, read on the forward strand.
GCATAGGCGGGGATCAGGTCGCGAAGGGCGTCGATCGACATGGTTGTCTCAGATTCGAGGGATGAGGGACGAGGTTCGAGGGGTGGCTTGACGAGGATACTCATCCCTCGCCCCTCGAACCTCTTTGGCCTTACGCCGCCAGCACGTCACCGCCGACGGGGCGGTTGCAGGCGCACAGTTCGTCGGTCTGAAGCGCGTCGACGACACGCAGGGTGTCGGCGGGGGCGCGGCCGACGTTCAGATTGGTGACATAGACGTGCTGCACGACATTGTGCGGATCGACCACGAAAGTGGCACGCAGGGCGACGCCCTCGGCCTCGTCCAGGATACCCAGATCGCGGGCGAACTTGCCGCCGTTGTCGGCGAACTGCCAGATCGGCAGCTTGTTCAGATCGGCGTGGTCGCGGCGCCAGGCCAGTTTGACGAACTCATTGTCGGTCGAGCCGCCCAGGACGACGGTGTCGCGGTCGTCGAAATCGCGGGCCAGCGAGGCGAACTCGGCGATCTCGGTGGGGCAGACGAAGGTGAAGTCCTTCGGATAAAAGAAGATGACCTTCCACTTGCCCTCGAAGCTGTCCTGGGTGACCGTTTCGAACGCCGAGACGCCGTTCTCCTCATGGCTGTTGAAGCCCGGCTTGACGCCGATGATCTTGAATTCCGGCAGTTTTTTACCGACGCCCAGCATAGGGTGCTCCTGAAACGATGATGATTTTGGGGACGGCGGGGGAGCGCCGTTTGCAGGTGCGAAATGGGCGCTGCACTGCACAAAGTCAATCGTTCGCGGCGACAGGGTTGATCAATAATATCTATAGGCACCATAGCCTGATCAAGTCTGACGTCTTGACCGAACCGCTTTACGATCACGCCGCCTGGGGCCAGTGTCCGAAGACATTCGGAGGATTGCCATGCGTCGCCTGCTCACCACCCTGACCCTTGCCGCCGCCGCCGCATCGACGGGCCTCACGGCTGTTCCGGCTCACGCCCAGACGCCGCCCGCGACCATCGGTGATCGCTACGTGCCGGCGCCCTGGTGGATGCGCGATCCGGTGATCGCCTCGGTCGGCTATGTCCGCACCGAGGTCACGGCCAACCGCGCCGGATTTGGAGCCAGCTTCCAGTCGGTCGAGCGCACCGCAGCTGAGGCTTCGCGCAAGGCCGCCGATCAGGTTCGCGCCCTCAGCCAGGCCCTGGCGGCCTATGGCGAAGACGTCGTCCGCGTCGAGACGACCGTGTCCACCCGCCCCCTGTACGACCAGTATCGCGACGAGGCCGGTAACCTGCGTGATAATGTCCGTGCCGACCGGATCGAACGCTATGAGGCCCAGGCCAATGTCAGCGTGACCCTGCGCGACGTGCGGGTGCTGGAGCGTGTCTATGCCACCGTGGTGGCGTCCCAGCCAACCTCGATCAGCCCGGTCAACTTCAACCTTCAGCCTGACAATGCGACCAAGACCTGGCTCCAGGCCGAAGCTGTCAAGGACGCCGCCCGGCGTGCGCGCGAAGCCGCTTCGAACGCCGGCGCGACACTGGGCGGGGTCCGCGTGATCGACCCGACGGGCCGCGCTTGCCAGACTGATGTCTTGGCGGGCTGGCCGTCCTATGGTGCCGGAGCGTCGCAGGCGACGGATGTCGCGTACGACATGGCAGAAGCCGCCTATGTGCCACCGCCCGCACCTCCGCCCTCGCCCGTTACGGTCACCGGATCGCGGATCGCGCCTTCGGAAGATCAGATCGCGGCCGCAACGCTGGCCCTTCAACCGCCGCGGCGGGAACTGACGGATCAGGCCTGCGTCATCTATTCTATCAACTGATGGGCATCGCGGATGAGTTCCGGGCGGACGCGGCGTTCGAGTCTGGCTCGGTAGAAGTCGCCGACTGGGCGCTTAGTCAGGTCCGGCTGCAGGATGACGCGCGATTTCCGTGGCTGATCCTGATCCCGCGTCGGGCCGGTCTGACCGAGCTGGACGAGCTGGAGCCGTCCGATCTGAGCATGCTGATGTCCGAGGTCCTGATCGCGGGCGACGCCGTGCGCGCGCTGGGACGAATGATCGACCGCCCGGTCGAGAAGCTGAACGTCGCGGCCCTGGGCAATGTCACCGCCCAGCTGCATGTGCACGTCATTGGCCGTCGGGCGGATGATCCGGTCTGGCCCGATCCGGTCTGGGGTCGTGGGTCGGCGGTGCCATGGGCTCCCGATCTGCGCGAAACCCTGATCCAGGCCCTCCGCCGTCCCGCCTGAGCGATCACTGATCACCCCGCGACGGTCTGGTGCGTTGACCCCCGGTCCCCTGCTGACTAAAGCCTGTTCACTGGCGTCCGCGCCTGAATTTTCACGGCTTTTTTGAGAACCGTTCGCATGTCAAGCTCCCCCCTGACGGGCGACCCCAGCAACGACCCTTCTGACGATCAGACCGGCCGCCTGGTGATCCAGCCCAATGGCCGGCCGCGTCCGCTGTCGCCGCACCTGCAGGTGTGGCGCTGGCACGTGACCATGACCGCCTCCATCCTGTTCCGCTTCACCATCGGGGCGGCCAGCGTCGGCGCGGTGTTTCTGGTGGCCTGGCTGGCGGCGGTGGCCTTCGGACCGGAGGCTTTCGACGGCGCGGCTGCCTTCGCCGGTTCGCCTTTGGGTCTGATCGTCGGTTTCGGCCTGACGGTGGTGCTGTTCTCCCTGCTGCTGAACGGCGGGCGCCACCTGATCAACGACACGGGCAATGGCCTTCAGATCAAGCCTGCCGACCTGCTGTCCAATATCGCGGTCTGGGGCCCGGTGCCGCTGGCGGTGCTGTTCTGGGTCGTCCTGTTCTCCACCGGGAGGGTGTCGCTGTGAGCGGTCGGGCTACATACAGAAACGGCGTCAAGGTTTCCGAGCACCACGGCGCCGGCGAATGGGCGACCGAGCGCGTGGCCCTGCTGCTGCTGATGCCGCTGGGCGTCTGGGTCGCGTCGAGCGCATTTACCCTGGCCGGGGCCGACTACGATACCGTCATGGCCTGGTTCGCCAGCCCGCTGAACGCCATCCTTGCGGCGGTGACGGCCGTGGTCTTCTTCGGCTTCGCCAGCCTGGCGTGGAAGGTCATCATCGAGGACTACATCCACAAGCCCGGCACCAAGGGCTTGCTGATCGGCCTGTTGAATCTGATCTGTTTCGCGCTGGCCGCCGCCAGCGTCTTCTTCATCGTGCGGGTGGCGCTGGGTTCAGCGCCGCTGCCGGCTGGTTTCGGAGTCTGACCGCGTGACCGCATACGAATTCGTCGATCACGAATATGACGTCGTCGTCCTGGGCGCCGGGGGCTCGGGCCTGCGCGCCGCGCTGGGGGCCGCGCAGCAAGGTCTGAAGGTCGCCTGCGTCACCAAGGTCTTCCCGACCCGCTCGCACACCGTGGCGGCCCAGGGTGGTATCTCGGCCAGCCTCGGCAACATGGGCGAGGACTCGTGGCAATGGCACATGTACGACACCGTCAAGGGGTCGGACTGGCTGGGCGATCAGGACGCCATCGAATACCTGGTCCGCAACGCGCCCAAGGCGGTCTATGAGCTGGAACACTGGGGTGTGCCGTTCAGCCGGACCGATGAAGGCAAGATCTATCAGCGCGCCTTCGGCGGCATGACCCGCAACTTCGGCGAAGGCCCGGTGCAGCGCACCTGTGCTGCCGCCGACCGCACCGGCCACGCCATCCTGCACACTTTGTACGGCCAGTCGGTGCGACGCGAGGTCGAGTTCTTCGTCGAATATTTTGGCCTGGACCTGATCATGCAGGACGGTGTCTGCACCGGCCTGACGGCGCTGAAACTGGACGACGGCACCCTTCACCGGTTCCGCGCCAAGCTGGTGATCCTGGCCACAGGCGGATACGGCCGCGCCTATTTCAGCGCCACCAGCGCCCATACCTGCACGGGCGACGGCAATGCCATGGTGCTGCGCGCGGGCCTGCCGTTGCAGGACATGGAGTTCGTCCAGTTCCACCCGACCGGCATCTATGGTGCAGGTTGCCTGATCACGGAAGGCGCGCGCGGCGAGGGCGGCTATCTGACCAACTCCGAGGGCGAGCGCTTCATGGAGCGCTATGCGCCCACTGTGAAGGACCTGGCTCCGCGTGACATGGTTTCGCGCTCCATGACCATCGAAATCCGCGAGGGGCGCGGCGTGGGCCCGAACAAGGACCACATCTTCCTGCACCTGGATCACCTCGATCCGAAGGTGCTGCACGAGCGCCTGCCGGGCATTTCGGAAAGCGCCAAGATCTTTGCGGGCGTGGATGTGACCAAAGCCCCGATCCCGGTCCTGCCGACCGTCCACTACAATATGGGCGGCATCCCCACGAACTATCACGGCGAGGTCCTGACCAAGGTCGGCGACAATGCCGACACCGTCGTGCCGGGCCTGATGGCCGTAGGCGAGGCGGCCTGTGTGTCCGTACACGGTGCGAACCGTCTGGGCTCCAACAGCCTGACCGATCTGGTCGTGTTCGGCCGCGCGGCCGGTCTGCGCGCCGGGGAGGTCGTGGACAAGGCGTCTCGCGTGCCCGATGCCCCGGCCTCCACGACGGATGCCCATCTGGCCCGCCTTGATCGTTTCCGCCACGCCAATGGTTCGACCCCGACCGCCAAGCTGCGCATCGAGATGCAGCGCGCCATGCAGTCCGACGCCGCCGTGTTCCGCACCGGCAAGACGCTGGAAGAAGGCACCGCCAAGCTGCGCGCAATCCATGCGCAGGGGGCTGACATCAAGACCACTGACCGCGGTCTGATCTGGAACACCGACCTGGTCGAGACGCTGGAATACGACAACCTGATCGATCAGGCCCTGGTCACGATAGAGAGCGCGCTGAACCGCACGGAATCGCGCGGGGCTCATGCGCGTGAAGACTATCCGGATCGTGACGACGTCAACTGGATGAAGCATACCCTGTCCTGGAAGGTCCCGGGCGATGCGGTGAAGATCGACTACCGTCCGGTCCACAACTACACGATGTCGGACGACATCGCCTACATCGAGCCCAAGACAAGGGTGTACTGAAGATGGTTCAGCTTACTCTCCCCCGGGGGTCGAAGCCCTCGACCGGCAAGGTTCACAAGGCCCCCGCCGGTGCCAAGAACGTCAAGACCTACAAGGTCTATCGCTACGACCCCGAGGTCGATGCCGACCCACGCTGGGATACGTTCGAGGTCTCCAGCGACGACCACGGCCCCATGCTGCTGGACGCCCTGATCCACATCAAGAACGAGATCGACCCGACGCTGGCGTTTCGCCGGTCGTGCCGCGAGGGCATCTGCGGTTCGTGCTCGATGAACATCGACGGGCGCAACACCCTGGCCTGCACCAAGGGCTGGGATGAATGTTCGTCGCACAACATCTCCATCGCCCCCCTGCCGCACCAGCCCGTTGTCAAGGATCTGGTGACGGACCTGACGCTGTTCTACGCCCAGTACGATAGCATCCAGCCTTATCTCCAGTCCGACGAGCCGGATCCGGAGAAGGAGCGTATCCAGCTGCCCGAGGACAGGGCCAAGCTGGACGGGCTGTACGAATGCATCCTGTGCGCCTGCTGCTCGACCTCCTGCCCCAGCTACTGGTGGAACCAGACGGAATATCTGGGCCCGGCGGCCCTGCTTCAGTCCTACCGCTGGATCGCCGACAGCCGCGATGATGCCACGGACAAGCGGCTGGACGACCTTGAGGACCCGTTCAAACTGTACCGCTGCCACACCATCATGAACTGCGCCCAGGTCTGCCCCAAGGGCCTGAACCCCGCCAAGGCCATCGCCGAAACCAAGAAGCTGATGGTCGCCCCGGGTCGGAAGAAGCAGGCGGCCTGAGTTGGCGAAGGTTACCTACATCGAGCACGACGGCCGCGAGCATGTCGTGGAGGTCAAGACCGGGCTTTCCATCATGGAGGGCGCGATCCGGAACAATGTGCCCGGTATCGACGCCGACTGCGGCGGAGCCTGTGCCTGCGCGACCTGTCATGTCTATGTGGACGAGGCCTTCGCTGCCGAGACGGGACGGCCTTCGGCGATGGAGGAGTCCATGCTGGACTTCGCCGAAAATGTTCAGCCGAACAGTCGCCTGTCCTGTCAGATCCGGGTCAGGGACGAGCTGGACGGGCTGATTGTGCGCCTGCCCGAGAACCAGCACTGAGCCAGACACCCGAGCGGCGGTTCGAGCCGCGCAGGCCGTCGCACACTCGCGCCCTGATCGTCGCGCCTGGTGTCGAGCTGGCCTGTCTGATCGTGGACCGGTCCGCTCGCGGGATGAAAATCCGCATGGATCGCGCCCTGTCCCTGCCTGCGCACGTCACGGTTGTGGATATGGAACAGGCCGTCGCCATAGAGGCTGAGGTCGTCTGGAGCAAGGGGACAGAGGCGGGGCTCAAGGAGGGTTCGCGCGCATTGTTGCGCGGGCTGGTGCCCTCTCGACTGGCTGCGGCCCGGGCGGCGTGGCTGAGGGCCGGGGGCCGTTAGACCTCAGTGACCCTTGTGGCCGGCAGGCTGGGCGGTCTTGCTCATGGAAATCGCGTCGTGCTCCAAGACAGGGTCGTCCTCTGCCTTGGCATTGTGGGGGTTGAGGCCGGACTTGCGCGCGGTCTTCGATAGCTGTGAGGCGCGCCCGAAACTCTTGTCCTCGCCGATATGGTTCGCGGCCGGGGGCGTCTGTGTGGTGCCCGTTTTCCTGATCGTCGCCATCACGTCCTCCCTTCGTGTTCGCCCGGACGGTCGGATCGGGCCCCGCCCGACCCGGTCAGCGAACGCGCGGTAAGACAGCGTCTGCTCCGTCCATCATGGAAATCCCCTCGATCTCCAGCGCCAGCATCGGGCAAAGCCATGGTCCCCCGACCCAAGCCTCTCCGCGCAATCCTGAAGCGCATTTGGCCGTACACCGAGGCTCGCCGGCGCGTTAGGACGACCGTCGCTGAATCTTGTATCAGCGTTCAGGGGCGGTGCTGGTGCGCATCACCTGTAGATTGGTCGCCACAAGCTGACGGTATTCGCGCGGCGTCATGCCGTAGCGGGCGCGGAAGGAGCGACTGAGGTGAGCCGCGTCGCTGAAGCCCAGCCTGTGAGCGATCGTGCCGATCGTCTCGTGCCGATAGATGTCGGCCAGGGCCGCACGCGCGTTGTCCAGCCGCCGGGTCAGGACGAAGGCCTGAACACCGCCATCCTTCTGAAAGGCCGCGAACAGGCGCGCGCGCGATACGCCCAGGATTTTGCACAGCGCCTCGACACTCACATCGCCCTCCACCAGACGCCGCTCGATCGCTTCAGAGGCTCGCAGATGCAGGGCCTCGTCTGCGCTGATCAGGGGGGTCGTCGACGGTCGGGCCGCCTTAAGGACCGTAGCGATAAGCTCCAGCGCACTGCGTCCCAGCGGCTCGGCCTGGGCCTGGGTCAGGGTCGGCATGGCCCTGTGGATCGCCGCCGCGAAATCGATCAGCAGGGCCGCCTGATCCGCCGTCAGAACCAGGGCCCGAAGGTCGTGAAGGGGCGCGAACCAGGCCTCGGCCACGGGCCGCGGCAGGATGAAACTGTAGGTAAAGCTGCCGGTCGACATGTGCAGCGACGGGAGGGACAGGTCGTGGAAATGGCCCATGCCGGCGGTCTCGTGAAAGGGCAGGCCGTCGATCTGACCCTGCGCCTCGCCGCGCACCATCAGGTTCAGGATGATCGGGTCGAAGTCCGAGTCACGGATGTCCTGGATGTGACGTTCCCACCGCATCGCCGTGATGGTGGCGGCGGCAAATATGATGGAGCCCAGCTGAGCCGTTTCCCAAGAGGTATCGAACGGCTCGGTCGGCTGGGTGCGATAGATCGGGCGCTGGCGCGGCCAGTCCCTGAGATACCATCTCGCATAGCGTTCTTCCGGCGGAAACGCCTCTGTCGAATAGCGCAGGATCGGCAGCGGCTCCGACATTCGGGCTCCCTTGGTTAAGACAACCGGAGCAATACGCCGTCCGACGAACTATGTTCCGAATGCGGCGCGTCAGATCCCGGCGGGCATGGTCCCGGCGTTGATGGCGATACGCCCGATCAGCCCCTTGACGATCAAATCCAGCGCCGTGCCCTCGCGATAGTCGGCGGCGGCGACGAAGTTCACCCGGTCCTCGGAGATCAGGGAGTAGACCTTCTTCTGATCGCGTTCGTTGGAGCGCGGGTCATAGACGGCGATCGAGAACCCACCCTTCGTGTGCATCATCTTCATGGTCGGTACGTCGGTGTCGCCGTCGCCGAGGAAGATCATTCGGTCGAAGGGGACGCGGCGGTCTTCGTCCGGGATGAAATGGTTGATCCGCTCGTTCTCCCAGTGATTGTTCACGCCCTTGTTGATGCGGAACAGGTATTGGGTCTTGGTCGTGTAGTTGACGCCGACGGCGGGCCAGGCCGCCTCCCCCTTTTCGTCATAGACATAGTGTGAGGCAAAGACGTGCGTCAGAGCGGGCCGGATCGGCGTGCCCTCGATCATCTCCTCCAGCCCGGCGGAGATGATGTAGTGCTCGATATCCAGGCCGTACTGGGCCCCGAAGGCGTTCATCCGGTCGAACCAGGACAGGTCCTTCAGGCCCTCGAACAGCGCCACCTCGCGCCCCTGTTCGGCCAGGGTCTCGCGCGTGATCGGCGCGCCGTTGTCGCGCGCATGGCGCAGCATCAGCTGCATATACATCAGGATTCCGTCGGCATCGGCGGCTTGGGTCAGGGCCTCGGCCTCGGCCCAGAAGGCTCCGATGTCCATGCCGATGGACGGGATGAAGCTGACCTCCTGCATGTTCCCGCGCGCGAGGGTGCCGTCGAAGTCGTAGATCAGGGCGGTCTTGAGGGGCTTCATAGGGAAGGTTCTAGGTTCTAGGGACGAGGTTCCAGGGAAGTGCAGCGGACGAGATTTCGAGCGTGCCTTTTCTCCCTAGCACCTAAACCCTAACCCCTAGAACCTAATCCCAGCTCCGGTGCGGCCGCTGACACCGTCGCCTCCAGCGGCAGATGCAGGATGAAGGCCGCGCCCTTGCCGGGCTCGCTCTCGACCTCGGCCCACCCGCCGTGCAGCTCGACCAGGGCCTTGACCAGCGCCAGGCCGACGCCGGGGCCGCCCCGCTCGCGGCGGACGAAACGGTCGAAGACATGGGCCTGCAGATGATAAGGAATGCCGCGACCCGTATCCTCGACCCGGATGCGGACTTCCGATGTCGTCGCCTCAGCGGCCAGGGTGACGGTGCCGCCCTCGGATACCGCGCGCGTGGCATTGTCCAGCAGATGGTCCAGGCACTGGGCGATGCGGCCGGCATCGGCGCGGATGGGTTTCAATCCAGTGGGGCAATCGACGACGAGCGTAGCCCCGCGTCCCTCGATCCGTGCACGGACCTTCGACGCGGCGTCGTCCAGCAGGTCGCTGAGGCGGATGTCGCCCAGCGTCAGCTCCATCTCGCCCGCGTCGATCTGGCTCATGTCCAGAACGTCGTCGATCGAGCGGGCCAGCTGGCTGGCGGCGATGCGGATGGCACCGGCATGCTGGCGGCTTCGCTCGGGCAGGTCGCCCAGGGTTTCCAGCAGTTCGGAATAGCCGACGATGGTCGTCAGCGGCGTGCGCAGCTCATAGGACACACTGCCCACGAACTCGCGCTTCAGGGCTTGGCTTTCGTCAAGTGCGGCGGCCTTTGCAGCCAGGGCCTGTTCCAGATCGCGCCGGGCCGTCACATCGGAGAAAGCCACAAGTGTCGCACCGTCTGGCAGAGGGCGCGTCTGCCAGGCCGCCACGCGACCATCCAGCGTGCGGCCTTCGCCGGAAATCGGCACGCGACTTTCGGGGTCGGGGTCGGCGACGCGGGCCTTCAACCCCAGCCACAGGGCCGGGTCGGGCATGGTCTGCTGACACAGGGCGGCGATGGCGTCGAACTCACCGGCCGTCTCAAGCTGATCGGGACGGAGGGCCCAGAAGGTCTCGAACGCCTCATTGTGAAGGCGCAGGCGTCCGTCGGAGCCGAAAACGGCCACCGCATCGTTCAGCTTGTCCAGGGTGGCGGTCTGGACCTGAAGCTGGGCGTTGAATCGGCTGCGCAACTGAAGTTCGTCTGTGATGTCGGAGAACAGCAACAGCACGCCGCCCAGCGGGTGCGGCTGGCGCACGATGCGCAGGGTGCGACCGTCGGGCAGGGACCAGCTGTCGTCCGGTGCCGCCTCCGTCGCCCCATAGAACTCCAGCTCATTGGCCTTCCACCCGGCATAGTCGATGACTTCGGGGAGCTGGCGGCGCTGACGCAAAGCGTCCAGCAGTTCGGCATGGGTGGGGCGCTCATCCAGCCAGGCCGGATCGATGTTGAACAGCTGCTGGAAGGCGGTGTTGTGAAAGGCCAGTCGCTTGCCGGGACCGAAGATGGCCACGGCGTCGGCGAGGTGGTTCAGGGTCTCGTCATGGGCCTCGACGTGACGGCGCAGGGTATCGCGCGTTTCCTCGGCCTCGGTCATGTCCAGGGCGAAGGCCAGCACCGCTCCGGCCCCGCCCTGTACCGGCTCGGCCATGATGCGCCATGCTCGCCTGCGACCATCGCCAGTGGTCCAGCGAAACCCTTCTTGGTGTTGCCGCAGACGACTGGCCTCGGCCACGATGGCGTCGGCCCCACGATCGAAGCTCAGGCCCTGTTCGCACGCCGCCTCGATCGTGTCGACCTTCAGTTCTGCCAGCCACGCCTTGTTGGCCCAGGCCAGTTTGCCCGACGCGTCGGTGATCCAGGTCGGGGCCGGATAGGCCTCGGCCAGCAAACCCAGACCGCTCTCGGCCGCCGTGCCCATCAGGGCCAGTCGCGACAGTCGCAACCAGGCGGCTCCGGCCGAGGATCGGCCCTCGACCGTCCAGGCGGCGGTCGACCCCTCCAGCACGGCATCGAAGGCCTCGCCCCGCGCGATCAGGGCGTCGAGCCGCTCGGCCTCCATGCGACGCACGGCATCCAGCACGACCAGCGCCGGATCGGTGTCGGGGGCGGGTGGCTTCAGGGCCAGTTCGCTGACGATGGTGCGCCATGCCCCCTCGGACCCCAGTCGTCGCGTCTGGCCGTCGGTTGTCAGGGCCAGGCGAACATCCTCGAACGCGGCCAGGGCACCATCGCGATCCGCCAGATCGACGCGGGCTGCGGCCAGATCGGCCTCGGCCTTCGCCGCACGCCTGGCCAACTGGCCGCGCAGCCGCGCGGCCCAGGCGCTGAGCGCGAGCGCCAGACCTGCGGCACCCGCGGTCGCGACATAGGCGATGTCGGCGTCGGCCATCCCTGATCCGTAAAGCGGAGCCCCACGCCCCGATTCGGTAACCATAACCCGCGTGGCGCGATTTGCGAGCGGGCGACGGACATCCGATATGGACGCCATGACCGACGCAGCCTCTTCACCCTGGACTGACCAGACAGCCCCGTCGCTGGACGACTTTGCCCGACTGGCCCGCGAGGCGTTCGACGCGCTGCCTGAGCCGTTCGGGGCATTGGCCGGCGATGTCGTCATCCGCATCGACGATTTCGCCGACGAGGAGACGCTGGCCAGCTTCGGCATGGATGACCCGTTCGAGCTGACGGGCCTGTACCACGGAGTCGATATCGGCCTGCGGGACGGCATGGGAGCCGCGCCGGAGCCGTCGCGGATATTCCTGTACCGTCGTCCGATCCTGGACGAATGGTGCGAGCGCGGGGATGTAGGATTGTCCGAGATCATTGCCCACGTCCTGATCCATGAGATCGGCCATCATTTCGGGCTGGACGACGACCGGATTCACGAGGTGGAGGGGGATGACTGACCCTGCCTTAAATCCTGCCCGATCTGTGCTATAAGGCCCGCCTCCCGCCCGTTCAGGATATCGCCCTTTGAGCCTCTCGCTCGACCTTACGCGCACGACCGCCGCCACGCCCGGACCCGTCAATCTGGCGGGACTGACGCGTGCAAGCCTGCGTCAGGCGCTGGTCGATGCGGGTGTCTGTCCGCCCGAGAAGGCCAAGATGCGGGCGAGCCAAATCTGGGGCTGGATCCACCATCACGGCGTCACCGACTTCGCCCTGATGAGCAATGTCGCCAAGGATATGCAGGCGAAACTGGCCGAGGCCTTCACCCTGGCCCGGCCCGAGATCGTCGAGCGGCAGGTATCGAAGGACGGCACCCGCAAATATCTGATCCGGACCGCCCCGGGCATCGAGGTCGAGGCCGTCTATATTCCCGACGTGGGCCGTGCGGGTGCCCTGTGCGTGTCGTCCCAGGTCGGATGCACCCTGAACTGCACCTTCTGCCACACGGGCACGCAGAAGCTGGTGCGCAACCTGACCGCCGCCGAGATCGTGGCTCAGGTTCAGGTCTGCCGCGACGACCTGGGCGAATGGCCGTCGCCGATGGAGGACCGCCGCCTGTCCAACATCGTCTTCATGGGCATGGGCGAGCCGCTGTACAATCTGGACCACGTCGCCGACGCCATCGAGATCATTTCGGACCCCGAGGGCATCGCCCTGTCGCGGCGCCGGATCACGGTCTCGACCAGTGGCGTGGTGCCGCAGCTGGGTCCGCTGGGCGACCGGACGCAGGCCATGCTGGCCATCAGCCTGCACGCCACCAACGACGCCCTGCGCGATGTACTGGTACCGCTGAACAAGAAGTATGATCTGGAAGCCCTGATGGCGGGCATCCGGGCCTATCCGGGCCTGTCGAACGCCCGGCGCGTCACCTTCGAATACGTCATGCTCAAGGGCGTCAACGACAGCCCAGACGAGGCGCGGGCCCTGGTCAAGCTGATCGAGGGCATTCCGGCCAAGGTCAATCTGATCCCGTTCAACCCCTGGCCCGGCACGGATTATCAGTGTTCGGACTGGGGCACGATCGAGCGGTTCGCCGCCATCCTGAACAAGGCCGGTTTCGCCAGCCCGATCCGCACCCCGCGCGGTCGCGATATCCTGGCCGCGTGCGGTCAGCTGAAGTCCGAAAGCGAGAAGCTGCGGGCGTCGGCCGTGCGCAAGGCGGAGCAGGCGGCGGCTTGAAGCCTTCCTCCTTGGCTGGCAGTGACTGGCCGGTCTCCCTGTTGTGATCCCAGGCTATCTATGACCGAGTTTGAACTGTTCGCCATCGATCTGGCCCGCGAAGCGGCGCGGGTCAGTCTGCCGTTCTTTCGGGGCGATTATGAGCAGGTCGACAAGGGCGGACCGGGCGCGTTCGATCCGGTCACCCAAGCCGATCGCGAGGCCGAGGTGGCGCTGCGTCGCATGATCGCCAACCGTTATCCCGACCATGGCGTGATCGGCGAGGAGTATGGCGAGGACCGGCCCGACGCGGAGCATGTCTGGGTGCTGGATCCCATCGACGGCACGCGCGCCTTCATCGCCGGTCTGCCGCTCTGGACGAATCTGATCGGGCTGCGTGTGGTGGGGCGACCGACGGTCGGCATCATCGGTCAGCCGTATCTCGACGAGATATTCGTCGGCGGGCCTTCGGGCGCGCGGTTGCTGAAAAGCGATCAGACTTCTGTACTCAAGGCGCGCCCCTGCTCGCGCCTGACCGAGGCGGTGATCGCCACGACAGACCCCGACATCTTCACCGGTGCCGAGCTGGGGGCCTGGACCCAGGTGCGGGCGGCGGCACGCCTGGCCCGACTGGGGTGCGATGCCTATGCCTATGCCATGATCGCGGCGGGGCGGATCGATCTGGTGGCCGAGACCAGCCTGAAGGTCTGGGACTGGTCGGCCCTGGTACCCATTGTCGAAGCGGCGGGCGGGGCAGTGACCAACTGGCGGGGCGAGGCGCCCGACGGCAATGGCCAGATTCTGGCTGTCGGGGATGTGTCGATCCGCGAGCAGGCTCTGGTCACCCTGAGGCGCGCAGCGCTTTAGCCTGTTGGCGTGCCATTCTCCGGCGAGACGGTCGCGGCCATCACATCGAACTCCTCCAGAAAGACAGCCCGCTTGTCGTCGGTCTCCATGATGACCTCATGCTTGGCCCCCGGGACCTCGACATAGCGGCCGCGCGGTATGCGCCGGGCGGCCCACTGGCTGCTCTGTTTCCAGACCCTGTCATCGTCCGAGGCCTGAACGATGCAGACCGGGATCCGCACGGACCTCAACGCCCCCGTCTTCAGCGCGCGTTCGCCCACAGTCAGTCCGAACGCCAGCCAGCCCCAGGTCGGGCCGCCGACGGCCAGATGCGGGCAGGCATAGAGCTGCTGTCGCCACTGGTCGTAGCGGGCTTCGTCCGTTGTCAGGGCGTCCTTTTGGAAGGTGTGGTCGAAGGGGTCGTCGGCATCGTCCAGCACATAGTCCCCGGCCCGCCCATGGCGCAGGTTCCAGCGCACGGCCAGCTTGACCGACCACATGGCCCGCTTGCCCGTCTTGATGCGCAGCATGGGACCCGAAAGGACCGCGCCGGCAAAGCGGGTCTCGCCCTGTTCCAGGCTCATCAGGTTCAACACGCCGCCCATGGAGTGGCCGACCATGATCCAGGGCTTGGGAGCGCGGCTCTCGAAGGCATCCAGCAAACGGTCGTAGTCGTCCAGAAACTCCTCGACCGCGCGAGCATGGCCTTTCAGCCGATCGGGCAGCAGACGGGCCGACAGGCCCTGGCCGCGCCAATCGTGCGCAATGACGCACCAGCCCCGTGCCAGGAAGTTGCCGATGACCTCGTAATACTTCTCGATGGGCTCGGTGCGACCCGGACTGACCACCACAGTGCCATGCGGTTTGGACGCAACGAGCGTCGAAGGCGTCCAGAAGGCAGCGCGGAGCCGAAGCCCCCCGGCCCCGCGAAACCATTCGCCCTTGCCGCCGGGCGGAGGCGCAGCGCCTGGAACGCCCATCAGGGGCGCATCGGGGGTGAAGGCGGCGGTGTCGGTCACTCGGGCTTCCTGAACTTCAAGGTCATGCGATCGCTCTCGCCGATGGCGTCGTATTCGGTGCGGTCGAACTCGGGGTCGGCGGGTTCTCCCCGCGGCGCGGTCAGACGCAAGGGGGCCAAGGTCTCGACGCCGAAAGGGTGGTCGGTGTCGTCGTCCGGATTGGCATTGATCTCGGACGCCGCCACGAAGGCGAAACCAGCCTCTGCGGCCAGCTGCTTGACGAAGGCTTCCTGCACATAGCCGCTGGCGGCGGCGGGGTCCTGATCCTGCTCGGGGCCCAAGCGGTGTTGCTCGACGCCCAGGATGCCGCCGGGCTTCAACGCCGCGAACGCATCGGCAAAGGCCTTCTCGGCAATGCCCGCGGCCATCCAGGCATGGATGTAGCGCATGAACAGGACCATGTCGGCCGTCCCGGCTTCGGCCACGGGGCCGGAGGTGGGACCGAAGGCACTGAGGACGATCTCGCCGTAAAGCCTCTTGTCGGTGGTGAAGCGCTGCTCGAACGCCGCCATCAGCTGACTCTGCGCCGGGTCGGTCAGCGGACCGGTCTGGAAACCGGCGGCAATGTATTGGCCGTCACCTTCGGCCAGATAAGGGGCCAGGATTTCGGTGTACCAGCCGCTGCCCGGCCAGAAATCGACGACGGTCATGGTCGGCTGAAGGCCGAAGAAGCGCAGGGTCTCCATCGGGTGCCGGTCGCCGTCCCGGGCGCGGTCGCTGGCCGAGCGCCAGGGTCCGGCGATGGCCCATTCCAGCGACCCCTCGGGCGGACCGCTGGGCGTCTCGGGGACGGCATCGCGGGCCGAAGGCTCCTCGCGGCCACACCCCGCGACGGCGACGAGACCCAGCGCCGCCGAGCCCGCGAGCCAGGATCGGCGAGAGATCGCAAGCCTGCCGTTCGTCCTCGCCTCAGTCATCAAGCCTCCCGCCGGAAACGGTCCGTCCGGAAGTAGACAGGTTCACCGTCAGGGTCAAAACCGAAGCCTATTCCGGCTTGCGGAAACGCAGGGTCATGCGATCGCTTTCGCCGATGGCGTCGAAGGCGGCGCGTTCCTCGGCGGTCAGGGTGCGGCCGTCCTGTTCGGAGCGACGCACGGGCGGCAGGGTCCAGACCCCGAACGGATGATCGCGGTCGTCGGCGGCGTTGGCGTTCAGCTCGCTGCGGGCATCCAGGACGAAGCCGGCGTTCTGGGCCGCGCGAATGACCCAGCTTTCGGGCATGTAGCCGGTCGGGGCGGTCTGATCGGGGTTCAGGCCATCGACGCTGCGGTGCTGTTCGACGGCCAGGACGCCGCCGGGCTTCAGCGCCTTGAAGAAGGCGGCCAGATAGGCATCGGTCCGCCCCGCCCGGTGCCAGTTGTGAAAGGCACGCGCGACGATGATCATATCGGCCTGGCCGTCCTCGACACCCATGGTTTCCAGCGGGCGGTTGACGGCGACGTAGCGACCGCCGGTCGCCTCGGCATATGGCTGCAGGATCTGGCTCCACCAGCCGGCGCGGCCGGGCTCGATCTCCACCACCGTCAGACCGGGTTGGAGGCCCCAGAAGGTCAGGGTCTCATATGGATGGCGATAAGCGTCGCGGGCCACGTCTGCGGCGGGCCGGGTTTCTGAACCGATGGCGGCTTGAAGTGCGGCGTCCTCCTGGGCGACCGGCGGGGTCATGGCGGCTCGGCGCTCGGCCCGCTGGGCCGGCGTCTCGTTGGCGGTCGGCATGGCGGGCAGGGCCTGGGCCAGGGCGGTGGAAGGCAGGACGACGGCGGTCAGGGCGGCGATGGCGAGCAGGCGCATGGGGTCGGTTCCGGATGCGGTGAGCGGTGGCGCTACCCTGAC
This sequence comes from Brevundimonas sp., assembly GCF_016463295.1. Taxonomy (GTDB): domain Bacteria; phylum Pseudomonadota; class Alphaproteobacteria; order Caulobacterales; family Caulobacteraceae; genus Brevundimonas. Next base: position 43,215 of record NZ_JAEMRO010000003.1, read on the forward strand.
CATCCCCGGCCAGCGGGGCAAGTGTCCATCCGCGGGTCAGGACAGAAGGACGCGCTTTCCAGACCCCTTGACGCCGAAAAACCGTTTCCCACCTTGTCTCTCGAGGATGCCGATATCGGGTCCTCCAGACCGGACGGGGCCGAGCATCGGGCCGTGCGGGCTGATCCCCAACCGCCGTTCCGGGCCATGAAAAACGCGGGAACGGTTCAACCTTGCTGATCCTCAGGAGGATGACATGCGTACTGTCGACTTTACCCCCCTCTATCGTTCCGCCGTCGGCTTCGACCGTCTGGCCAGTCTGCTTGAAAGCGCCGCGCGCACCAGCCAGGAAAACGGCTGGCCGCCCTACAACATCGAGACGACGGGCGAGAATGCCTATCGGATCGAGATCGCCGTGGCCGGCTTCAAGCCCGAAGAGCTGAACCTGGAGGTCAAGGAAAACCTGCTGACCGTCACGGGTCGCAAGACCGCCAATGACGACGTCGAGCAGCGCACCTATCTGCATCGCGGCCTGGCCGAGCGCGATTTCGAGCGCCGGTTCCAGCTGGCCGACTATGTGATCGTGAAGGGCGCGGACCTGGTCAACGGCCTGCTGTCCATCGAACTGGCCCGCGAACTGCCCGAGGCCCTGAAGCCCCGCCGCATCGAGATCGGTTCGGGCAAGGCCCTGATCGAAGGCAAGAAGACCAAGGCGGCCTAAGCTCTCAAGTCGCGCGACCGCGCGATAGGGCAACCAGGAGAGGGGTGGCGTTCGCGCCGCCCCTTTTTCGTGTCAGGCGTTGAGCGCCGCTTCCAGTCCGTGGGTGCCATGAGTGTCGGCATCCGTCAGCTCGGCCTGACGCAGGCAGGCCCCGTGCAGTTTGGCGCGGCTGAGGTCGGCCCCGGTCAGCACGGCACGCTTCATGTCGGCCCCCGACAGATCGACGCCGCGCAAGGTCGCGCCGGTCAGGTCCGCCGGCAGCAGCCGGTCCGCCGCGATCATCAACGGACCGAGCTGAGCTCCGCGCATGTCCGAGCCATTGAGCCGCGCGTTCTTCAGGCGGGCCCCCCGCAGGTCGGCGCCCTTCAGATTGACCGAGCGCAGATCGGCTCCTTCCAGATGCGCGCCCTGAAGCTGCACCCCCTCCATGTCCAGGCCATAGAAGACGGCGCCCTTGGCCGACAGGGCGGTGAGATTGTAGCCGGTGATCGACCGCAGGGCCCGCAGATCGACCCCGTCAAACACGGACGGCTGACCGGACGCCCCACCGGTCTCGCACCACTGGGCGTGTTCGGCCAGCATGCTGGCGGCGGGCATGCGCGAAACGGGCTCGCCCGCGGACTTGGTGTCGGTCAGGGCTCCGGACATGTCGGCCCCGTCGGTGCGCCACATGGCCGATTTCACGCCCACCAGAATGGCGTCGCGCAGGTCGGCGCCTGACAGGTCGGCCCCCGACAGATCGGCCCCGGCCAGGTCGGCACCGCGAAAACTGGCCTGTTTCAGATTGGCCCGGACCAGCTTGCAGTCCTTCATGATGGCATCGGAGAAGTCGGCGGCGACGGCGACGACGCCGGTCAGCTTGGATCGCTCAAGATTGGCCCCGGCCAGACAGGCCCCCTGCGCCTGGGTTTCGTTGCGCGAGCGGGCCTCGATGACGCGATAGCCCATCTTGGCGTCCGCCGAGGCGATGGTGCCTTCGCGCAGGTCGGCCTCGAACAGATCGGCCCCGGTCAGGTCGGCCCCGCGCAGGCAGGCGCCGCGCAGGTCGGCACGCCGCAGGCTGGCCTCGGACAGATTGCAGTCCTGCATGTCGGTGCCGAAGAAGACGGCATTGTCCAGCCGCGAGCCGGACAGGTTCGCCCCGATCATGCAGGCGGCGGAGAAGTCGGCATCGGCCAGATGACGGTCGCTGAGGTCCAGGCCCGACAGATCCATCCAGGCGAAGACGGCGCGGGCCCCGCCCGGCTTGGCCTGCCACAGGCGGTCGTGCCGGGCGCAGATGGCGTCCAGTTCGGCCTGTTCGATGCGCCTTCTGGCGACCGTGTTCGCGGTTTCCCCCGTCATGGCGTTCATCCTTAACGGCGAGGCTTTAAGGAAGCCTTGCAGGGAATGAGGATCAGGCGGTCAAAAGGCCCTGTTCGGCCAGGGCCTCGGCCAGGTCGCCCGGCCCCACCCAGACACGGGTGTAGCCAGCCTCGCCCAGGCGTTTCAGTTCGGTGGTCAGATCGGCCTTGGCCGAGGCGGCGAAGCGGGCGTCGAACCCCTCTCCGTCGGCGCTGATGCGGACCATGGGCCGCCCCGTCTCGACACGGTGCAGATAGCCCTCGTACAGAACCGCCGCCTGATCAGACAGAAGACCCGTCTCGACCTCCAGCCCGGCCTTCTTCAACCGCTCCACGCCACGCCCGGAGGCGAACGGTGAAGGATCGACTGCGGCGATCACCACACGCGCCACGCCCGCCTCGATCAGAAAGTGCGAGCAGGACGTGCGGCCCGAAGAGCGCGCCCCGCAGGGCTCCAGCGTCACATAGGCGGTGGCCCCACGTGCCCTGTCGCCCGCGGCGGGGACGGCCTGTTCCTCGGCATGAGGGCGCCCGCCCGCCGCCGTCGCGGCCTCCGCCACCACCTCGCCGTCCCTGACGATGACGCAGCCGACCGACGGATTGGGCCATGTCTGACCCATGTGGCCGCGCGCCAGGGCGATGGCGCGCCCCATGAACCGGATGTCGTCGGAGGCGGCCTGGGCGTCCGTCATGATGCGTGTCCTGGAAGGGGCGGCAGCTCGGTCGCCCGCGCCGCATCCAGATACCGCGCGGCGGTCGGGCTCAGGTCGGCGTCGAGATCGATCTCCAGCGGATTGCCGGTTGGAATCTCCACGCCCACGATCCGGTCATCCGGCACGGCGAACAGGTGTTTGACGATGGCCCGCAGCGAGTTGCCGTGGGCCGCGATCATCACATCATCGCCCGCCTTCAGACGCGGCGCGATCGCCTCGTTCCAATAGGGCAGGACGCGGTCCAGCGTCGTCTTCAGGCTTTCGGTGTCGGGAATGGCCTTGCCGGCATAGCGGGGATCGCCCGCGAAATCCCATTCGCCGCCGGGGGCCAGAGGCGGCGGCGGGATGTCGTAGCTGCGCCGCCAGATTTTTACCTGGTCCTCGCCATGCTTGGCCGCGGTCTCGGCCTTGTCCAGCCCGGTCAGGCCGCCATAGTGACGCTCGTTCAGACGCCAGTCCTCAACCACCGGCACATCCTTCAGGCCCGCCGCATCCAGCGCCAGCGCCCCGGTCCGCGTCGCGCGTTTCAGCACCGAGGTGAACATCACCGCCGGGTGGAAACCGGCCTGGGCGATCAGTTCGCCGCCCTTGCGGGCCTGGGCCTCGCCCTCGGCGGTCAGGTCGACATCGACCCATCCGGTGAAGCGGTTTTCCAGGTTCCACTGGCTCTGGCCGTGTCGCAGCAGGATCAGGCGGGGCATTCAACTCTCCGAACAGGTCCGTTTTGGGTAGGCCGCGCCTAGAGACCGGTCAAGGTTTGCAGCACTTGTGCCGCTCTCGCGTTGTGACGGTCCCGACGCCCGGTCTATACCAAGGGCGAAACGCATCAGGACCACACGATGATCAAGCCCCGCCAGGATCTGAAACCCAATACGGCCGACTATGAGACGACGCCCCTGGTCAAGCCGACGGGGTTTCGTGAATACGACGCCCGCTGGATCCTGGAAAAGGAGATCAATCTTCTGGGCATCCAGGCGCTGGGCCTGGGCCTGGCCACCTATGTGCATGAGATCGGTCAGACGCCGCGCATCGTGGTGGGCCACGACTTCCGCTCCTATTCGCTGTCGGTGAAACAGGCGCTGATCCTCGGCCTTCTGGAAGGCGGAATGGAGGTGCTGGATATCGGCCTAGCCCTGTCGCCTACGGCCTATTTCGCCCAGTTCGAGCTGGAGGCGCCCTGCGTGGCCATGGTCACCGCCAGCCACAACGAGAATGGCTGGACGGGCGTCAAGATGGGGGCCCAGCCGCCGCTGACCTTCGGCCCTGACGAGATCGGGCGGCTGAAGGACATCGTGCTGAACGGCGAGGGCGTGGGTCGCACGGGTGGATCGCTTACCCGCGTCGAAGGGTTCCGCGAGGCCTATATCGCCGACATCGTCTCCAAGGTGAAACTGACGCGCCCGATCAAGGTCGTCGCCGCCTGTGGCAACGGCACGGCCGGGGCCTTCGCGCCCGAGGCCCTGCGCCGGATGGGGGCCGAGGTGATCGAGATGGACACCGAGCTGGACTACACCTTCCCCAAATACAATCCGAACCCCGAAGACCACGCCATGCTGATGCAGATGGCGGCGAAGGTGCGCGAGACGGGTGCTGACCTGGCCCTGGGCTTCGACGGCGACGGCGACCGCTGCGGCGTGGTCGATGACACGGGCGAGGAAATCTATGCCGACAAGATCGGCCTGATGCTGGGCCGCGACCTGTCGGTCCTTCACCCCAACGCCACCTTCGTCGTCGATGTGAAATCGACGGGTCTGTACAAGACCGACGAGGTGCTGAAGGCCAACGGTGCCGAGACTGTCTACTGGAAGACCGGTCACAGCTATATCAAGCGCAAGACCGCCGAACTGGGGGCCCTGGCCGGGTTCGAGAAGTCGGGGCATTTCTTCTTCAATGCGCCGCTGGGCCACGGCTATGACGACGGCATCGTCGCGGCAGGTGCGGTGCTGGCCATGCTGGACCGCAATCCCGGGAAAAAGCTGTCGGAACTGAAGGCCGCCCTGCCAGACGCCTGGACCAGCCTGACCATGTCGCCGCACTGCGACGACGAGCTGAAGTATGAGGTGCTGGAGCGGATCGTGGCCGAATATCAGGCGCTGGCCGATTCAGGCGGCCAAATCCTGGGTCGCAAGATCGTGGAAGCCATCACTGTGAACGGCGTGCGCGTGCATCTGGAAGACGGGTCGTGGGTCCTAGTCCGCGCGTCGTCCAACAAGCCGGAGCTGGTGGTGGTGGTCGAGAGCATGCGCTCGGCCGACGACATGCGCGCCCTGTTCCACGACGAGGTGAAGCCGCGACTGGCCAAATACTCCGAGATCGGCGCGTACAATCAGGAAATCTGAGCCAGACAGGCTCGGGTTCGGGGGAGCCATGACAGGCAGACACATCGCCATCGTCGGCGGCGGCTTTTCTGGAGCCATGCTTGCGGCGAGGCTGGCTGAGGTCGGTATGGCGTCAACCGTCATCGACCGGGGTGGCGATTTCGGCCTGGGTGTCGCCTATTCGACGCCGTTCGACGGGCACCTGCTGAACGTCCGCTCCAACCGGATGAGTGCGGTCGAGGGGCGGCCCGACGATTTCGTGGACTGGCTGAAGGCCCATCATCCCGACCGCGCCGCGCCCGAAAGCTTCGCACCCCGGCGGCTGTACGGCCTGTATGTGCAGGATCGGCTGGCGGGCATCGAAGTGGCGCATCCGGGCCTGATCAATCGCATCGTCGGCGAGGCCGTAGCAGTCGAGGACACCGCCGTGCGACTGGCCGACGGTCGTTTGATCGAGGCTGACGCTGTCGTGCTGGCTACCGGAAACCCGGCCCCGAAGACGGCTGCGCTGGGTGAGGTCGAGGGCCGTGTCATCGGCAATCCTTGGGCCACCGGAGCGCTGGACCGGGTCAAGGACGAAGACGACGTGATCATCGTCGGCACCGGGCTGACCATGGTCGACATGGTTCAGTGGCTCGTGGCGCGGGGCTGGAGGGGCAAGGCGACGGCCCTGTCCCGGCGAGGGTTGAAGCCGCGCGCGCATGAGGCTCTGCCCGACATCCCGGTGCCCCCCACCGGCATGCTCAAACTCGCCCCCGCCTCGCGCCGTCTGGCCGAGGCGCGGCGTATGGCGGACGAGAGCGGCTGGCGCTCGGTGATGGAGGGTCTGAGGCCGGTCACAGCCGATCTGTGGGCGGCGGCGGACAGCGAGTTGAAGGCGCGGTTCGTGCGCCACCTGCGCCCCTGGTGGGATGTGCATCGACACCGCATCGCCGACAGTATCGCCGTCTCGCTGGAGGCGCTGGAGGCCGAAGGCCGGCTGACGATCGTGGCAGGGCGCGTCCGGCGGATCGATCAGGATGCGGATCGCGTGACCCTGGACTGGCGGCCCCGGCGCGGACCAGAGCAGTCGCCGATTACCGGCCAATGGCTGATCGACTGCACCGGGCCGGGGCATGATCCCGCGACGGATGTCCTGACCGGGCCGCTGATCGCGACAGGCAGGGCACGGCTGGATGCGTTGCGGCTGGGGCTGGATCTGGATGCGGAGGGGCGCGTGCTGGATGCGGACGGCGTGCCGGATGACCGGCTTCTGGTCCTGGGCCCGCCGGCTCGAGCCGCCTTCTGGGAAACCATCGCCGTGCCCGACATCCGCAAGCGGATCGAGGATTTGGCGGCGACGTTGGGCGCGATGACCACGGAGCCGGCGTGATGAGACGGACTGGACCGATCAGCCTGCTGGCGTCCGCCAGCCTGGCCCTGGCGTCGTGCGAGGCGCGACTGCACCCCGTGCCAGACGCCCGCGTCACCGCGGCGGCGGGACCCGAGACCTGCGTCCTGCCCGAGCGCATCGCCCTGCCCGAGATGGAAGAGGTACGTCCGGACGAGGTCGTGGCCGACCGGACCATCCTGTTCCACATGCTGGCCGTCACCTGGATGCCCCAGACCTGCAAGACCAGAGGTGATGGTGCGGGCGATCTGGCCTGCGGCAGCACCAACCGCTTCGGCTGGACCCTGCACGGCCTGTGGCCCAATGCGGACGGGCGGCCCTATCCCCGCTACTGCCGCCCGGCAACGCAGGTGCCAGAGGCCACCATCCGCGCCAATCTGTGCCGCACGCCCTCGGCCAGTCTGGTTCAGCATGAATGGGCGGCGCACGGCACCTGTGGCTGGGATACGCCGGAAGCCTATTTCGCAGATGCCGCGCGCCTTTATGACGGGCTGAACCGGCCCGATCCGACGACCCTTGCCCCCGGCGCGCGCGGACCCACCGCAGGCCAACTTCGGGACGCCTTCGTGGCGACCAACCCCGGTCTGCCCCGCGATGCTCTCTATATCGCCGTGGCTTCCGGCAACCGCCTGCGCGAGGTTCGCATCTGCCATGATCTGGAGCTTAAGGCAGCGCGGTGCCCGGTTGGCGGGCTGGGGACGCCGGACGATGTTGTGCTGACGGTCGAACCGGTCGGTGAGCGTTGATCATTCACTTCGCCCTGGCCTGCCGGAAGCCCAGGTCGCTGTGGATCACACTTCCGGTTGAGGCGGGGCGGTGATGACTTCGACGTTGTCGTTGAGCAGATAAACCAGTTCGTCCAGCGCGACGCGGCGCTCGGCGGTCGTGGTGGCGGTCTCTACGGCAGACACCTTTTTCGGCATGTCCTCGGAAATGCCACGCAGGATGCATTTCAGGTCGCCGTCGGTGCCGCGCTCCTTGAGGACCAGATGGCCCTGCATGTCCATCTCGGCCAGGGCATTGGCCTGGACCTTGAAGTCGGCGAAGGCAGCGCCGTTCACAAAGCCGTCCTGATCGATCAGGCCCGAGGTGCCCCAGCCCTCGACCATCGTCTTGAGCGTGGTCGAGCGGGTGACGATATCGACGAACAGAGGCTCGCCCGCGACCGACACCGGAGCCGAAGCCACGGCGGGCGGCTGGGCCGCGGCCAGGGCCACCTTCGGATCGCTGAGCAGAAGGGAAACGGCCAGGGCGACACCACAGGACATGGCGAACCTCATCTCTATCCGGGCCGAATCACAAATCGGCGGTTGAACCCCTCTACGCCTCACCCGTAAACGAGGGTTTACCCGCCCCGTAACAGAGTGTTGCCCGTGACCCCTCGCACCCAGGCCCTAGACATGCTTCGCGCCGTCGCGCGCAAGGACGAGGGCACCCGCATCGTGCACCACTTCGCCACCGATCCCGGCCGGGTACAGCGCATGGGGATCGAGGCGGCGGGGCTGTATCTCGACGTCTCCAAGCAGTCGTGGAGCCTGGAGGGCTTCGAGGCGGCACTGGACCTGGCGCGGACCTGCGACATCGAAGGGCGACGCGATGCCCTGTTCGCGGGCGAGGCTGTCAATGTCACGGAAGGGCGGGCGGTGCTGCACCCCGCACTGCGCGCCGCCGACGATGCCGACTTTCATGCCCTGGGCGAGCCGGTCTCGCAGGAAGTGACCGAGACCCGCAACCAGATCGCCACCTATGCCCAGGCCATCGGCTCGGGGGCCGAGGTCGGCGGCACGCGCCAGCCGTTCAACGCCATCGTCCACATCGGCATCGGCGGATCGGATCTTGGGCCGCGTCTGCTATGGGAGGCGCTCAAACCCCTGGAGCCGACGATCCAGCTGCGCTTCGTGGCCAATATCGATCCGCGCGACATGGCCGAGGCCCTGGCCGGGCTGGACCCGGAGACGACCCTGATCGTGGTGGTGTCCAAGACCTTCACGACCCAGGAGACGTTGGCTAATGCCGAACTGGCCAAGGCCTGGCTGGCCGAAAGCCTGTCGCCGCGCCGCATGGTCAAACATCTGGTGGGCGTCACCGCTGCGCCGGAGAAGGCCGAGGCCTGGGGCTGCAGTCGCACCTTCGGGTTCCGCGACTGGGTCGGCGGGCGTTATTCACTGTGGTCGTCGGTCAGCCTGTCGGTCGCCGTGGCCCTGGGCTGGGACGTGTTCCAGCGTGTGCTGGACGGCGCGCGGGCCATGGACCAGCATTTCCTGGAGGCCTCGCCAGAGGTGAATGCGCCGATCGTGCTGGCCTTGGCCCAGATCTACAATGTCGAGGGCCGCGGGAGACACGCCCGTACCGTTGCCCCCTATGCCCACGGCCTACGTCGCCTGCCCGCCTTCCTGCAGCAGTTGGAGATGGAATCGAACGGCAAGCGAGTGAAGCGCGACGGCACTCCCGTTGATACCGCCACCGGCCCCGTCGTCTTCGGCGAGCCGGGGACCAACGGCCAGCACGCCTTTTTCCAGCAGATCCATCAGGGACCAATGGTCGTCCCGGCAGAATTCGTCGTGGTTGGCCATACGTCCGAGGCCGCCGTGGACGCCCGCGAAGGCGATGCGCCCCTGTGGTCCAATGCCCTGGCCCAAGCCCAGGCCTTGATGATCGGCAAGACCGAGGCCCAGGCACGTGCCGAGCTGATCGCGGCGGGCGCGGACGAGGCCGAGGCGGATCGCCTGGCCCCGCACAAGACCTTCCCCGGCGACCGGCCGTCGACCACCATCCTGATGGACTCCCTGAGCCCCGAGGCGGTGGGGGCCCTGCTGGCGCTGTATGAGCACAAGACCTTCGTCGAGGGTGTGATCTGGGACATCAACAGCTTCGACCAGTGGGGAGTCGAACTGGGCAAGCAACTGGCCAGGGCGGTGCTGACGGACGTGCAGAACGGCGAACCGTCAGAGGGACTGGACGCCTCGACGGCGGAATTGATGAAGCGTCTTATGGTCTGATCCGGATGCAGAAAGGGCGGGGACCCGAAGATCCCCGCCCCATCCTCGCCTTCGACGGCCGGTCCTACTCACGCGACCGACAGGAGGCTGTTACCAGCGACGGTCGTAGCGATAGTCGCGGTTATAGCGGCGCTCCTCACGACGATCGCGGCGATATTCGCGGTAGTCGCGGCGCTGTTCCCAGCGGGGTGCATTGCGGTCGATGCCGTGCTCGCGTTCCCAGTGACCCTGGTTCCGATAGCAGCGCCCACCACGGTAGTAGCTGCAGTCCGAGCTGTTGTTGGACGAGACGGCACCCAAGGCGGCACCGGCCAGAGCGCCACCGGCGATATAGCTGCCGTCGCCTTGACCGATCAGGGCTCCGGCCAGACCGCCGACGACAGCGCCGACCACGGCGTCGCGGCCCGTGTTGTTGTCGCGGTCGCGATAGCTTTGGGCGTCGGCCGGGCTGGCCGACATCAGGGTGAGGGCCGCCGCACCGATGACGGCCGGCGAAGCGAGAGCGATCTTGGAAAACGGGTTCATGATCATTCCTTCCGGACTGTTTCGTGCGGCACCATGCCGAACATGAGATCACCCTAGAGGGACGAGCCTGAACGCCTCGCGAGACGGTCGTTCATTGCGCGTTCATCGCAAAATACGACGTAGAGCCGGGGTCTTCGGATCAATGCAGGCAAGAATGCCCGGCGGCGCTTGACGTCAGCAGGCACCCCACCTACTTCCCCGGCGCGTTAGCACTCTCGGGTAGCGGCTGCCAAAACGGCCGATCCGGGGGAACTGGCGAAGAAACCTTAGAAGACTTCATCGGAGAACACACAGATGGCGTTTCGTCCTCTCGGCGATCGCGTGCTGGTCAAGCGCGTGGAAGAAGAATCCAAGACCAAGGGCGGGATCATCATCCCCGACACCGCCAAGGAAAAGCCCCAGGAAGGCGAAGTCGTCGCTGTCGGGCCCGGCGTTCGTGACGAACGCGGCACCGTCAACGCCCTGGAGCTGAAGGCCGGCGACCGCATCCTGTTCGGCAAATGGTCGGGCACCGAGGTCAAGCTGGAAGGCGAAGACCTGATCATCATGAAAGAGTCGGACGTGCTCGGAGTGCTGAGCTAAGGCTCGGACTTTCAGGGACGAGGTTCGAGGAATGAGGAGTGAAATGCCCGCTCTCCCGGAACGCCCTCGTCCCTCGACCCTCATCCCTCGAACCTATTCAAAGGAGCTGCCTCATGGCTGCCAAACAAGTTCAATTCTCCACTGACGCGCGCGAAAAAATGCTGCGCGGCGTCAACGTTCTGGCCAATGCGGTCAAGGTGACGCTGGGTCCCAAGGGCCGCAACGTCGTGATCCAGAAGTCCTTCGGCGCCCCGCGCTCGACCAAGGACGGCGTCTCGGTCGCCAAGGAAATCGAGCTGGAAGACGCCTTCGAGAACATGGGCGCCCAGATGATCCGCGAAGTCGCTTCGAAGACGAACGACAAGGCGGGTGACGGCACCACCACCGCGACCGTCCTGGCCCAGTCCATCGTGCAGGAAGGCCTCAAGTCCGTCGCCGCCGGCATGAACCCGATGGACCTGAAGCGCGGCATCGACAAGGCGGTCACCGCCGTCCTGGCCGACATCAAGGCCTCGGCCAAGAAGGTCTCCAACAACTCCGAAATCGCCCAGGTCGGCACCATCTCGGCCAATGGCGACAAGGAAGTCGGCGAGATGATCGCCAAGGCCATGGAAAAGGTCGGCAACGAAGGCGTGATCACGGTTGAAGAAGCCAAGACCGCCGAGACCGAACTCGACGTCGTCGAAGGCATGCAGTTCGACCGCGGCTACCTGTCGCCCTACTTCATCACCAACGCCGACAAGATGGAGGTCCAGCTCGAGGATCCCCTCATCCTGCTGTTCGAGAAGAAGCTGTCGTCGCTGCAGGCCATGCTGCCGATCCTGGAAGCCGTGGTCCAGTCGGGCCGTCCGCTGCTGATCATCGCCGAGGACATCGAGGGCGAGGCCCTGGCCACGCTCGTCGTCAACAAGCTGCGCGGCGGCCTGCGCGTCGCCGCCGTCAAGGCGCCGGGCTTCGGCGACCGCCGCAAGGCCATGCTGGAGGACATCGCCGTCCTGACCGGCGGCCAGGTCATCTCGGAAGACCTGGGCATCAAGCTCGAGAACGTCACCATCGACATGCTGGGCAAGGCCAAGAAGGTCACCATCACCAAGGACGACACCACCATCGTGGACGGCGTCGGCGGCAAGGACGAGATCGAGGCCCGCATCGGCCAGATCAAGAAGCAGATCGAGGACACCACCTCGGACTACGACAAGGAAAAGCTGCAGGAACGTCTGGCCAAGCTGGCCGGCGGCGTCGCGGTCATCCGCGTCGGCGGCTCGACCGAGGTCGAGGTGAAGGAAAAGAAGGACCGCGTCGACGACGCCCTGAACGCCACGCGTGCCGCGGTTGAAGAAGGCATCGTCCCCGGCGGCGGCATCGCCCTGCTGAAGGCGACCAAGGCGCTGGAAGGCCTGAAAGGCGACAACGCCGACCAGACCGCCGGCATCGCCATCATCCGTCGCGCCATCCAGGCCCCGATCCGCCAGATCGTGGAAAACGCCGGCGTCGAAGGCTCGATCGTGGTCGGCAAGGTGCTGGAAAACGCCTCGCTCACCTACGGCTTCAACGCCCAGACGGAAGAGTACGGCGACCTGGTCGCCATGGGCGTGATCGACCCCGCCAAGGTGGTCCGCACCGCCCTGCAGGACGCCGCCTCCGTGGCCGGCATCCTGATCACGACCGAAGCCGCCGTCGCCGACGCGCCCAAGAAGGCGTCCGGCGGTGCCCCCGACATGGGCGGCGGCATGGGCGGCGGCATGGGCGGCATGGACTTCTAGTCCACGCTCAGCTCACGCTGAACGAACAGAAGGGCGGGTCCGCGAGGGCCCGCCCTTTCTGCTGTCCGACGGATTCAGCCGTCGCGCCCGTTTGAACTTCGGGGCGGCAAGGAGACGGCGGATGTCACAGAGTGCCAGCCTGAACGCAGCCATTGCCTTGACCCGGTTCGGGCTGGGTGCGCGAGCCGGCGAGATCGAGGTGGTCGGCGACGACGCCCGAGGTTGGCTGACGGCGCAGATCCGGCCTGAGGGCGCGCCCTCGCCTCAGGGCGACCTGCCGACCACTGATGAGCGGGTGCAGGACTGGCTGGCCTATCAGCAGACGGGGCAGCAACGGCGGCAGATACGCCGTCAGGAAGGCGCGGCCTCGAATGCCCCGCCTGGGGCTATGGCTGAGCCCATGGCCGAGGGCGCGGCGATGTCGGCCATGGGGCAGCAGGGGCAGACTCCGGCTCAGACCGCGCCCATGTCGGACGAGGCCCAGGCCGCCTTTGATGCGCGGCGCGAGAGCCGGCGCGATCTGGCCCAGGAGACGGCGAGGGAGTTCGTGGCCCGCGCCGATCTGGCCGCAACGACGCCGGATGGCTTTGCGGAACGCTGGGCCCTGTTCTGGGCCAATGCCTTCACGGTCTCGGCGACCAAGTTTCAGTCCGGCATCTTCATCGGCCCCTATGAGCGCGAGGCGATCCGGCCGCATGTGTTCGGACGGTTCGAGGACTTGGTCTTGGCGGCCGAGAGCCACCCAGCCATGCTGACCTATCTGGATCAGGCCCAGTCGGTCGGTCCCGGCAGCGTCGCAGGCCAGAGGCGCAATGCCGGGCTGAACGAGAACCTGGCGCGGGAAATTCTTGAACTGCACACCCTGGGCACAGACGGCGGCTATACCCAGGCCGATGTGACGGAACTGGCGCGGGCCCTCACCGGCTGGTCGATCCCGACCAATCGCGGAGGGGTTGGTCAGGGCCAGGGCCAGGGTCGTCGAGGACGACGGGCCGCCGCCCTGGCGGAACCTGAGAGCGAGAACGGCTTCGTCTTCCGCACCATAATTCACGAGCCGGGCACACGGACGGTGCTGGGCAAGACCTATGCGGACGGCGGAGCCGAACAGGGCCGGGCCATCCTGCGCGATCTGGCGAATGCGCCCCAGACGGCCCGGCGTCTGAGCTACAATCTGGCCCGGCATTTCGTGGCCGACGAGCCACCGCCCTCCTTGGTCCAGAAGCTGGAGGCGGCCTGGACTTCGTCGCGCGGCGACCTGGCCCAAGTGGCGCGCGCCCTGATCGAGGCCCCCGAGGCGTGGGAGCCGCAAGGCTCCAAGATCAAGACGCCCTATGAGTTCATCGTCTCCACCCACCGCGCGCTCGGCACCCGGCCGCAGCGCCCGCAGCCCTTGCAGCAGGCGCTGATCCAGATGGGGCAACCGGCCTTTTCCGCTCCCTCACCTGAGGGCTGGCCCGACACGGCGGCGGACTGGGCGGGTCCCGATGCCTTGGTCAAGCGATTGAACTGGGCCAAGACGGTCGGCGACCGGGCCGCCGAAACCGATGCGGACGCCGTGGCCACCGCCGCGCTGGGGCCGCGCCTGGGTGAGCGGAGCCGCTTGGCCATCGCCCGCGCCGAAAGCCGCCCCGAGGCCCTGACCCTGTTCCTGATGTCGCCGGAGTTCCAACGTCGATGACCCAGATGATCCAGATGAACCGCCGCCTGCTGCTGGGCGGCCTCGGGGCCGCCGGTGTCGGCCTGGCCTATGCCGGGCGTGTGGCGGCACAATCCGCCTCGACCCGGCCCAAGCTGGTGGTCGTCATCGCACGCGGGGCCATGGACGGGCTGTCGGTGACGGTGCCCTATGGCGATGCCAACTATCGCGCCCTGCGCGGGACACTGGCCATCGCTGCGCCCGGCGAGACAAACGGGGCGCTGGCCCTGTCAGAGAGCTTCGGCCTGCACCCGGCCCTGACGACCCTGCATCAGATGTATGGCGAGGGTCAGATGCGGTTCGCCCCTGCCGTCGCTATTCCGGTCCGCATCCGCTCGCATTTCGACGCCCAGGACGTGCTGGAGAACGGCGGCGAGGGCATCCGGGCGCAAAGCGACGGCTGGCTGAACCGGGCGTTGGTTTCAGCGGGCGGGCAAGGCGCGCTGAAAGGCCTGTCGATCGGGGCCCAGACGCCGCTGATCCTGCGCGGTCGGGCCGAGACCTCCAGCTGGGCCCCCGGCGGTCAGGTCAAGGGCGAGGACCGCATCGCCTCGTTGCTTCAGGACCTCTACGTCGACGATCCCACGTTGGGCACGAGCTTGGCGCGCGGGCTGGAGACCGAGGCGCTGGCCTCGGCCATGAGCGACGGCACGCCTCTGCGCCGCGCCGATGTCGCCGGTCTGGGCCAGGCGGTGGCGCGGCTGATGACCGGCGATCAGGGGGCCGATGTCGTGGCCCTGTCGGTCGATGGCTGGGACACCCACGCCCGTCAGAATGCGCAGATGCAGACCCGGCTGGACGGACTGGACGCCCTGATCGGCGGCATCCGCACGGGCCTAGGGCCGCAATGGAGCCAGACCGTGCTGGTGGTCGCCACCGAGTTCGGACGCACGGCCCGCGCCAACGGGACCCAGGGCACGGATCACGGCACGGCCTCGTCCCTGCTGCTGGCCGGCGGGGCGCTGAAGCCGGGCGGGCCCATCGGCGACTGGCCGACCCTGGCCGACAATCGTCTGTTCGAGGACCGCGACCTGGCCCCGACGCTGGACGTACGATCAGTGTTCAAGGGCGTGCTTCGCGACCATCTTGGCGTGGACCGGGCTGCGCTGGACGCTCGCATCTTCCCCGACAGCGCGGCCGAGGCTCCGGCCCTGACCGGGCTGGTCTAGGCCTCAGTCCTCTTCAAGCGGGGGCAGGCCGGCTTCCTTGCGGGCGGCGGCGGCGGCTTTCTTCTCGGCTTTGGCGGCGGCTTTTTCGGCGGCCTTCTTGGCGTCGGCGCGCTCGCGTTCCTGACGCTCGAAACTGTAGTTGGGCTTACGGGCCATGGATGGTGGTCTCTCTATTTTCAGACAAAGTGGGGCAAGCGGGCGTCGGGGACAACCTCTGCCGTGCGCGGAAGATCAATCGACAGCGATGATCTCGACCGTCTGACCCGCGATCACGGCCTCGTCGCCGACCTGTTTGCCCATCAGGGCAACTGACAAGGGCGAGACGTGGCTGACGGAGCCGGTGGCAGGATCGGCCTCGTCTTCGCCGGTGATGCGCCAGGTCTGGGTACGGCCGTCGTCACGTTCGATGGTGACCGAACCGCCGAAGCGGACGCGGTCGTCTGGCTGGGTTTCGACCAACTGAGCCGAGGCGCGGCGGGCGGACCAGTAGCGCAGGTCGCGCGTGGCGCGGGCCATGGCCGTGCGGTCGACCTCGATATCCCCGTGCGCCTGGGCCGCGGAATAGGCGGCACGCGCGGACATCAGGGCGTCGTCGATCGCGGCAAGGCCCTCAGGCGTAACCAGATTGGGATGGGGCGAGATCGGGCGGTCGGGAAGATCGGCGGCCGTGGCCTCCAGATCCTCCTCGCGGGTGAAGGCAACGCTCATGCGACAGAAGATAGGCGTTGATGACGCTTGCCGCTAGGAAGACGCCATGACCGACCCCGCCACGCCCTCTTCGACCGTCCACGTCATCGGGGCCGGACCTGCAGGGTTGATGGCGGCCGAGCGGCTGGCGCGGGCCGGGGTTGCGGTCGTGCTGCACGACGCCATGCCGTCGGTGGGGCGCAAGCTGCTGATGGCCGGACGCGGCGGGCTGAACCTGACCCATTCCGAAGGGATCGAGGCCTTTACGGCGCGGTACCGCGAGGCGTCAGCAACGGCGGCCTCGTGGCTGGAGCGGTTCTCGCCGACACATCTGATCGGCTGGGCCGAGGGGCTGGGCCAGCCGGTCTTCACGGGGTCGTCAGGGCGGGTCTTTCCGCGCGCGATGAAGGCCTCGCCCCTGCTGAGAGCATGGCTTGGACGACTGGCGGAGTTGGGGGTCGAAGTGCGAACGCGCTCGCGCTGGGTCGGTCGCACGGAGGGCGGATTCGTCTTTGCCACGCCCGACGGGGAGCGGATCGAGCGACCCGACGCGGTGGTGCTGGCGCTGGGCGGAGCGAGCTGGCCAAGGCTGGGGTCCGACGGGGCCTGGCGCGAGGGCTTGACCGCCGACGGCGTCGAGGTCGCGCCCTTCCGGCCCTCCAACGTCGGCTTCGACGTGGCCTGGACCGAGATCTTTGCGGAGCGCTTTGCCGGTCAGCCGCTGAAGCCCATTGCCCTGACGCATGGTGGCGACACCGTGCGCGGCGAGGCGATGATCACGCGCTATGGGCTGGAAGGCGGAGCAGTCTATGCCCTGTCGGCGCGCCTGCGCGAGGCCATAGAGCGGGACGGCACCGCCGCCGTCGTGATCGACCTGCGTCCCGACCTGAGCGAGGAGGCCCTGGCCCAGCGGCTGGCGAAACCGCGCGGCAAGGACAGCGTGACCAACTGGCTGAGGAAGGCGGGGGGCCTGTCGCCCGTCGCGGTCGGTCTGCTGCGCGAAATCCCCGGCGACCTGCCGCTGGGCACCGAAAAGCTGGCCAAGCGGATCAAGGCGGTGCGCCTCACCCTGACCGGAGTGCAGGGACTGGAGCGGGCCATATCCTCGGCGGGCGGCGTCCGTCTGGATCAGATCGATGAGGGCCTGATGCTGAAGGTCCTGCCCGGCGTCTTCGTGGCCGGCGAAATGCTGGACTGGGAGGCCCCGACCGGAGGCTATCTGTTGCAGGCGACGATGGCCTCGGGCGTCGTGGCGGCGGACGGGGTGCTGGCCTGGTTGGCCGGTCAACGGCTGGCGGATTAAGGACAACGGCATGCGCGGCATCGATCTGAGTTCGTGGGAAAGCGTGGTGGCCAGTCTGGTCGGCCTGGCCCTGTTCGCCCTGATCGGGGTGGGCATCCGCCTGGTCATGATGATGACCTTCCAGCAGCGCCAGCAGCGCATGAACCGCCAGATCAACGAGCGGCTGAAGACCCTGATCGCCGCCTATAAGGTGCTGGGCGGGTCGTTCACGGGCGACCTGGCCGTCGATCCGCGCCACATGCGCGACCTGAGGCGGGCGCAGGCCGAAACGAACGAAGGCGCAGCCGTCGACGCTTCGGCCAGTGGCTCCGATCGGGCCCGGCGCATCCGCGACGCGGTAGAGGCGGCCCTGTCCGACATCATCCTGCTGGGGACGGAAGAACACGTGCGGCTGGCTCAGAGGGCGGCGCTCGATCTGGTGGAGGGCCGACCTGCGCAGATGCATGAGCTGGTGGTGTCGCTGAGAGACTTCATCCGCCATGCCCTGGACCTCAATCCCATTCCCGCCGGGCTGACGATCCCGGCCCAAGGCCCGTCACGCCCATCCGGCTCCGGCGGGGGCCGAGGCGGCGGGGGTCAGGGCGGAGGCGGAGGCGGCCAGGGTGGCGGTGGCGGAGGCATGGGCGGAGCAATGGGTGGCGGCATGGGCGGCGGTGTCGTTCTGGGCACCGACGATCGCACAGCCGGGTGACGTCCCGTCTCGCCGTGGCTAGAACCTCCCCATGACCGACCTGCCTGAAATCCAGGGCCTGTGCCCGCCGCGCTTCGACGCCGTGAAGGACGCCTTCGCCGCCAACTTCACCGATGCGCCCGAGGGGTTGAACGAACAGGGGGCGCGGTTCAGCGTCTGCATCGATGGCGAACTGGTCGTAGATCTGATGGCCGGCTGGGCCGATGCGGCGCGGACGGTGCCGTTCGGCGAGCGGACGCTGACGCCCGTCTTCTCGACCGGCAAGGCGGGGATGGCGACCCTGATCGCGACCTGTGTGGAGCGCGGCCTGCTGGACTATGACGCGCCGGTCTCTCGCTACTGGCCCGCCTTCGGCCAGAACGGCAAGGATGCCATCACGGTCGGCCAGATGATGAGCCATCAGTCGGGCCTGCCCGGCTTTTCGGAGACGGTCGATCCGACGATCTGGTTCGACCGGCAGGCGGTGCTGGATCAGCTGTGCGCCCAGGCCCCCATGTGGCCGCCGGGGACGGCCAGCGGCTATCACCCCATCACCATCGGCTATCTGGCGGGCGAGCTGTTCAGCATCGTGGATGGGCGAACCATGGGCACCGCCCTGCGTCAGGATTTTCCCGGACTGGACCTGTGGATCGGCCTGCCCGAGGCCGAGCACGGGCGGGTGGCCCAGATGCGCAAGCCCGCCTCGGCTCCCGACCTGGGTGTCATCGATGCGGTCAAGCGCGCCGCCTTTCTGGACAATGGCTCGGCCCCCGGCGGGCGCGGCTCGACCGAATGGCGGACCATGGAGATTCCGTCAGCCAACATGCACGCCACCGCCGCCGATCTGGCGCGGTTCATGAGCGTGCTGACGACGGGTGTGCTGGGCGAGCGGACGGTTCTGTCACCCGACACTCTGAACCAGATGCGCCGCGAGCGGATCGCGGGACTGGACCGGGTCGTGCCGTTCGACGTCAGCTGGGCCGCCGGGGTGATGCGCAACGAACGGCTGAACATCTTCGGCCCCAATCCTGAGACGCTGGGCCATTGCGGCTGGGGTGGCAGTTGCGCCCTCGCCGATCCGGACGCGCGAGTATCGGCGGCCTATGTCATGACCCGCCAGTCGCCGCACCTGCTAGGCGACCCGCGGGCGACGCGGCTGATCGAGGCGCTTTATTCGGCCGTCTGAAATTTTCCTGGCGCGGTCAGGGCCCCGATGACCCCGGCCAGCACGGCGCAGGCCGCGCAGGTCAGGATCACGACACGAAACGCCGTATGGAAGGCGTCGGTGGCGGCGCTGTCCAGATCGCCCCCGGCCATGACCTGGCCCAGCAGGGCGCGGGCGTCGGAGCTGTCGGCCTGCGAGACGAAGACGGCGGACAGAATCACCCCCAGCAAGGCCACAGCCAGCAGGCCCGCGACCCGGGCCACGGCATTGTTCACGCCCGAGGCCACGCCGGTATGGCTTGGCTGGACCGCCCCCATGACGGTGGCGGTCAGGGGACCGACGGCCAGGGTCATGCCGATGGCCAGCATCGTCATCCCCGCCAGCGGCCCATCGACATAGCCCGCGCCCGGTCCCGGCCAGGCCAGCAGGGCCAGACCTATGCCCGACAGGATCGGCCCGAGGCTGAGCGACAGCCGCGCCCCGAACAGGTCGGCCAGCCGCCCGGCGACGCCCGAGAACAGTCCCATGACCACCGCGAACGGCAGCATGGCCGCCCCGGCCATGGTCGCGCTGAACCCCTGCACCCGGATCAGGTCGAACGGCAGGAAGAACATGGCTCCGCCCAGGGCGAAATAGAGCAGCAGCGTCAGCAGGTTCACGCCGCTGAACACCGCCGACCGGAACAGGGTCAGCGGCATCATCGGATGGCTCTGCCGCGCTTGCGAAATCAGAAAGCCCACCAGCATCACGACACCGCCCGCCATGCCGGCGATAATGGCAGGGCTGGTCCAGCCCAGGTCGGGCGCGGCGGTCAGGGCCCAGGTCAGGGCGGCCAGACCTGCGACGGCCAGCAAGGCTCCGATCCAATCCAGCCCCCGCGCGTCGTCGTCCCGGCTTTCGGGCACGGCCTTCAGGGTGACGGCAATGGTCAGGGCGGCCAGCGGCAGGTTGATCCAGAAGATGAAGCGCCAATCGGCCTGATCCGCCAGCCAGCCGCCGATCAACGGGCCGACCATGCCGAACAGCGCCCCGGCTCCGGCCCAGGTACCGAAGGCCTTGCCCCGCTCTTCTGGCGGAAAGGTCGCGCCGATGACGGCGAGTGCTCCGGGCGTCAGAAGGGCTGCGCCGATGCCCTGCAGCGCCCGCCCTCCGATCAGCAGCTCGACCGTCGGGGCCAGGCCGCAGGCCAGCGACGCCAGGGCGAAGACGACGACGCCGATCAGGAATATTTTGCGCCGCCCGAACCGGTCCCCGGCCGCACCGCCGGTCAGGACCAGGGCACCCAGTGTCAGCAGATAGGCGTTGGACACCCATTGCACGGCGGCGGGGCCTGCACCCAGATCGCGCTGGATGGCGGGCAGGGCCACGCCCAGAGCCGAGCCGTCAATGAAGGTCAGGCTGGAGCCCAGGACGGTGGCGACCAGTATCCAGCGCTTGCGAGAGGCAGACAGGGCCTGCGTCGGCGGCGGGGCCGCCTGGACCTGGCCTTCGTTACAGGGGCTTCGGTGCGGGCCGTCCATCGCTTGTCCCCCAATCGAGAGCCGAACGTTACGCCGCCTTCCCGTCGGTGGTCTAGCGTCCGGCCTCGCGGCTCCGGTCCTCGGCGGGATCGTCCAGCAGGCCAGGCTCGGGGGCGACGACGACGGACCTGCGCCGCGACCGGACGGCCGCGATGGCGAAGACGACGGCTCCGGCCCAGATGAAGCCGAACGATATGGCCCGCAGCAGGCCGAAGGGTTCACCTTGGCTCACCCCGATGACGAAGACGATGGTCGGGGCCAGGAACTGCAGGAAGCCCATGGTCGACAAGGGCATGCGCCGCGCGGCCCAGGCGAACAGCACCATGGGCACCACGGTGATCGGCCCTGCCGCCAGGAGCCACAGGGTCGCCGCCGTGGACTGGCCGAAATGGCCCTGACCCTGGGACGCAATCCACAGCACCCAGGCCAGGCCGGGCCCGGCCAGCAGCAGGCATTCCAGGAACAGGCCGCTCTGGGCATCGACCGCCACGCGCTTGCGGATTACGCCATAGGCACAGAAGGTCGTGGCCAGCAGCAGCGATACCCAGGGCAGATGCCCCAGGGCCACGGCCTGAAGCACGACGCCGCACCCGGCCAGGGCGATGGCGACCAGGCCGGTGCGTGAAATCTTCTCGCGGAACAGCCAGGCCCCCGCCGCCATGTTGAGCAAGGGGTTGAGGTAGTAGCCGAGGCTGGCATCCAGCGTCCGGCCGTTGTTCACGGCGATGACATAGGTGGTCCAGTTCACCGCGATCAGCGTCGTCGACAGGGCGATCCAGCCCATGACGCGCGGCGAGCGCAGGGCCTGCATCACCTGCCCGCCCTGACGCACCACCAGCACCAGCGCCCCGGCCCACAGCACGGCCCAGGCGGTGCGGTGGGCCATGATCTCGAACGCATCGGCCCCGGCACGGTCCATCGCCTGGAACACCAGGGGGATGAAGCCCCAGATGGCATAGCAGGCGACGCCCGCGATCAGGGCCTTGCGATCCTCCCCGGCCGGGGCGGTGGTCACGGCCTCAGACCGTGATGGTGCGATAGCCCGAGGACGGCTTGATCATGCCGGTCTCGTCCAGCAGCTGGGCGATCTGGACGGCATTCAAGGCCGCCCCCTTGCGCAGGTTGTCGCCCACGATCCACAGCATCAGGCCGTTCTCGACCGAGGGGTCCTTTCGGATGCGGCTGACATAGACCGAGTGCTCGCCGGCGGCATCGACGGGGGTGATGTAGCCGTCGTGCTCCTGCTTATCGACCACCTGGATGCCGGGCGCGTCACGCAGGATGGCGCGGGCCTCGTCAGGGGTGATCGGCTTGTCGAACTCCAGCGCCACCGCCTCGGAGTGGCCGACGAAGACCGGCACGCGCACGCAGGTGACGGTCAGCTTG
The DNA here is from genome assembly GCF_016463295.1 of Brevundimonas sp. GTDB lineage: Bacteria > Pseudomonadota > Alphaproteobacteria > Caulobacterales > Caulobacteraceae > Brevundimonas. Next base: position 65,144 of record NZ_JAEMRO010000003.1, read on the forward strand.
ATGTCGGGATCCAGCATCTTGTGGGTCTCGTCCCACATCTTGGCCTCTTCGTCGGTGAAGCCGTCGTCACGGAAGCTGCCGATGAAGGGGATGACGTTGAAGGCGATCTGTTTGGGGAACAGCTTGGGCCGCGCGTCGCCCAGACCGTAGATGGCCTTGGTCTGGTTCCACAGCTCATCCATGCCCGCCTTGCCCGCGCCCGACACCGATTGATAGGTCGAGACCACCGCGCGCTTGATCCTGGCCGCGTCATGCAGGGGCTTGAGCGCCACGACCAGCTGCGCCGTCGAGCAGTTGGGGTTGGCGATGATGTTCTTCCTGGACGCCAGCTTGATGTCGTCAGGGTTCACCTCAGGCACGATCAGCGGCACGTCGGGGTCCATGCGGAAGGCTGACGAGTTGTCGATCACCATCGGCCCGGCCTTGCCGATCTTCTCGGACCAGGCGCGCGAGGCGTCGCCACCGGCGCTCATCAGGACCAGATCGACCTGCGAGAAATCGAAGCTGTCGATGTCTTCGCATTTGATCGTCTTGTCGCCCCACGACACCTCGACGCCCTTGGACTTGCGCGAGGCGACGGCGTGCATTTCGGAGACCGGAAACTCCAGCTCTTCAAGGATGTTCAGCATCTCGCGCCCGACGTTGCCGGTAGCGCCCACGATGGCGACTTTATAGCTCATTTTAGTCAGTCCTTCGGACGCGCTAACGCTCGCCACGCGGTGGCTCGCTGCTTGAGCGCGGAATGTGCGGTGGTAGGAGGTCACTGCATGTAGGCCTTCGCAGGCGCGAAGCAACGGTTTTCAGATATCGAACGGCCAAGTTCGCGATTGGAAAGCATTTGCCGGCCTTATGTCCCCACCGGCTTCCCCCTCCCGCCGCGCGCCGCTAAGCGAGTGCCATGACGTCCCGCATTCGTTCCGCCTATGACATCCGCATCGAGGAAGGGGTCATCGCGCCCGATCCGGCCCAGGCTCCGCTGATCGCGGCGATGGAGCGGCTGGAGGAGGATCTGGCCAGGCGCGGCCTCTTCGGCGGACTGCCCGAGGTGCGGGGCCTTTACATCTGGGGCCCACCGGGGCGGGGCAAGTCCATGCTGATGGACCTGTTCGTCACCTCGACGCCCGAGCCGAAGAAGCTTCGCGCCCATTTCCACGCCTTCATGGCCCGTATCCACGACCTGGTCCGCCAGTGGCGCGAGGGGGATGCCAAGGCCCGCAAGGCTGTCTTCGGCACGCATAAGGGCGACGACCCTATCGCGCCAATCGCGGCCCTGATCGCCTCGGAGGCGCGGCTGCTGTGTTTCGACGAGCTTCAGGTCACCGACATCGCCGACGCCATGATCCTGGGGCGGCTGTTTGAGGCCCTCTTCGAGAAGAAGGTGGTGCTGGCCGTCACCTCCAACCGCGCGCCGGACCAGCTGTATCTGAACGGCATCAACCGCCAGCTGTTCGTGCCCTTCATCGAACAGATCGAGGCGCGGTGCGAGGTCGTCTCCCTGAACGGAGACCGCGACTGGCGCCTGCATCGTTTGACCGGCGGCAAGGTCTGGTTCTCGCCGGTGGACGAGGCGGCGCGACAGGGGTTCGAGGACCTGTGGTCCGACCTGCGCGGCGGCGAGCCGGAGGAGCCCGCGCACCTGACGGTGCTGGGACGCGATGTGGTCGTTGAGCGTACCGCCGGCAGCATGGCCCGCGCCACCTTCGCGGACCTTTGCGGCAGGCCGCTGGGCCCGCAGGACTATCTGGCCATAGCCGAGCGCTTCCATACCCTGTTCCTTGAGGATGTGCCGCTGCTCAGCCCCGCCAATCAGCAGGAGGCGCGGCGTCTCGTGACCCTGATCGACGCGCTCTATGAAGCCGGTACGCGGCTGGTGACGTTGGCGGCGGCCGCGCCCGAGAGCCTGTATCCCGAGGGTGTCGGGGCCTTCGAGTTCGAGCGCACCGCCTCGCGCCTGAACGAAATGCAGGCCGCCGACTGGATGACGCGCGAGCGTTCGGCCTAGGCTGGCCTTAATTCTGCTGGACCCTGCGGTGCACCGTTGTCGCCTGATATCACGAGAGATCCGCCCATGCGCCTGCCCGCCTTGTTCGCCGCCCTCGCCCTGAGCGCCGCCTTGCCGACCGTGGCGCTGGCCCAAACGCCTGGGCCCGCCGCCGCGCCAGCCCCCGCCGTCGGCGTCACGGTTGCGGACGCCCGGACATGGCTGACCGGCCTGGGCGGATCGGTGGGGGAGCCGGAAGCCGTGACCGGGGCCCAGATCCTGCGCGTGGCCGACGAGCCCCTGCCGTGGAACCTGACCTTCTATGCCTGCACGACCCTGTGCGACGACCTGCAGTTCAGCGCGGTCTTCACGGGTCCGCTGACCATCGAGCAAGCCAATCAGTGGAACCTGCAAAGCCGTTATCTGAAAGCCGCCTTCTCCCCGGCACCCGCGACCGGCGGCGAGCCCAGCATCGTGCTGCAGTACGACGTCCTGTTGACCCAGACCGGCACCGCCCAGCTTCAGGAACCGACCGTGATCTGGCTCCAGCAGCTACGCGGCTTCGCCCAGATGCTGACCGGCCAACCGCCAGCCCAGTAAGCAAGATAAAAGGCCGCAGATCGCTCTGCGGCCTTCTTCTTTGAGCGGTATCGCTCGCCTGCCTAGGCGAGCGAGCTGTCAATGTCCTTGCAGGCCTGGATCAGACCCTGGACCGACTCGACCGACTTCTTGAACATCGCCTTTTCGTCGTCGTTGGTGCTGAATTCGATGACTTTTTCGACGCCGCCGGCACCGATCAGGGCGGGCACGCCGACATAGAGGTCGGACAGGCCGTACTCACCCGACAGCCAGACGGCGCAGGGCAGGACGCGTTTCTGGTCCAGCAGGTAGGAGCGGGCCATGGCGATGGCGCTTTCGGCCGGGGCATAGAAGGCCGAGCCGGTCTTCAGAAGCGCGACGATCTCGCCGCCGCCCTTGCGGGTGCGATCGACGATGGCGTCCAGGTCGCCCTGGCTCAACAGGCCGGCCGCGACCGCGTCCGGCAGGGGCAGGCCACCGACAGTCGAGTGGCGCACCATCGGCACCATGTCGTCGCCGTGACCGCCCAGGGTCCAGGCGTGGATGTCCTGGATCGAGACGCCGGTCTTCTCGGCCAGGAAATAGGCGAAGCGGGCGCTGTCCAGCACACCGGCCATGCCGATGACCTTCTCCTTGGGCAGGCCCGAAAATTTCTGCAGGGCCCAGACCATGGCGTCCAGCGGGTTGGTGATGCAGATGACGAAGGCGTTCGGGGCATGCTGCTTGATGCCTTCGCCCACGGCCTTCATGACCTTCAGGTTGATGCCGATCAGGTCGTCGCGGCTCATGCCCGGCTTGCGCGGTACGCCGGCGGTGACGATGCAGACGTCGGCACCGGCGATGTCGGCATAATCGTTGGCACCCTTCAAGGCGACGTCGGTACCGATCACGGCGGTGGCCTCTGCGATATCCAGCGCCTTGCCCTGGGGCGTGCCCTCGGCGATGTCGAACAGGATGACGTCACCCAGCGCCTCGCGCGCGGCCACGTGAGCCAGGGTTCCGCCGATCATTCCGGCGCCGATGAGGGCGATCTTCGCACGAGCCATAAACATTCTCCGTTGGCCTATCGCGCTTCGCGCTACTTGAGGCCGTTTGTTGGGGCCTATTGCGCTTCGCGCTACTTGAGGCCGGGTGGCTGATTGGGGAGGAAACGTGGGGCGGTCTAGACCCAGCCGCATTCGCCTGCAACCGTAACCCCGCGTTATCGGAGGGCCTGATGACCGCTGCACAGGACATGATCGCCGCCGAGGACATCCCCGACGGCCTGGTCACCGTCGTGGACGAGACCACGGTGCGGGCCGAGGTCGCGGCCTGGCGGACCCGCGTCCTGAAACGCCCCGGCCTGTGGGACAAGGCCACGCGCGGCACACAGGATCGGATCAACCGCATCATCCCCGAGCGCGTGCATCAGGTCATCACCGCCGGGGTCGAGGCGATGACCAAGGGCATATTGTTCGGCTCCGACGTCCTGCAGGCCAGACCCGGGCCGCGCGGATCGCTGGCGGCGTCGGAGATGAAGGCCCGCGCCGCGATCAAGGTCTATCGTAACACCGCCAGTGTCGAGGGCGGAGTGGCGGGGGCGGGTGGTTTCGTCCTGGCCGCGGCGGACTTTCCGGCCCTGATGGCGATCAAGGTGCGGATGCTGGCCGACATCGTGGCGGCCTATGGCTGGGGTGGCGACTCTCTGAGAGAACGGCTGTTCGTCCTGCACATCTTCCATCTGGCCTTCGCCAGTGCCCGGCGGCGACCCGAGGCCCTGGCCGATCTGGAGCGGTGGATCGCGGACATCGACCAGCCCCAAGCGATCACCGACTACGACTGGCGCACCTTCCAGATCGAGTATCGCGACCACATCGACCTGGCCAAGATGGCCCAGTTGATCCCCGTCGTTGGTGCGCCAATCGGGGCCGTGGTCAACTGGCGGCTGGTCGAGCGGCTGGGCGAGACGGCCATCATGGCCTGCCGCATGCGCTGGATGGCGGAGGCGGCATGAATCAGGTTCTGAGGCTGGATTAGTTCCCTAGGATTGATCCACGATCTCGGCGGCGACTTTTCAAGAGCTGTGACCAGGGGAGGGTCGATGAGGGGCATTCTGTTTCTGAGCGTGGCCGCCATGGCTGTCGGGTTGTGGCCAGGGGCAGCATCGGCCCAAACCATGCCGCTGAACGAATTCATTGCGACGGCCGACCGCATTCCACGCAATGTCACGGCCCTACTGAGATCTGATTATCGCCGATTGAAGCGCGAAGGTGAGGCCGGCATTTCGGCCGTCCTGACCGAGCAGTATCGCGCCCAGCAGGCAAACCGACCGAGCCAGACCTGCATTCCGATGGACGGTTTCTCCTTCGACCCCGAAGATGTGCTCCGCAGGCTGAAAGCCATCCCCGAACCGCAGCGGCGCAGGATGACCATTACCGACGGCATCCGCGAGATTATGCGCCGTCGATATCCCTGCCCGGCACCTTGATAACTTCAGTTGTTTCCAAGCCCAAAACTTATTGATTTTGCCTGTCGTCATTGTGGGCATAGGCTGGGTACACAATCATAATCCACGGGAGCTGAATCATGGACGGAAACGCTGGCGGACCCTCG
>NZ_JAEMRO010000003.1:70395-95219 GCF_016463295.1 Brevundimonas sp.
CACAATCATAATCCACGGGAGCTGAATCATGGACGGAAACGCTGGCGGACCCTCGCCCCTGAGCGACCCCAAGAAGGAAAAGGCCGCGCGCCGCAGCCTGCTGGGCCGCACCAACCGCGACTGGTGGCCCAACCATCTGGCGGTCGACATTCTGCACCAGCAGGGCAAGACCGGCGACCCGATGGGCGACGGCTTCAGCTATGCCGAGGCGTTCAATTCCCTGGACTATGACGCGGTTAAACGCGACCTGCATGCCCTTATGACCGACAGCCAGCCCTGGTGGCCCGCGGACTATGGCCACTATGGTCCCTTCTTCATCCGCATGGCCTGGCACTCGGCCGGCACCTATCGCACCGGTGACGGCCGCGGGGGCGCGGGCGCGGGCCAGCAGCGGTTCGCACCATTGAACTCCTGGCCGGACAACGGCAACCTGGACAAGGCGCGTCGTCTGCTGTGGCCGATCAAGCAGAAGTATGGAGCCAAGCTCAGCTGGGCTGACCTGTTCATCCTGGCCGGCAATGTCGCGATCGAGTCCATGGGCGGACCGGTCTTCGGCTTCGGCGGTGGCCGTGCCGACGTCTGGGAGCCCGAGAAGGACGTCTACTGGGGCACCGAGGAGGAGTGGGTGGGCTCAGAGGGCGCGCCGACCCGCATCCAGCCCGACAAGGACATGGCGCTGGAAGAGCCGCTGGCCGCCATCCAGATGGGTCTGATCTATGTAAACCCGGAAGGTCCGGGCGGCGTGCCCGAGGCCCTGCAGTCGGCCCGTGACATCCGCGAGACCTTCGCCCGCATGGGCATGAACGACGTCGAGACCGCCGCCCTGACCGCCGGGGGTCACACCTTCGGCAAGGCACACGGCAATGGTGACGCCTCCAAGGTCGGCATTTCACCTGAAGGGGCCGACATCGCGCAACAGGGCCTCGGCTGGGTCTCGGGCCACGAGAGCGGCATGGGTGACCACACCATCACCTCGGGCATCGAGGGGGCCTGGACGCCGACGCCCATCACCTGGGACATGACCTATTTCGACATGCTGCTGGACCATGAATATGAGCTGGTCCGCTCGCCCGCCGGGGCCAAGCAGTGGCAGCCCGTCGGCAATCCGGAAGAAACCCTGGCCCCCGCCGCCCACACGCCGGGCAAGAAGGTGCCGACGATGATGACCACCGCCGATATGGCGTTCAAGGTCGATCCGGAATACCGCAAGATCATGGAGGCGTTCCGCGCCGACCCGGCCTATTTCGGCGACCAGTTCGCCCGCGCCTGGTTCAAGCTGTGCCACCGCGACATGGGGCCGAAGATCCGCTACCAGGGGCCCGAGGTTCCGACCGAAGAACTGATCTGGCAGGACCCGATCCCCGCCCACACCGGCCCGAAACTGACCGAGGCCGACGTCGAAACGCTGAAGGGGCATATCGCCAACTCCGGCCTGTCGATCGCCGATCTGGTCCGCACGGCCTGGGCGTCCGCCGCCACCTGGCGCGGGTCAGACCACCGCGGCGGGGCCAACGGAGCCCGCATCCGTCTGGAGCCGCAGCGCAGCTGGGACGTCAACGAACCGCACAAGCTGGCCAAGGTTCTTCAGGTCTATGAAGGCATCAAGGCGTCGTCCGGCCTGAACGTCTCCATCGCCGACCTGATCGTGCTGGGTGGCTCCGTCGGGGTTGAACAGGCCATCAAGGCCGCCGGTCACGACATCGCTGTGCCCTTCACGCCGGGCCGTACCGATGCCAGCGCCGAACAGACCGACGCCGACAGCTTCAAGGTGCTGGAGCCCCGCGCCGATGGTTTCCGCAACTATCTGCAGGTCCAGTTCAACGTCCCGACCGAGGAACTGCTGATCGACCGGGCGCAGCTGCTGGGGCTGACCGCGCCGCAGATGCTGGTGCTGGTGGGGGGCTTGCGCGTCCTGGGGGCCAACCATGGCGAGTCCCAGAACGGCGTCCTGACCGATCGTCCGGGCCAGCTGACGAACGACTTCTTCGTCAATCTGCTGGATATGCGTACGGCCTGGAAACAGGTCGACGAGCACTCCGACGAGACCTTCGTCGGCACGGACCGCGACACGGGCGAGCAGCGCTGGACCGCCACCCGCACCGATCTGGTCTTCGGCGCCAACTCCCAGCTACGTGCGCTGGCCGAGGTCTATGCTTCTGCCGATGCGGGCGAGAAGTTCGTGCGCGACTTCGTCAAGGCCTGGGTCCAGGTTATGGAGAACGACCGCTACGATCTGCCCAAGCGCGCCCTGCACGCCGAAAAGGTCGCGGCCTAGACCTGAGCTGTCGGCGAGGGGCGGTGCTGCCCTTCGCCGGCACGATCCTTCGATCAGTCGTCGCGCTCGATTTGCGGCCTGGTGGTCGCCCAGCAGGACTGCATGGCCTGGGAACCGTTCGACCACCAGTCGCCGAGATAATGGTAGCCGGTCATCTGGATAGACGGCGTGATCGATGCGCCCGCAAGCCAGAAGGTCGTTCGTGCGCCGCCGACGAAAAGAGGGGCATCGACTCCATACTCCGAGCCGACGCGATAGACATCCAGGGGCATCGGCGGGATGTCTTCTACTTCTTCCAGAGTCGCTCGCACGCCTGGGCAACTCAGGGAGTCTGCCCATACCAAGGGCATCCTAGGAGCATCGGGGTCGTCGCCCCATCGGGCGTCCCCCTCGCGCTGACGTCGAACGACCCAGCGGTGTCCGGTCAGACTTGAATCGACGCGATAGAAGCTGACGATTTGCCAACTGACGCTGTTCCGGCCCTCCATCATAAAGACGAGGTCGGGCGTATGGCCCTCGATCTCCAGCCGCTTGGCCGCTTCGAAGGCACGCTCGGAAGGCGACAGGCTCTGTGTGGGTGTCAGGGCGAACAGGCTGGTTGCCAATAGCGTCGTCAGCATGATCGGTCGTCTCCACGGTCGGTGTCGGTCGGACGACGCTGACGTCTCGCCAACCATCAAGACAACTGATAGGTCCTGACGTTTCCGCAAACCTCGGCCTATGCATGCTCCCCACCCTGCGACAGCTCCAGTATCTGAAACTGCTGGCCGAACACGCGTCCTTCAGCCGGGCGGCGGAGGCGGCGCACGTCAGCCAGCCGGCGCTTTCGGCGGGCGTGCAGGAACTCGAGAAAATTCTGGGGGCGGCCGTGGTCGAGCGGACGCGCGGCAATGTCCAGCTGACCGCCGTCGGGGCCGAGGCCGTGCGCCGGGCCGAGGACGTCCTGGCCCGCACCGAGGATCTGGTCGAGGCAGCGAAGAACGCGGGCAAGCCGCTGTCGGGCCGGTTCCGCCTGGGCGTCATCCCCACCGTCGCGCCGTTCCTGCTGCCTGCGAAACTGCCCGGATTGAAGACGGCCTATCCGGCCCTTCGCCTGTTCATCCGCGAAGATCTGACGCCCCGACTGATCGCGGCGCTGAAGGCGGGCCAGCTGGACGCCGCCGTCATCGCCCTGCCCTACACGGCCCCCGGCATCGACCATGCCCGTATCGGCGACGACGAGATCCTGGCCGCGGCACCAGTCGGCCACGCGTTGGCAGGAACAGGCCCCATTCCGGCGGGGTCGCTTAAGGCCGAAGACCTGATCCTGCTGGAGGACGGCCACTGCCTGCGCGATCAGGCCCTGGCCGCCTTCGACATCGACCCGCCCAAGGGTGACGATGTGTTCGCCGCGACCAGCCTGCACACCCTGGTCCAGATGGTGTCTTCGGGTCTGGGCGTCAGCTTCCTGCCCGAGATGGCGGTGCGTGCCGGGCTGGCCGACATGCCCGGCGTGGTCGTGCGACCCATTTCGGCCAGGGCCCCGCGCCGCGAGATCGTGGTCGCCTGGCGCAAGGGCTCCAGCCGGGCGGCCGAGGCCCGACTGCTGGCGGACGCCTTCAAACTGGACTGAGATTACAACTCCGTAAGGTGCGCAGGACTTTCGCCCTGATAGGGTCCGCCTCGCCCGCCGTCCGGGCGTTCGGAGCCATCCCATGAAGTCCCGCCTGATCCTGACCGCCTGCGCCGCAGCCCTGATGCTGGGCCTGCCAGCGGCTTCGCCTGCGATGGCGCAAAGTGCCGCCACCGCCGCCCAAGCGCCCGCTGGTGTGACCGTGCCGCCGCTGGGATTTCAGGAGCGGACCCTGCCAAACGGGCTAAAGGTCTATACCGCCCGCGACACCTCGACGTCGAATGTCACGGTTCAGGTCTGGTACCGCGTCGGTTCCAAGGACGACCCGGAAGGCCGCTCCGGCTTCGCTCACCTGTTCGAACACCTGATGTTCAAGGCGACCGAGAACTTTCCCGACGAGACCTTCGACCGCCTGACAGAAGATGTCGGGGGCAACAACAACGCCTTCACTTCGGATGACGTGACCGCCTATCACGAGACCATTCCGGCCAATCACCTGGAGCGGCTGATCTTCGCGGAGGCCGACCGCCTGGGCTCGCTTGTGGTCAACGAGAGCGTGTTCGAAAGCGAGCGCGACGTGGTCAAGGAGGAGTATCGTCAGGGCGTCCTGGCCAGCCCCTATGGTCGCCTGTTCAGCCTGTTCGTGCCGGCCACCATCTATCAGGAACACCCCTATCGCCGCTCGACCATCGGTTCGATAGAAGACCTGGACGCCGCGACCATCGAGGATGTGCGCCGCTTCCACTCCACCTTCTACCGGCCCGACAATGCCTATCTGATCGTGGCCGGAAACTTCGATCAGGCCCAACTGGACGGCTGGATCGACCAGTATTTCGGACGTCTGGACAATCCCGACCGCCCCCTGCCGATGAACGACGTGCGCGAGCCCGAGCCGACCGGCCCGCGCGATGTGACCTACTACGCCCCCAATGTGCCCCTGCCCGCGGTCGTGTTGGCCTGGCCGACGGTGCGTTACGACAATCCGGACCGCGCGGCCCTGACGGTGCTGGACGGCATCCTGTCTACCGGCGAGTCCAGCCGCCTTTATCGCTCGCTGGTCTACGATCAGCAGATCACCAGTCAGACCAGCTCCAGCCTGGATGCCAGCCAGCAGGCCGGAGCCCTGACCGCCTTTGCCATCATGGCCGAGGGCAAGACGCCGGAAGAGGGTCTGGCTGCGTTGCGGACCGAGGCCGCGAAACTGCGTGACGCGCCGGTCACCGACGCCGAACTGGCCGAGGCCAAGAACGAACTGATCGCCGGGGCCCTGCGCGAGCGCGAAACGGTCGAGGATCGCGCCAACGTCCTGGGCTGGTCGCTGATCAACACCGGCGAGGCCGCCTCTGCCGACCGCGAGATCGCCAGCCTGCAGGCCGTGACGGCCGCCGACATCCAGCGCGTGGCCCGGCTCTATCTGACCGATCAGCGCAGCATCGCCATCCGCTATCTGAATGCCGATGAGGCCCATCCCGCGACGGTGCAGGATGTGGATGTCACCGCCCCGATCAAGGTCGCCGACATGGCCCCTGTGGGCCGCATCTTCGAACTGCTGCCAGAGGGTCAGCGCGCAGCCATGCCGACCCCGGGCGAACCGGTCGAGCCGGCCACGCCGCCTGTCGCCGACTTCCGCCTGGACAACGGCCTGCGCGTACTGGTCGTCGAGAAGGACGGCCTGCCGCTGGTCTCCGCCCGCCTAAGCTTCGAGGCCGGATCGGGCGACGAGGTCCCGGGCAAGTCGGGGGTCGCCATCATGACCGGTGCTCTGCTGACCCAGGGCACGACAAGTCGTACGGCCCCGCAGATCGCGACCGAGATCGAACAGTTGGGAGCCCAGATCGGGACCAATCCGGGTGTCGATTTCAGCACCGTGTTTGCCAATGCCCCGGCCGACGTCTTCCCCCAGGCCTTGACGCTGATGGCCGACCTGGTCCGCAATCCCGCCTTTACGCCGGAAGAGCTGGAGCGTCAGCGCCTCCAGGGTCTGGACAGCATGAAGATCACCCTGTCCACGCCCGGCCCGGTCGCCTCCCTGGCCGCAGCCAGGGTCATCTACGGTGACGCGACCTACGGCGCGCCGACCGTCGGGACGCTGAACGGCTTGGCCGCCATCACGCGCGAGGACGTCGTGGCCTTCCATCAGCGCCGCTATCGCCCATCGGAGGCCACTCTGGTCTTCTCCGGTGCGATCTCGCAAGCCGAGGCCCGCACCCTGGCCCAGTCGGCGTTCGGAGACTGGCGCGACACCGGCCCCGCCGATGCTCGCGCGGCCCCGATCGGCGACCCTCTGCCACCGCGCGTCGTTGTCATCGATCAGCCAGGCGCAGGCCAGGCGGCCGTTACCTTGGCCCTGCGCGGCATCTCGCGCACCGACGACGACTACTTCCCCCTGAACCTGGGCAATACCCTGCTGGGCGGCAGCTTCACCTCGCGGCTCAATCAGGAAATCCGCATCAAGCGCGGCCTCAGCTATGGCACCCGCTCATCCCTAGGCGTGCGGCGCGAGGACGGGCTGTTCACCGCCTCGGCCCAGACCCGCAACGACGCCGCTGTCGAGGTCTCCGACCTGATCCTGGCCGAGTTGACCCGCCTGGCCACCACCCAGCCGACCGACAGCGAGATGACCACGCGTCAGGCCATCCTGACCGGGGCCTTCGGCAGTTCGCTGGAGACGGTCGACGGCCTGGGGTCACTGGTGGCCAATCTGGCGCTCTACGACCTGCCGATGAGCGAGCTGTCGGCCTATGCCGGTCGCGTCCGGGCGCTGACGCCGGAACAGGTCCAGGCCGCCTTTGCCGAACGCCTGCCCACCGATCGCGCCAGCCTGATCATCGTCGGCGACGCCTCGACCTTCATCGACGCCCTGCGCGCCAAGCATCCGAACGTCGAGGTGATTCCATTGACGGACCTGAACCTGGATACGGCGTTGCTGAAGTAGCGCCAGGCCGACACCCAGACCACCTGCGCCACCGTGAGATCGTGGCGCAGGGGTCGGCGACGGCTTGATTGTCAGAGGGTTACTCCTGCAGGAACCGGTCCACGATCGCGGCAAACCGTTCCGGTTGATCGGCCATAATGAAGTGGCGGCTGTCGTCGACCCGCTCCAGATGTACGCCAGGCAGGCCGGCGTATTCGCGGGTCCACATCGCATCGGCCATAGGGGCGGGGGCCCCGCCGTTCGCATCCGCCGCATAGACCGCCCAGACCGGCGTGGTCATGGTGGACAGGGCCGGGCGGGCGTCGGTGGTCATGACATCGCGAATGGCCGAGGCCAGGGCCTGACGATCAGAGGCCATCGACCAGTCGACCATGGCCGTGCGCGTCGCGGGGGCGCGCGCCAGTCCGACGGAACTCTGGGCCTGTCCTGCCCGGAAGGCGTCAGCGTCGGGGTTCAGCATTGATTGCGCGGCCTGTTCGGCGAAGGGGCGCGCGGCCTCGACCGTCACCTGCGGCCCGAACAGGGCGCTGAAGAAGGGCAGGCTGTCGACACTCATGACCTTCCCGACCAGATCGGGATGCCCCTGTGCCAGCAGTATGCCGCTCAGCCCGCCCATCGAATGGCCGATGACGGCGGGCTTCTCCAGCCCTGCGTCGCGGATGTAGCGAGCCAGCTCCTCGATCATCGGGGCCACGAAGGGGCCGTCGCCATGCGTCCAGGGCTGGCCCGCAAAACCGGACAGCTGGACCAGATGCACCCGGTGCGTCGCCTTCAGCCGGTTCGCCTCGACGCGCCAGACCTCACGAGAGGAGGCGAAACCGGGGATCAGGATGACGTCAGGGCCGGACCCGATCACCTCCACCGACAGCCTGTCAGACGCAAAAGCCGGCGCTGCAACAGCGTTCGGGGCCTGAGCGATGGCCTGTCCTACACCGACCGCAAAAGAGGGTGCGCAGACGGCCAGTCCGAACAGGGCAGCACGCAGCCGGGGCCGCGCCTCGAAGAAGGCGTTCAACATATCAGTCTCCAGGGTGTGAGTTGTCGCCGGCCTCAGCCGTGCGGGTTTTCGAAGATGTCTTCCACCGGTCGTCCGAACAGCACGGCGATCCGGTAGGCGAGGTCCAGCGAAGGGTCGTGCTTCTCGGTCTCCAGGGCATTGACCGCCTGACGAGAGACCCCCAGTGCCTGACCCAGCTGTTCCTGGGTCCAGTTGCGCTCGACCCTCAGAAGTTTGAGCCGGTTCTTCATGGACGGCTGCCCCGGATGAAGGGCGAGACGCAGCCGAAGATGCCCCAGAAGGCGGCATAGATCAGCCAGCCGGGCAGGTGCGGCGCATTGGCAAAGGTCTCGGCGAACCCCCAGAAGGTCGCCAGCGCCATGGCCAGGCCGGCGGAGACGATGAACTGCTTGGCCGTGACCGCTCGCATGAACTCATCGCTCTCGCGGATCAGGCTCAATGTGGCCCACAGTTGTCCGACGACGGGTGCTGCGACAGCGGCCGCGAGCCCCCATCCCGCAGGCTTGCCGATGATGTCGTCGAAAGCGTCGGTCGTCATCATCGAGATGCAGACCAGCATGTAAGGGATCATGAAGGCGAGCGTACGGATGATGTATTTCCGATGGGCGGGCGTGCCGGTCTTCCAGGCGTTCAACATGATGCGTCCTCTCGATGTAAGGCCAACCTTACACGAGCTAAATGTCGTGTCAACCTGACATTTTATCAGGCGCGCCTGACTTACCTGACAAGACTACTCTTGACCCAAGGCCGATGCCGCGCTTCTGCGATGGATGCCCATCGCCGATCCGATCGCCTTCATCACAGCCAACACGCGCGTGCAGACCGTGCCGCATGCGCCGGAGATTTCGCTACGGCTGGCGGACGAGGTGACGCCGATCTGGCGGATGACCGAGGAGGCGCTGAAGGAGATCGGCCTGCCGCCGCCGTTCTGGGCCTTTGCCTGGGCGGGAGGGCAGGGACTGGCGCGCTGGCTGCTGGATAACCCGCAGGAGGTTCAGGGCAAGACAGTGCTGGATTTCGCGGCGGGCTCCGGCCTTGTCGGGATCGCCGCCATGAAGGCCGGCGCGGCCTCGGTCCTGTGTGCGGACATCGATCCGTTCTGCGAGGCGGCTTTGGCGCTGAATACGGCGCTGAACGGCGTCGAGGCCGCGTTCACGACAGACAATCTGCTGCATCAGCCCGTCCCGGATGTGGACGTGATCTGCGCCGGTGACGTTTTCTATGAAAAGCCGATGGCGGACGCCGTCCTGGCTTGGCTGGTCGAGGCAAACGCACGAGGGATCCGCGTTCTGGTTGGCGATCCCATGCGGACCTACTTCCCCAAGAGCGGTTTTGAGCTGCTGGCCGAATACCAGGTGCCGACCACGCGCGAGCTGGAAGACATGGCCGTCAAGCGCACGCGGGTCTGGACAATGGCGGGCGCCTGAACCGTCCCGCTTGGCGATCCGGCGGTGCGGGACCATGTTGGAATGATGAAAGCCCTGCTGTTCCCCCTGATCGGCCTTGCGCTCGCCGTCGTGACGATCCCCGCCGAGGCTTTGGCTCAGACTCCGCCGCCTGCCTGGCAGACACGGCCAGGCGCGCTCGTCGTCGATGCCCAGAGGTATCGTGCCGATCAGAACCGCCTCGAGATGGAGCGGCTGCGACTGGGGGCCGACCAGCGCCGCCTGGAGGCTCAACTGGGGCAGTTGGCGGCACAGGCCAACCGGGACCGGATCGTGGGGGCCCGTCAGCCCGAGCCTGTCCAGCCGCAACCTATTCCGGCCCTGCGCTCGCCCGAGCAGGAACGGGCGGCAAGGCAGGCGGCGGAGCAGCGGCGGGGCGCAGATGCCGAAACTGTGGGGCAGATCGACACCTGGCTGGACCGTCCCGTTCCCTGAACGGCGCGATCGCACTGCATCCCTTCCCTGACTGCGGCGTTCCGGCCTAGCTTGGGCCATCGAGGGCTTCGGGGCGAGGGAGAGCGATCATGCGGTGGCAGGGCGGACGGCGCGGCGGCAATATCGAAGACCGGCGCGGAATGGGCGGTGGCATCGCTGCGGGTGGACTGGGCCTGGGCGGCGTCGTAATCGTCGGCTTGATCTATCTGTTCACCGGCCAGGATGTGAGCGGCGTATTGCAGACGGTCGAGCAGGGTCAGGGCAGCAGCCAGCAAGGTCAGGTCGGCAGTCCCGAGGACCAGGCCGGAGCCTTCGTCGATGTGATCGGCGCCAATATCGACGACGTCTGGCGCACGAAGATAGAGGGCTATCAGCCGCCGACCGTCGTCCTGTACGAAGGCGGCACGGGCACGGCCTGCGGTACCGGCCAGGCGGCGATGGGGCCGTTCTACTGTCCGGCTGACCAGCAGGTCTATTTGGACCTGTCCTTCTGGCAGGAGCTGGAGACATCACTGGGTGCCTCTGGGGCCGAGTTCGCGCGCGCCTATGTGATCGCCCATGAGTATGGCCACCACGTCCAGACCCTGACTGGCACCTCGCAGCAAGTCCAGCGCGCCCAGCAACAGGCGCGCGGACAGGCCGAAGCCAACCGCTATTCCGTTGCCCTGGAGCTTCAGGCCGACTGCTATGCCGGCATGTGGGCCCGCAACGCGTCAGCGGTGTCGAACGGCCAAGTCGCCGTCGAGGCGGGCGATCTGGAGGAAGGCATGCGCACCGCCGCGGCCATCGGCGACGACAATCTGCAACGGCGCAGCGGACGTGCGGTCCAGCCCGACGGCTTCACCCACGGTTCTTCCGCCCAGCGGGTTGCGGCCTTGCGCCGGGGTTATGAGGCGGGCGATCCGTCGGCCTGCGGCATCGACAGCATGGTCTAGGCGGCGACTTCGGCCTCGCTGACAGCGGGCGCGGCCAAGAACTCCAGCAGCCCCGTCATCGGCATGGGCCGGGCGATGAAATAGCCCTGCGCCAAATCGCAGCCCATGCCGCTGAGCAGGGCCAGGGCGCTGGCTGTCTCCACACCCTCGGCCGTGACCTTCAGGCCCAGGCTGTGCGCCAAGTCGATGGTAGACTTGACCAGCAGGGCGTCGCGAGCGGACTCGTCGAGCCCCAGAATGAAGGCCTTGTCGATCTTCAGCTCGTCGGCACGGATCTGTTTCAGATAGGCCAGCGACGACAGGCCCGACCCATAGTCGTCCAGCGAGACGGGAATACCGGCTTCTGCAAAACGCTCGACGATGCGCAGGGCCACCTCGGGGTGGTCGATCACGGCGGTCTCGGTGATCTCAAAACACAGTCGTGCCCCGGAGGCCTTGACCTCTCCCAAGGCAAAGTCGGCGAAGGCGTCGTCCGACAGCAGTCGTCCGGAGATATTGACGGAGACCATCAGATCATGACCGGCGTCCGCCATCGTCCGGTGATCCTCGATGGCTCGGCGAATGGCCCATTCGGTGAGAGGACGGATATGTCCCGTCTCCTCGGCCATGCCGATGAACAGGTCCGGCGAGACGAAGCCGCGACGCGGGTGGGTCCAGCGCATCAGGGCCTCGACGCCCGTGATCGCCTGGGCGCGAAGGTCGTATTTGGGCTGATAGGCCAGGGAGACGCCGCCCGTCTTCATGGCCGCCATCAGATCCGAGATGAGCGACAGATTATCGCCGGGGTCGCCATAGGCTGAGGCGTCGAAGGCCGCTGCAGGCTGGCGGCTGGCGCGGGCCTGATCCACGGCGATGGCCGCGCGATCGACGACGGAGACTTCGGTATCGCCGCCGTTATGGGCCGCGACACCGGCGGTCAGGGCGATATCGACCTTGGCGCGACCGACCTTGATCGGCGTCTGGGCGGCCTCGACCATGCGGGCGGCCAGCTCGACCGCCTGGGACTGGCTGGTGGCCTCGACGATCACCCCCAGGGCACCCGCCCCGATCAGGGAAACCGGCGACCCGGCCGCGAGCCGCGACAGCCGTTCGGCCAGGGCTGTAAGCAGCAGAGCCATCGAGTCATAACCGATGGCGTTGCGCACGACGGTGAAGCGCTCGATGCCGAAGAGGATCACCCAGGCCTCGGGCATGTTTCGCGCGCGCTGTTCAAGGGCCACCCGGTTGGGCAGCCCGGTTTCCTGATCCTGCAGCGCCATCTGAGTGAGGCGGGTTTCCCGGTCGCGCAGGTCGCCGACCATGGCGTTGAAGCTGGTGGCCAGGCGGCCGATTTCGTCCACAGAGGTCACCGGGGCCTCGGTATAGTCGCCCTGCTGAAGGCGTTGTACGGCGTCATCAAGGGCCGCGATCGGACGCGTCAGGCCGCGCGACAGGGCCCAGGTGCCGATCGTCATGATGGCGAGCCCCGCCACACCGATCACGGCCAGCCAGACGAACAGGGCCGAATAGGGCTGCATGGCCTTGGAGATCGGATAGGTCAGGCGCAGGGCGGCCCCCGCCTGGTCGTCCAGACTGGGCAGTGGGCGGACGACCAACATGGACGGTCCGTCGGGCGTGGGGACGGTCGTGGGCTGCGACTGCTCGGTCTGCGATCCGGCGGCGACGATCACCGACGCTGACAGCGGGATGGCCGACAGACCCTCCAGCATGCGCATCTGGGCGGCGTCCAGGCGTTCTGCAAAGACCACCCAGCCGATCAGGACCGGGGCCATGACCGGTGCGGCGACCATCTGATACGGCTGGCCGTCGATGTTCAGAACCCCGCCTTCGACGCGTCCGGAATCGAGGCTCCGGTACAGGGTGTCCAGAGTGTCGTCGTTCAGCGCTAGTCCGGTGGTGGTGGCATAGCCGTCGGTGCCGAGGATCAATGCGCCATCGACACCCTGGCGCGCCCGCAGGTTATCGAGCGCCGAACGAACGGTGGCCTCATCATTGGTGGCGACGGCTTCGCGAAAGCCATAATCCTGAGCCAGGACACCCGCGCCCTGGGACAGCTGGGCCGAGCGAGCCTTCCACAGCTGGTCGTAGACGGCTCCCGAAGCCCGCATTTCCTCGCGCACGACGCCCCTGGCGCTCGACGAGACCGCGGTCACGACGGCAATGGCGCTGATCGTCAGGGCCAAGCCGAACAGACCGAGATACAGGACCGTCAGCCTCGTCCGAAGGTAGCGAAAGTCGAGCAGTCTGTGACCCCGTTCGACCAGGGTCATCGCACGGCGGCCCGGGCGCTGAAGTCGCCGGTGACCGTTCGGCTGGCCGGGCCCGCCCCCACCGTGATGGCCTGGCTGATCTCATTGCCCCGTCCGGCCAGCGTCGGATGCCAGACGCGCAGGGTCGCCCCGCCGGAAGGAACACCGCGCAGGGTCAGATTGCCGGACGCATCCGTCTTGGCCGCCCAGGGCGTGTCGACCACCTTGATATAGGCCAGCATCTGGTCGTGAATGTTGCAGCCCAGGGCGGCGACGCCGACGGCGCCGAACGTCCGGCTAGGCGCTTCACCACGGGCATACAGCGGCAGCTCGAACCGGTTTCCGCGCGAGAAGGAATAGACCTGGTGCCGCACGCGATCCAGGTTGGGAAAGCTGACCGTCCCGCCGACCGGCACGATCAGGACATAGGGCTGGAACTGGATGTCTCGCTGATCCATCCGCAAGGGCCAAGCAAAGCGGATCGGACCGCGCGGCACGCCAGATGCCGGGTGAACGGTGACGACGGCGTCCTTTACTGCCCGGCCGTTCGCGCCGCGCACGCTCACTGTCAGGTCGCCGGCCTGGACGGCGGTCGCCACCATTGAGCAGATCAAAACGCAAAGAAACTGGAACTTCATCAGGCATCAATAAGCCTGCACGCGTAAAGCCGGAGTAAAGCGACTTTCAATCCTGAACTATACTGTAACTGATACACACCCTAGGATTGCCTAAAGCATAGGTTCTCGTTTTGACTGCATTTTAACGTTGCCGCTCGATAGCAGGCGGAATGCGACTAAAACATCTTCTCCTGACGCTGGCTCTATCCGCTGCGGCTCTTGCGGGGCTGACCACACCTGTCGCCGCCCAGATTTTCGACAGCCTTCCTGACTCGCGATCGGGCGGTAAACTGCTGCTGACCGGCGGCGTCTCCTCGATCGAGGGCTCTGGCGGAGGCGGTATCGCGACCTGGTCCACAATCACCGGCTATGGCGAGGAAGACGGCATCGGGGCCAATGTCCACGCCACCTTCGTCGACCTGCCCGACTATGAGTTCCGCAGCGTCGGGGCCGCCGTCGGCCTGTGGGACCGGGTCGAGCTGTCGGTCGCGCGTCAGGAGTTCGACACCGGCGACACCGGCACGGCGCTCGGCCTCGGTCAGGGCTTTACCTTCACCCAGGACATTGTCGGCGTGAAGGTCCGGCTGTTCGGCGACGCCGTCTATGATCAGGACCGCTGGGTGCCCCAGGTCTCGGTGGGTGTGCAGCACAAGTCCAACGACCAGGGCGCGATCATCTCGGCCATCGGCGGCCGGGATGACGAAGGCACGGAGGTCTATGTCGCCGCCTCCAAACTGTTCCTGGCGCAAAGCGTGCTGGTCAGCGGCACGGTGCGCTGGACCAACGCCAACCAGACTGGGCTTCTGGGGTTTGGCGGCGACGTCAACGACGACCATGAGGCCCAGTTCGAGGGCTCGGTCGGCTGGCTGGTCAATCGCAATCTGGTGATCGGGGCCGAATACCGGACCAAGCCGGACAATCTGGGCTTCGCCAAGGAAGATGACTGGGTCGACGTCTATGCCGCCTATGCGATCAACAAACATGTGTCGGTGACGGCGGCCTGGGCGGACCTGGGCTCCATCGCCACCTTCGAGGACCAG
This sequence comes from Brevundimonas sp., assembly GCF_016463295.1. GTDB lineage: Bacteria > Pseudomonadota > Alphaproteobacteria > Caulobacterales > Caulobacteraceae > Brevundimonas. The sequence goes on from NZ_JAEMRO010000003.1 coordinate 84,957, forward strand.
CGCGGCCTCTATCTCTCGCTTCAGGTAGGCTTCTGACATGATCAAGACACTGGCTCTGGCTGCCGTCGCGGCGACCCTGGCGAGCACAGCAATGGCCCAGGATCCGGCGCACCATCCCGGCGAGGAGGCCGTCGCGGCCTATACCGTCTCCAATGCCAATGCCGGGACGACACCGTTTGAGGGCACGGCCATGCTCCAGGCCTTCCATGGCCGCGAGGGCATCGACCGTATCGTCGACGACATGCTGGATCGCAGCGTCGCGGACCCCCGCATCGGCGAGATCTTCGCCCTGACCGACATGGTCCGGCTACGGCGAACGCTGAAGGAACAGTTCTGCTACATCCTGAACGGCGGCTGCGACTACACCGGCCGCGACATGGTCCAGAGCCACGCCGATCTGGGCCTGCAGCCCGCGGACATGGGGGCGCTGGTCGAGCATCTGCAGCAGGCGATGGACGCCGAGGGCGTGCCCTTCCACACCCAGAACCGCTTCCTGGCCAAGCTGGCCCCGATGCGCCGGGACGTCGTGACACGCTAAATGTTTCAAGTCCGCCAACGTCCGGGGCGCGGCGGCTAACAGCCTGAGCGGATTTATTGAGAATGTGTCGCAATAGAGGTTGCGGCAAAGCCGGAAAGTGATAATGCGAACCGCTCGCATTCTTCTCTAACCGGATACGCCCATGACCTCCCGTGCCGACACGCTCCGCGCTCTTCTGTTCGCCTCCAGCGCGGCAGGCATGCTGATCGCCACGCCCACCCTTGCCGAGAAACCGGGCCCGGATGCGCCGATCGCCACGGCCGGGGCCCAGGACCCCGCCGACCTGGGTACCGTCAACGTCAACGGCAAGCGTATTCGCCGTGAGCCGCAGTCGCCGGAGTTCGTCGCACCCCTGGTCGATACCCCACGCGCCGTCACCATTATCCCCCAGCAGATCATCGAACAGACCGCCGCGACCTCGCTACAAGATATCCTGCGCACCTCGCCGGGCATCACGTTTGGTGCGGGCGAAGGCGGACAGCCCCTGGCCGACCGCCCCTTCATCCGTGGCCAGTCGTCGGGCAACAACATCTTCATCGACGGCATCCGTGACACGGGTGGCCAGCAGCGCGAGGTCTTCAACCTGGAACAGATCGAGGTCGTGAAGGGCCCGGATGGCGTCTATTCCGGGCGCGGCTCGGGCGGAGGATCGATCAATCTGGGGTCCAAACAGCCGACCGTGAGGGACCACAGTCGCTTCAGCCTGGGCGGGGGTACCGACAACTATGTCCGAGGCACGATCGATCAGAACTGGGCACTGGGTGAGACCGCAGGCCTGCGCCTGAACCTGATGGGATCGTCGGGCGACGTGCCGGGGCGTGATGCGGTCGATTTCGAGAAGTGGGGTTTGGGCCTATCGCTGGGCGCGGGCCTGGGCACCGACACCTCCATGGTGTTCAGCTATTATCACCTGACGGCGGATTCCATGCCGGACTACGGCATCCCGCTGTTCACCAAGGTGAATCCATCGGCCACATCGACCGCGCCCGTTCGTCCGCGCACGGAGAGCGGCATTCTGGATGTGCCGCGCAACAGCTTCTATGGCCTGACGGCACGCGATTATCTGATCAATGAGGTGGACAGCTTCACCTTTGACGCCCGCCACCGGTTCAGCGAAGCGGTGAATGTCCGCAGCGTCACCCGCTATTCCGAGACGCTGAACGACTACATCGTCGGCAACCCGGCGGATGGCGGCTATGTCGGACTGGCGGCGGACGGCACCTACTGGACCAAGCGTGGCACCAAGACCCGCTATAATCCGGTCGACACCCTCGCCCATGTCACCGATGTGTTCGGACGGTTTTCGACCGGTGGCATCCTGCACAACTACGATGTCGGCGTGGAGTACAGCCAGGAGCGCAACAGCAACGCCTCCTATTCCACCTACACCACCTCGGGTGCCGCCTGCCCGACGGGTCTTGTCACAGTGAATGGCACGCCGCCGACCGCCGCCAGCGCTCTGGGAGCCGGCGACTGCACCCGTCTGTTCGCACCGACGCCAAACGATCCGTGGACGGGCGTGATCAATCGGGGGCCGCTGAGCTGGTCCGACACGGAGTCCATCGGCGTCTATGCCTTCGACAGCATCTCCCTGACCGAGCGTCTGATCCTGAATCTGGGCGTCCGCTACGACCACTATGCCGTCGAGGGCGTCAACACCGCGGCGACCCAGGCCAATGGCGTCTTCACGGTGACCGGCATCACCGCCGCGCCCAAGGCCGATTGGGACTTCGTCAACTATCAGGCCGGGCTGGTGTTCAAGCCGACCGAAACGACCAGCCTGTATGCGTCATACGCCACATCCTCCACGCCGCCGACCATCGCGGCGGGGGACCAGAATACCGCCGCCACAGCGGCCCAGGCCGTGCTCGATCCCGAAGAAACCACCAGCTACGAAGTCGGGGCCAAGGCCAGCCTGTTCCGCGACCAGCTGCAGCTCAGCGCCGCCGCCTTCCGTCTGGAGCGCCAGAACGCCGTGACCCAGACCTCGCCCTCGGTCGTTCAGGACGGCGAGGTCATGGTCCAGGGCGTAGAGCTGGGCGTGTCCGGCAACATCACTCCTGAATGGCAGGTGTTCGGCGGCTATACCTGGATGGACTCCGAACTGGTGAAGGGTGCGACCACGACGGTGGGCGGGGTGATCATCCCCAACCCGCTGAACGGCCAGCAACTGGCGAACACGCCCGAACACACCGTCAGCCTGTTCTCGACCTATCGCGTGCTTCCAAACCTGACGCTCGGTGGCGGCGTCTATTACGTCTCGGACAATCTAGGGGGCAACCAGGGTGGCGCGGGTGGCGGTGCGAACCGCATCTATGCGCCCGAATACACGCGCGTCGATCTGTTCGCGTCCTACGACATCAACGACCGCGCCTCCCTGCAGCTCAATATTCAGAACGCCGGCGACGAGGAGTATATCCTGCGCACCAACGGGGTGCACCACGCTGACCCGGCTCCCGCACGACAGGCCATTCTGACCCTGAACCTTCGCTACTGAGCCAATCCGCGCCAGACTGTCGGCCCCGGCGTTCCCCAGCGCCGGGGTCGACGGCGTTTCACCATCGAGGACGGACTATGCTGCTGCACATCCCCGAGGTCTTCACCAAGGACGAGGTCCGCACCCTGCGCGCGCGTCTGGACGCCGGGCCCTGGACCGACGGCAATGCGACCTCGGGCCACCAGTCGGCGACGGCCAAGGTCAATCGTCAGCTGCCGGAAGACTCGCCCGAAGCGCGCGAGGTCGGGAGTCTGGTTCTACAGGCCTTGAACGCCAATCCGATGTTCGTCTCGGCCGCCCTGCCGCACACGATCTTTCCGCCCCTGTTCAACGCCTATGAGGGCGGCGAGCATTTCGGGGTGCATGTCGACAACGCTATCCGCCAAAGGTCAGGTGTGGGGGACAACGTCCGCATCCGCAGCGACCTGTCGGCCACCCTCTTCCTGTCCGAGCCCGAGGACTATGACGGCGGCGAACTGCTGATCGAGGAAATGTACGGGCCCCAGTCGGTCAAGCTGCCGGCGGGCGATCTGGTGCTGTATCCGTCCAAGAGCCTGCATCGGGTGACACCGGTGACGCGCGGCAAGCGGGTCGCCAGCTTCTTCTGGCTGCAGAGCCTGATCCGCGACGACGCGGACCGCGAGACCCTGTTCCGGCTCGACGTGGCCATCCAGCGGGTCACCGCCGACAAGGGGCCGAAGGATGCGGCGGTGCTGGAACTGACGGCCGTCTACCACAACCTGATCCGGCGCTGGTCAGAGGTCTAGTAGACATCCCGCCGATACCGCCCGGCCTCGGTCAAAGCGAGGAGGCCGTCGGCTCCCAGCACATCTTCCAGCGCCGCATGTACCCCGCCGGCCATACCGTCCAGGCTGCCGCAGACCATGATCGTGGCCCCGCGCTCGACCCAGGTGACGATTTCGGCGGCATGCTCTGCGATCAGGGCCTGGACGTAGCGACCGTCACCGGCGTCGCGCGAGAAGGCGCGATCCAGACGCGTCAGCAGGCCAGAAGCCAGCGCGGCGTGAAGATCTTCGTCCAGCAGGGCGTCATGCGCCCGCGTCCGTTCGCCGAACATCAACCAGGTGCCGCCGTGAGACTGGCCTTCGCGGGCCTTGAGATGCGCGCGCAGGCCCGCCAGGCCCGTGCCATTGCCGATCAGGATCAGCGGCGTTTCTACCGCCGGACCGTGGAAGCTGCGGTTGGTGCGGATTCGCATCCCGATCTCGTCACCGACGGACAGGTCCCGCGTCAGCCAGCCTGAACCCAGGCCGGGCGTCCCGTCCGGCGCGATCATGCGGCGCACGATGAAGACGGCACGCCCCTCGCTCGGCAAAGACGCCACGGAGTATTCGCGCGAGGCGACGGGCTGATCTTCACGCGCAGGCAGGCCCACCTCGGCGATATCGCCCGCGACCCAGGCCGGGTTGTGATCGACCGGTTCAAACGCCAGCCACCAGGTCTCGCCGCCCGGACTGCCGGGGTTCAGGTGGGTCCGCTCGGTCAGCCGCCAGCGGTCGTAGGCTGGCGGGGTCCAGTCGGCCTGGACCGCATGACCGGTCAGCTGGCCGAGCTGATGCTGCCAGTGCCGGATCGCGCCAGTGTCGCCATTGTCGACCTCGACTGTGTCGAACAGCCGGGTCGCGCCCGAGGCCCGCAGCCAGCTGTCCAGAGCGCGGCCGAAGCCGCAGAATTCCGCATAGGTCCGGTCGCCCAGCGCCAGCAGGCCGTAGCGCATGCCGGACAGATCGGCCGGTTCCGACATCTGTTTGCGCACGAACCAGGACATGCTGTCCGGCGCGTCGCCTTCGCCGGTAGTGGAGGCGACGATCAGCAACTGTCTTGCGGCCTTCAGTTGGTCCGGGTCTAGATCACCCAGCAAGGCCACTCGCGCCGATGTGCCGCCCTCGCACAGGCTCCGCGCCGTCATCCAGGCCAGTTCCTCGGCCAGTCCGGTCTGGCTGGCGAAGGCGACCAGCACATCGGCCTGCCCCTCTGTCGGAGCGAGGGCAGCAGCCTTGGCGGCGTCTCGCCTGCGCGCCAGCCTGCGCGCGATCACCACGGCGGCGATGACAGCCAGCCACAGTCCGACAGCCACGGCTGCCCACAGCCAGCGCACAGGGTCAGCTGTCACTCTGCCCCCTCTTCCATCATGGCGATCAGGGCGGGGGAGAGTTGTTCGGTCATGCCGTCGGCACCACGCATGACGAAGAGCGCGGCCAGATCGGTCGCCGCTGCATAGGCCGGACCCTCCTCCGGCCCCATGACCATCAGGGCGGTAGCCAGGGCATCGGCGCGCATCGCGGTCTCAGCAAAGACGCTGACCGAGGCCAGGCCGTGGGTCAGGGGCCGACCCGTGCGACCGTCCAGCGTATGGCCATAGGTCTGGCCGAAGACATTGAAGCGACGGACCCAATCTCCGGAGGTGGCCACGGCGATGTCGAACAGGGCCGCAAGCGTACGCGGGCCTGGCGCACCGGGCGCGGCCTGAAGTTCGGTCCACCAGGGACGGGCATCGGGCTTGACCCCCGCGCCGCGCAACTCGCCGCCGATCTCCACCAGATGCGAGGTCGCGCCCAGCGCCGTCAGCCGTTCGGAAACACGGTCCACAGCATGACCCTTGGCGATGCCGGACAGGTCCAGCTTCATGCCGCCGACCTGCTGCACCGCCCGCGCTTCGCGGTTCAGGCGCAGGCGCTGCCAGCCGCTGACGGACTGGGCGGCCGCGATCTCCTCGTCCGTCGGCAGGCCGGTGCGCAGGCCGGGCGGCCCAAATCCCCACAGATCGACCAGGGCGCCCAGCGTCGGATCGACCGCGCCGTCGGTGTCGTCAGCCAGATCCATCGCCGCGTTCAGCACAGACCAGAACGGTTCGGACACCTCCCAGAATCCGGCCGGAGCCGCATTCCAGCGCGACAGCTCCGACGTCGGCTCCCAATGGCTGAACAGGGCTATGACCTCGGCCAGCTCGTCGTCGATGGCGGCCTGAAACTCGGCCCGCGTTCGGTCGGGCGGCGCGACCAGACGCACGGACCAGTCGGTCCCCATGCTCTGGCCCGCGAAGTCCCAGATCGTCCGGCCCGGAGGCCGCGACGGAAGCCGGCCATGGGTCGGGATCAGGACGCGGTTGCCCGCGCCGCTCGGCATTCCGTCGGTCAGGGCAGCACTTCCACGACGCCGTTGTATTGGGCGCTGGCGGCCATCTGATCGCCCTGGGCGGGCGTGCGGACCGAGGCGTTCATCCAGTACATTCCGGCTTCGGGCCAGGTGACCGTGAAGCTGCCGTCGGCGCCGGTCTTGACCGTCATCTCCTCGGGATTGTCGCGATAGCGGGTGCCGCCCCGCGCGATGGTCACGTCCAGGTCGGCGGCGGGCTGGCCGTCGCGCACCAGCTTGAAGGTCGCGGCCTCACCGGCCACCAGGTCGTTGGGATGGGTGACGGGTACCAGTTCGATTCCCTTGCCGGTCGGAGCCAGGGCCGTCGTGGTCGGCGCACCCAGGGTCACGAAGGTTTCGATCCGGCTGTCAGAGCGGGTGGCCGAGACGTCGGTCGCGCCCGCCGGAATGGCTGCGGCCATCTCGGCCTCCGTCCCGCGCCAGCGCTTCTGCTCGCCGTTTTCCTTGTAGCTGACGACCACTCCGCTCATGACATTGGCCACGCGATAGGTGCCGGCCTGGGTCAGATGCAGGTCGAAGGATGAGCGATAGCGGGCCCGCATCATGTTCTCGGGCGCAGCGGTCGAGCCGTCGGGGGCTGTGATGACCAGCCCGGCCAGGTTCATCGCGGCATGATCGGGGATGAAGACCCCGTTGGACATGCCCGCATCGAACCCGACCCAGGCGTCGGAGCCCGACAGGACGGTGGCGGTCGGGGCCAACCAGGCGCGGTGGGCCTGGGCGGTGAGCGGCACGGCCAGAGCGGCCAGGGCGGCGAGGATCGCGATCGACTTCTTCATGACGGATATTCCTTCTTATCGCGTGACGGTGACGCTGACCGCGCCCAGTTCGGTGGAGCCGGTGGCCCGGGCCGTGTTGGCCCCGCCCCAGCGGAAGGGCACCCGCACGACCTCGCGTCCGCCCAGTTCGCGGGCGGCCTCGACGACCATAACGTAGTTGCCGGCGGGCAGGTCGCGCAGGCGAGATCCGGCCACGCTCACGGTATGACGGCCGGGGGCCTTGGTGGCGCTGGAGATGCCGTCGGCCGGCATGGTCATGGCGCGACCGCCGCGCCGCCACCACGTCCGCATGTCCTTCAGCCAGTCCTTGCCGTCGCCCTCGTTATTGGCGGTCTGCTGATACCAGACGGCCAGTGTCCGCACGGCGATATTGTCCGGTCGCTCGATCCATACGGCCACATAGGGGCGGTGATAGGAGGCGCCTGACAGGCGCGGAATCTCGACCGACACATTCAGGTCGGCGGCCAGGGCCGGTCCGGCGGCGGCGGTCGCGGCGGTAGCGGCCAGAACGGGCAGGGCGTGTGCGAGGGAGAGCTTGCGCATGGCGACGGTCCGATAAGCGGTCAGTGAATAAAGATCAGGGCGATGACGACAGGGATCAGCAATCCCAGCCCCAGCAGCGGCCAGGTCGAGGGCCTCTGGCGAGCATGCAACCAGGTCAGGCCGAAGCCGGTGACGGCAAAGACGATACAGGCCACAGCGAACACATCGATGAACCAGAACCAGACGGCCCCGGTGTTCCGCCCCTTGTGCAGATCATTGAGGTAGGCGACCCAGCCGCGGGTCGTCCGCTCGTGCACGGCCTCGCCCGTGGCGCGGTCGATGGTCAGCCAGCCGTCGCCGCCGGGCTCGGCCAGGGCGACATAGACTTCGTCAGGCGCGGTTTCGGTCGGGCGACCGGCGATGGAAACCTTCAGCGCATCGGAGGCCCAGCGCGCGACCGCGTCGGGCACGGGATCGGTCGTCTCTTCCGGAAAGGCCTCCAGCCGCTCGACCAGGGGCGCGGGCAGGGTGGCGGTCTGTTCGGACACCACCGGCGTGGCCGGGATCGAGGCTGCGTGGTTCAGGGTGATGCCGGTAACCGCGAACAGGAACAGGCCGACCAGGCTGATCGCCGCCGAAATCCAGTGCCACTGATGCAACTGCTTCAGCCAGAACGACCGTTTGGCGTTCAGCGCGGCTTTCGGCTTCACGGGGTTTGCGGCGGTATCGGTCACCGACGTTATTTGCCGAAACTGAGAACCATTTGCAAGTGGGAGTCTGTGGGTTCCTCAGCGTACCAGTCTGATCCCGACGCGCAGCGTCTGCGGCGGGCCGAATGAGGCGACGCCCGTTCCCGTCTCGGCCACCTCGACATCGGCGTTGAACAGATTGTCGGCGGCCAGCCAGAAAGTGGCCGAGGGCGACGCCGCCCATTCGATCCGCGCATCGACGGTCGCCGCGGCCTCGAGCACCCGGCTGTTCAGATCGTCCTCGAACCGGCGGCTCTCCCAGCGTGCGTCGGCGGCAAGGGTCAGGCGATCCATCGGCGACCATTCCAGCCCGGCCGTCGCACTCCAGATCGGCGCCTGGGCCGGACGCAGGCCGGTCAGCTGCGCCGCTGCCGTGCCGCCGTCGACCCGCGCATCCGTGGCTGACACGGCTCCGCGCAGGGACAGGGTCTCGCTCAAGGCCATACGCCCGTCGATCTCCAGCCCCGTCGCCTCGATGGTGCCCGCATTCTGGCGCTGGCGCAGCACCCCGCCCGCGGGCACGAAACCCGCGCGGGGGAAGGTGCCCGGCCCCTGGCCGATGGTGACATTGACGATGGCGTCCTCGATGCGGTTCCAGAAGACTGTGGTCGACAGGGACGCCGTCTGGCCCTGCCAGGCCCAACCCCCTTCCACGCCGGTCAGCCGCTCCGGCTCCAGCGCCGCATTGGCCTCGGTCAGGTCGTTGCCGACGCGGAACGGCCGGTGCAGTTCATTCAGGGTTGCGGGGCGGAACCCGCTATAGGCCGCCGCACGAAGGGCTTGGCCCTGGCCCAGATCGCGCCGGACACCCAGCCGCGCGCTGACCACCTCGCCCGACCGATCCGGATCGCCTTCGTCCAGCGTCGGCAGTCCGGTCGCTCGGTCGCGCTCCAGCCGTCGGCCATCTTCGGTGGTCCAGCGATCGTAGCGCAGCCCTCCTGCGACCAGCCACGGTCCGGAGGTCCACGACCCGTCGCCGTAAAGCCCTGCCACGGTCGTCTCGCCACCCGCGATCCGGTCGCGGGTGAAGGCTCCAGACATGAAGCGGAAGCGCTCGCGGGTCTCGCCCTCGGCCACCCGCGCATCCGCCCCGATCTCCCACTCCAGTCGCCCACCGAAACCGGCATCCTCGATCCCGCGCAAGGCCGCGTTCACGCCCCAACCGACGGCGGGCGTCTCGAACTGATCGTTGGCGGGCGTCGTGGTGGCCCGATCCGCCGAGACGGCCACCGACGTATTGGCCAGATCGCTTTCCCGCCGCCAGGCCTGCAGCCTCCAGCCCGGCCGGTCGGTCGTCGGTGCCGTCGCGGCCGTCACGCTCAGACTGTTGCCTGACGCCGTCGCCCGTGCCCCCGCCAGACCCGATCCCCGCGCCTCGTCGAAGGCGGATGCCCGCAGCGACACCGTCGCCGCCCCCACCTGAACATCCGCCCTCAGCGCCGCGCTTTTCACGTCCAGATCCAGCGCCGTATCCGCAGCGCCCGATGCACTGCCGCGCACAGGCACATAGCCGTCGCTAGTTTCATAAAGTGCCGAACCGACCAGTTGCACCGGCCCGACCGTTGCGACGCCCGCCCCCGACGCCCGAAGCCCGCCACGCTCGCCCAGTGAAAGGTCCAGCACCGAGCCTGCATCCCGCTCGCGCAGGGCGATGACGCCGGTCAGGGCTCCGGCTCCGTATGGCCCCGCGCCCGCACCCCGCACGATATCCAGCCCCGACAGGCTCTCGGTCGGCACCTGGGACCAGATCACCCAGCCGCCGAACGGATCGTTCAGCGGCACGCCATCCAGCGTCACCAGCGTCCGCCCCGCGCCCGACGGCGCGATGGCCCGCAGCGAGATGCCCTGCGTCGTCGGATTGGCCGACAGGCTGGAGGTCCGCCGGAACAGAGACACAGCGGGCACGGTCGCCAGTGCCTCGTCCAGCCGTGCCTGGCCGTTCAGATCGTCGCCGGTCAGCCGGGTCACCGAAAACGCCGCCTCGCTGGCCGCGGGGGGCAGGCGGGCGGCGGTGACGACCACTTCGGGCAGCTGGGCGAC
>NZ_JAEMRO010000026.1 GCF_016463295.1 Brevundimonas sp.
AAGACAAGCTGAAGGCCCTGCCGGCCGACAAGCTGGTGGAACTGCGCGACAACGGCGCCTTGGGTCAGATCTACGCCCACCTGGTGTCGCTGCTGGGCTGGGACCGCCTGATCGCCCTGGCCTTCGACAAGGCCGCCAAGGATCAGCTGGCCGCCGGCAACGCCTGATCCTCAGACTCTGTGAAAAAAACAGCCCCGTCCGGTTCGCCGGGCGGGGCTTTTTCTGGCTCAGCGCCTGACGAAGACCGCCCGCGTCAGGCACGAAAAGACCAGACGACCGGCCTCGTCGAGCAGATCGTGGGAGGCGATGACGATGCCCTTGTCGTCACCCACAGGGTCCTTGCCCATCACCGTCATGCGGCCGCGCATCAGCTCGCCCGCCGGCGGGTTGCGCATGAAGCGAAGGCCGTCCACGGCCAGCACCTTGGACTGGGCCCAACTGCCCGACTTGTCCGCGAACAATCGGCTCCACAGGGCATAGGTCATGGCGTCCGGCGCGCCATAGCTGGCGTCCCAGCCCGGTGCGAACCGCTCCACGAACAGCGCCAGCGCCGCCTCATCGACCGTACAGGCCCCCAGGGGGATGACCTCGCCGACGCCGAGGTCTTCGAAGTGGGTGTGCAGCGGCTCGCTCATGCGATCGGCCTCAGCCCGCCGGTTCTTCGGACACGCGGACCAGCAGCTTGCCGTCGTGGTCGCCGGTGAACAGACGGTTCAGCGAATCCAGCGCGCCCTCCAGGCCGTCATCGACATGGACCTTCCACTTGATGGTGCCGTCGGCCAGCCAGGGGCCCATCTCCGCGATCATCTCCCGCGCACGCGGGGCATAGTCCATGACCAGAAAGCCCTGGACGGTCAGGCGATGGGTGATGATGCGCGAGAAGTTCGGTGACGGCGGCATCTTCGTCGCATTATAGGCCGAGATCAGGCCGCAGACGGCCATGCGGGCATGGACCTTCAGTCGGTTGAAGACCGCGATCATGATGTCGCCGCCGACATTTTCGAAGTTCAGGTCGATGCCGTCCGGGGCCAGCCGATCCAAAGCCTCGCCGACGTCTTCGTTCTTGTAATCGATGGCGGCGTCGAAGCCGAGCTCCTCGGTCAGCCAGCGGCATTTCTCGGCCCCGCCGGCGATGCCGATCACACGTGCCCCCCGCGCCTTGGCCACCTGTCCGGCGATGGAGCCGACGGCCCCGGCGGCGGCCGATATGACCAGGGTTTCGCCCGCCTTGGCTTTCAGCACATCGGTCACGCCGAAATAGGCCGTCATGCCTGTCATGCCGAGCACGGACATGTTGGCGGTCAGCGGCAGGCCGGGGGCGCGGTGCACGCGCGACACGGCGCTGTCCGGGATGGCGGCATAGTTGGACCAGCCCCCGGCGGCGGTCGAGACGATGTCCCCGACCTTGTGGCGGTCGGACCGGCTTTCCTCGACGACGCCCAGTGTCAGGCCCCGCATGACGCCGCCCAGCGGCACGGCGGGCAGATAGCCCTCAGCATCATTCATCCAGGTGCGATTTGTGGGATCCAGAGACAGATAGATGGTGCGGACCAGAACCTCGCCATCCTGAAGCGCCGGGATTTCGGCCTCTATCAGTTCGAGGTCGCCGGGCTGGATCAGGCCTTTGGGGCGCTGGCGCAGAACCCATTGACGATTGATGCGAGCCATCGCGGCCTCCTTCAGGTTTTCATTCGAGACGCGCATAGTGGCCATCAAGACGGGCCTGTCCAGTCAGACCGTCCGACGCGACAGAAAAACGGCGGCTCCGTCTCCGGAACCGCCGTGAAGTGGCATCATCGAGAATGAGGCGCGGAGGCGACAGACCGGCTTTCGCCAGTCTCAAGTCGGGGGGCGTCGCCGCCTCCGCATGAGGCTAACGGACTTCATCGACTCGGGTTCCGTGGACACTCGATTTTCCATCACGCGACGAGGCTGGCGGCAAACAGGGAACGGCGGGTCACAGCAGGCGTTGAGACTACGCCATTATGCTCAAGCTGCAGGAACCGCGACATGACCGACCCTTCTCCGCACGACAAGGCCGCCGATGCCGTCCACGAAGGCCGGCCGGTCGAGGCGCAGTATGTTCGCGGCGGCCGACCCGGGGTTCGTATCCTGACGCTGCTGCTGATCTCCACCGCCGCTGTGGCCATCCTGCTCTTGGGCATGTGGTTCGTCAGCCAGGGTGGGTTTGCGCGCACCAACGCCAACGTCGGCGGACAGGCGGTCGATGCTCAGGCCTTTGACGGCGATGCCACGACGCCTCCCACCGCTGATGCGCCGACGACCAGCACAGGCCAGCCGGTTGCCACGCCTACCGGCGAAGCGCCCAACGTCAACGCGCCGACGACTTCTGCACAACCCGCCCAGTAAAATCGGCGATCACGACAACAAAAAAGGCCCGGTCGGCGACCGGGCCTTTTCGCATGGACCGACTGAAGCCCTAGGCGGCCTGCTTCTGCCGCGACGGGTGGAAGAACAGGGCCTGGCTGATCGCGGCCTTCACCGTTTCCGGCTGGAAAGGCTTGGTGATCAGGAAGGTCGGTTCCGGACGTTCGCCGGTCAGCAGCCGCTCGGGGAAGGCGGTGATGAAGATGACCGGCACATCGAACTTGCGCAGAATATCCTTGACCGCATCGATGCCTGAAGATCCGTCGGCCAGTTGGATGTCGGCCAGAACCAGACCCGGACGGTGGCGCGCGACCGCATCGACGGCTTCGTCGTGCGTCGTTGCGGTACCAGTCACCCGGTGCCCCAGTTCCGTGACCAGGCTTTCGATGTCGGCAGAGATGATCGCCTCGTCCTCGATGATCAGGACGTCGGTGGCCAGTTCGGCGTCGATGTCGGACTGAGCCTCGGCGATCAGGCGCTCGACCTGATGGGCGTCGGCATCGAGAATCTGGGCGGCCTCCGAAGGTGTGAAACCCTCCAGCGCCGTCAGCAAAAAGGCCTGACGCGAGCGAGGCGAGATCCGCATCAGACGGGTCGAGGCATCGCCGTCATCCATTCCGCTGCGGTCTTCCAGCTGGGCACCCGTGGTCGTCCAGATGGTGTGGAAGACGTGATACAGGGCCACGCGCGGTGTCATATCGGCGGACAGCTGTCGCTCCCCGGCCGCCAGGGCTTCCAGCGCGACGCGGACGTAGTTGTCGCCAGTGGTCTGGTCACCGGTCAGCGCGCGGGCGTAGCGACGAACATAGGGCAGGTGTGGCGCAAGGCGGGCCAGAAGGCTCATATACTGTAGTCCCCGACAGGAAGTTGGCCTTCGACAATGAGGCCTTTGCAAGCCGCGTCAACGTGCCAGAAACGCTACGGTTCCCGGCAGCGGAGCCAAGCTTGGGCATTAAACCTTTGTCATGCCGGAACCGGCCCGGCTGTGCCGCGTTCCGGGGCCACAACAAGTCCAGGGCGCGACCATAATTTAATGACAGATCACAACGAACCTGCGGGTCAGCCCGCCGCCAAAGGTCCCGGATTGGAAGAAGCCCGTCTGCGCCAGCAAGCCATCGGGGTCAAACTCCGCCACCTGTTTGACAATGTGGTCAATGAGCCGGTGCCGGACGAGTTCCTGGATATCCTGCGCCGCGCGGACGAGCGCGGGAGTGACAAGGCGTGAGCGGCCATACCTCTGCGCCGCCCAAGCCCGATTCCGCTGACGATGGTGCCTTCAAACGAGAACTTGTCACGCTGATCCCGCATCTGCGGGCCTTCGCGCGCACTCTGACCGGCGATCCGACGGCGGCCGATGACCTGGCCCAGGACGCCATGATGAAGGCCTGGGATGCCCGGGCCAGCTATCAGCTGGGTACCAACATGAAGGCCTGGACCTTCATGATCCTGCGCAACCAGTTTTATTCGGAAAAGCGACGCTCCTGGCGTCAGTCGCAGCTCGACCAAGAGGCCGCCGAGCGCACCCTGGTCGCCGTCGACGATCCGGAATCGCCGCTGGCCCTCGACGAACTTCGGCAGGCGCTGAACACTCTGCCCGAAGAACAGCGCGAGGCCCTGATCCTGGTCGGTGCCGGTGGCTTTGCCTACGAAGAAGCCGCCGAAATCTGCCAATGCGCGGTCGGCACGGTGAAGAGCCGGGTCTCGCGCGCCCGCAAGGCCCTGCTGGCCACGCTGGAAGCCGGTGCCTATGGACGGGACGGGCGCGCGGCAGGCGACGCCATGCGCTCCATTCTGGCGGCGGCCGATCGTCTGAGCGGCACTCCGGATCGATAGGGTGGCACGGCTGGTTAAGGCGTTCGGACGGCGGCGCGGGTCGCGCCTGCACGGTATCCGCTTTCGCCTGGGCCTGGCCATGGCCGTGGCCCTGCTGCCCATCCTGATCCTGGGTGCGTTTCAGGCCAATCGGGCCTTCGAGGCCCAGGACGTGGATCAGCGGGCCGACCTGCAACTGGCCGTAGAGCGCACCTCCGCCGCCGCCAAGGCGAGGCTGGACAGCACCAGCGTCCTGCTTCAGGCCCTGAGACCCGAGGCGCTGGAGCTGTTCTGCCGCCCGCGCCTGACCTCTCTGGTCCAACGCCTGGACGACATCGACGGCCTGGCGCGGCTCAGCGTGACGGGACAGCCGACCTGTGCGTCGGACAATCTCACGGAGGCACCGCCCGCCTGGCTGTCTCAGGCCGCCGGCAGCGAATGGTTCCAGAGGCTGCGCGCAGGCGAGGACACCATCGTGGTCCGCGCTCCGGATGCCCCAGGTGTCGTGCCCAGTCTGATTGTCGCCATCCGTTTGGAACGGCCCATGGGGGCGTTCAACGGCGTCATGCTGGCGTCCGTGCCTTTGTCGCGGCTCCAGCCCGACATCAACGACCCGGCCTTGCCCGAGGGCTCACAGGCGGCTCTCACCGACGCCGCAGGTCGGCTCCTGACCGTCACCGAGCGCGACGCCTTCCTGCTACGTAACGGCTCCGAGCTGGACGGCTGGGTGGATCAGGATGGCGGCCAGGGATCGACGATCTTCGAAGGCCGGGATTCTCGCGGGCGACCCCGTGTCTATGCCGGAACCGCCGTCGCCGAGGGCAACGTCTATGCCTTGCTGTCGGCACCCGCGCCCGATCTGCTGTCCTGGGCCCGGCTCAACCCGCTGGGGGCCTTCTTTGCTCCGGTTCTGGCGTGGCTTCTGGCCCTGATGTGCGTGACCTGGGTCAGCGAGCGCATCGTGGTCCGCTGGCTGGTCTATCTGGAACGGGTCGCGGCCCTGTACGCCAAGGGCAAGTTCAGCGTACGGCCGACCCAGGCCGTGCATGCCCCCGCCGAGATCCGCAATCTGGCCAGTACGCTGAACGATCTGGCCGACACCATCTCGGCCCGCAACCGGAGCCTGACGGCCTCGCTGGAGGAGAAGGACGCGCTGATGCGCGAGATCCACCACCGGGTGAAGAACAATCTGCAGATCATCTCGTCCCTGCTGTCGATGCAGCAGCGGGCCCTCACCGACGCCCCGGCCAAGGCGGCCGTCGGCGACACGCGCCAGCGGATCGCGGCCCTCGCCCTGATTTACCGCACCCTCTATCAGAGCGACGACCTCCGCTATGCGGATGCGCGGGTCTTTCTGACCGATCTTGTCGGCCAGCTCGTCGCGGGTGACGCCGGACGTGGACCGGTCGTGACCTCCTCGGTCGAAGCAGACTCGCTCGTCGTCGATCCTGACAAGCTGGCACCCCTGGCGCTGTGGCTGGTGGAAGCGGTCAGCAATGCCCAGAAACATGCTTTCGCCGGTCGCGGTGGAGACCTGAAAGTCCGGTTCAAGGTCGATGGCGATATCAGCGTTCTGGAGGTCGAGGATGACGGGCCGGGTGTCAGCGAGACCGAACGCGCCGGCGTCGGCCGCACCCTGATGGGGGCCTTTGCCAAACAGCTGCGCGGCACGGCCGAAATGGTGCCCTCGTCCTCGGGCGGCACGCTGGCCCGGATGACGTTCGCCACGCCCGAAGCCATCACGCCGATTGATCCTTCGGACCTGGGAACCTCTGCCGCGCAACGGCATTGATAGCGTCAAGACAGCGTTTTCTGTTCTGAGGAGCCCACCATGCGCAAGATTTTCATCCTGGTCGCCGCCGCCGCCGCCCTGACCACCGCCGCCTGCAACACCGTCTCTGGTGTGGGCCAGGACGCTGCCGCCGCCGGCAACGCCGTGACCAGCGCCGCTGAAGAAGCCAAGAACTAGGCTTCACGGCATACGAGTTCCCGACCGCGTTTCCCCCCGACGCGCGGCTCGGTTGAAGAAGGCCCGCCGGTCCCCCCACCGGCGGGCCTTTGCTATTTCCGCTTGCGATTTCCGGCGCTAAGCATGGGCTGTGAGGGGCGCCAAGACGACCCGCAGATTCCGGCGCGGGGAGGCGTTTCATGGCCAATAGAGCGACAGCCGACAGAGATCATTCCGATGATGCGGGGCCGGGCCTGCGCACGGTCGTCGGGGCCTCCGCCGCCGGGACCGCGTTCGAGTGGTACGACTTCTTCATCTTCGGCTCGCTGACGACGATCATCGCCCGCCATTTCTACGCCGATGTGGGCGAGGCGACGTCCTACATTCTGGCCCTGCTGACCTTTGGTGTCGGCTTTGTCGTGCGCCCCCTAGGGGCCCTGGTGTTCGGCTGGTTCGGCGACAAGACAGGACGCAAGACCACGTTTCTGGTGACCATCACCATGATGGGTGTGGCCACCGTCGCGATCGGTCTTCTGCCTGACTTTGGCCAGATCGGCATTGCGGCACCGATCCTTCTGATCCTGCTCAGAATCGCGCAGGGTTTTGCCCTGGGCGGAGAGTATGGCGGGGCCGCCATCTATGTGGCCGAACATGCGCCTGCGAAAAAGCGCGGCTTCCTGACCGGCTGGATCCAGACCACCGCCGCCATTGGCCTGATCATGGCGCTGAGCGTCATTCTGATCACCCGCGCCATCATGGGGGCCGAGGCCTTTGACGAGTGGGGCTGGCGTATCCCCTTCCTGCTGTCCTTCTTCCTTCTGGTCGTGTCGCTGTGGATCCGGCTCAAACTGCACGAAAGCCCGGCCTTCAAGCGGATGGTGGCTGAAAGCACCGAACGTCAGGCCCCGTTCAAGGAAAGTTTCGCCACCTGGAAGGTCGGGAAATTCGTGCTGATCGCCCTGGTCGGCATCATGTTTGCGCAAGGCGCCGTCTGGTACGCGGGCTATTTCTACACCCGCTTCTTCATGGAGCGGGTGCTGAAGATCGAGGTCTCGACGGTGGACGGCCTGATCCTGGCCATCACCGTGGCCTCGGCGGTGCTCTATGTCTTCTTCGGCTGGCTGTCGGACCGAGTGGGGCGAAAGCCGGTCATGGTCGGCGGCATGGTGCTGTTCCTTCTCGCGGTCTTCCCCGGCTTCCACGCCCTGACACGCGCCGCCAACCCGGCCCTGGCGGAAGCCCAGGCGACATCGCCCGTGACGGTCGTCGCCGACCCCGCCACCTGCGCTGTCCAGTTCGACCCCGTCGGCAAGGCCGCCTTCGCCTCCTCCTGCGACCTAGCCAAGAACGTCCTGTCCAATGCGGGCGTCAGCTATGACAATGTCGCGGCCCCCGTCGGCACGCCTGCAGTGGTGCGGGTCGGTGCGGTCGAGATCGCCTCGGTCGAGGGCACCGGCCTGGATGCGGCCGCGCTGAAGGCCGCCCGCACCGATGTTGAAGCGCGCGTTAAGACGGCGCTGACCCAGGCCGGCTATCCGACCAAGGCCGACCCTGCCCGGATCAACCTGCTCGCCGTGTTCGGTATCCTGATGGTCTTCATGATCGCCGCCACCGCCGTCTATGGGCCGCAGGCGGCGGCCCTGGTCGAGCTGTTCCCCACGCGGGTACGCTATACGGCGATGAGCCTGCCGTACAATGTCGGTACCGGTTGGGTCGGAGGGCTGCTGCCCGCCGCCAGCTTTGCGCTGGTCGCCTGGTCGGGGAATATCTACTTCGGTCTGTGGTATTCGGTCGGCTTCACCGCAGTGGCTGCAATTGTCGCTTTGCTGTTCCTGCCAGAGACGCGCGGTCGTGATCTGAACACGATCGGCGAGTGAGCGTTGAACAAAAACTCCCTCCCCCTCGGGGGAGGGTCGTCGCCGCGAAGCGGCGGCGGGGTGGGGAGGGCTAAGGCAAAACGGGCGCGGTGCTCGCCTTGCCGAACCGCCCCCACCCGGCCTCGGCTTCGCCTCAGCCACCCTCCCCTCCAGGGAGGGAGAAGGAAGTTGAAATGAACACCGCCGCCCGCGACGCCGGACTGAAATTGCTGCGCCAGCACGCCCTGATCGCGGGCGAGGCTATCTCCGCCAATGGCGATGGTATTCCCGTCGATGACCCAGCCACCGGCAAAACGATCGGCTGGATCCCCGATCTGGGCGCGGCGGAAACGCAAAAAGCCATCGACGCCGCCCACGACGCCTTCGCAGACTGGTCGCGCTCCGATCCGCACAAGCGCGCGGCCTTCCTGCGTGAATGGGCGCGGTTGATCGACGAGAATACCGAGGGCCTCGGGGCTCTGATGGCGCTGGAAAACGGCAAGCCGTTCGAGGAGGCCAAGGCCGAGGTCGCCTATGCCAACGGCTTCATCAAATGGTTCGCAGGCGAGGCCGAACGTCTGCTGGGCGAAACCCAGGACAGTCCGCTTGGGCACGTCATCCTGACCTTCCGCGAGGGGGTCGGGCCCTGCGCTCTGATCACGCCCTGGAACTTCCCCGCCGCCATGCTGACCCGCAAGCTGGGGCCTGCGTTTGCCGCCGGCTGTACCGCCGTGGTCAAGCCGGCCAGCCAGACCCCCTTCACCGCCATCGCCCTGGCCGAGCTTGCCTATCAGGCGGGTCTGCCCAAGGGCGCACTCAGCGTCGTCACCGGCGATGCGGCGACCATCGGCGGCGTCCTGACCGCTTCGCCCCTGATCCGCAAGCTCAGCTTCACCGGCTCCACCCCCGTCGGCCGCAAACTGGCGGAGCAGTGCGCCCCGACGCTGAAGCGGGTGTCGATGGAGCTGGGCGGGGCCGCCCCCCTGATCGTCTTCGCCGACGCCGACATCGATCTGGCCGTGACCGAAACCATCAAGGGCAAGTTCCGCAACTCGGGCCAGACCTGCGTCTGTCCCAACCGCGTCTATGTCGAGGCCTCGGTCGCCGAGACCTATGCGAACAAACTGGCCGAGGCCGTGGCCAAGATCCCGGTCGGCCCGGCCTTTGAGGATGGCGTCAAGGTCGGCCCCCTGATCGAGGACAAGGCCATTGCCAAGGTCGAGGAGCATTTGAAAAAGGTGCAGGCTTCGGGCGGCAAGGTCCTGACCGGCGGCGAACGCCACGCCCTGGGTGGGCGCTTCTTCCAGCCGACGGTGACCCTGGGCGGAGACGACAAGCTTTTCCGCGAGGAAGAGACCTTCGGACCCCTCATCCCTGTCTTCCCGTTCGATAGCGAGGACGAGGTTCTGGCCAAGGCGAACGATAGCGAGTTCGGCCTGGCCTCCTATCTGTTCACCCGCGATCTGGACCGCGCCTTGCGCATCGGTCGCCGGATCGAGGCGGGCATGTGCGGCATCAACACCGGCCTGATGTCCACCGCCGTCGCCCCCTTCGGCGGTGTGAAATCCTCAGGCTATGGCCGCGAGGGCTCGACCCACGGCATCGACGAATATCTGGACATCAAGGCCCTGACCTTGGCGTTGAAGTGAGGCGAGGGCGGCTTCAGCCCCTGGTCTGGCCGGTAGCGGTGCTGATCGCCTCGGGGCTCACGGGGCTAGCGGCCGAAGCCACGGCAAGATCGGTTCAGACCGTGACCCTCTATGGCCTGATCAAGATGACCAGTGACCTGCTGCTGGTGATCGGCGGGGTGTGGCTGGTCGTGGGCGTGGTGCAGGTTCTGACCCCGGCGCGAAGACGCTAGGCACCCTCACGCCCTCTTGACGAACTCCGTGCGCAGCACCAGGCCGCGCACCTTCTCCACATTGGCCTCGATCTCGTCGATGTCGCCGGTCAGGCGGATGTTCTTGACCAACTGCCCGCGCTTCAGGGTCACGCCTCCCGAGCCCTTGACCTTAAGGTCCTTGACCAGGGTCACGCTGTCGCCGTCGGCCAGGACATTGCCGTTGGAATCCTTGGTCACATCGTCTGTCATCGGTCGTCTCCGGGCGATTGGCGCGACGCTGTAGCACACAGAGGCGGGACATATGGCGCCGCGCGGCCAAGCCCCTTAAAGGGAGGCGGATGTTCGGCCTCGCCAATCCCGACCGGTTCCTGCGCTTCACCCGCTCGCTCACGCCCGTGTTGTGGGTCGGGGCCGCTGTTCTGCTGGCCATCGGCACCTGGCTGAGCTTCGTCGCGCCCGAGGACTATCAGCAGGGCGATACGGTGCGGATCATGTTCGTGCATGTGCCCGCCGCCTCGGTGGGTCTGGGCATCTATCTGGCACTGGGCATCTCCAGCTTCTTCGCTCTGGTGTTCCGGCATCCGCTGGCGGATGCGGCAGCGCGGGCGGCAGCCCTGCCCGGCACGGCCTATACCTTCCTGGCCCTGATCACGGGCAGTCTGTGGGGCAAGCCGATGTGGGGGGCCTTCTGGGTCTGGGGCGATGCGCGGCTGATGTCGGAGCTGGTCCTGCTGCTGTTCTACATCGGCTATATGGCGCTGAGGGCCTCGATCGACGACGAGGCCAAGGCCGCGCGGGCCGCGGCGGTGCTGGGCCTCGTCGGCCTGATCAACCTGCCCATCGTGAAATTCTCCGTTGACTGGTGGAATACCCTGCATCAGCCCGCCAGCCTGCTGAGGGAAGATGGGCCGTCGGTCGCTCCGGCGATGCTGACACCGCTCCTGATCATGATGGCGGCATTCGGGATATTCTTCCTGGCCTACTGGATCACCTCGATCCGCACCGAGATAGTGCGTCGTCGGGTGCTGTCGCTGACCGCCCGCCGCGCCATGGAGGCCGATCATGCCTGATCTGGATATGGGCGCTTACGGAGCCTACGTCTGGCCGTGCTGGGCCATCAGCGCGGTCGTGCTGTCGGCACTGGCCTTGCGGGCGCTGATGGCCTCGCGTCGCTGGAAGGCCGCGCTGAAGCGGCTTGAGGACGACAATCCATGAACCGCTGGCTGGCCCTCATTCCCCTGGCCCTGCTGGTCGGGCTGGTCGTCTTCGCCGCCCTGAAGCTGGGCGATGTGGCCTCACGCTCGCTGACGCAGGGCCAAACTCAGGGTAATGAGTATCGTCCCGCCGCCCTCGTCGGCCAGCCTATTCCCCAGACCGTCCTGCCGATCCTGACCGGCACCGAGCCGGGCCCCGGCCAAGTCGATCTGAAGACCGCCGGCGTCGGGAAGCCGATGCTGGTCAATGTCTTCGCCAGCTGGTGCGCGCCCTGCCGTGTCGAACACCCCCGGCTGATGGCCCTGCGCGAACAGGGCGTGGCCGTCGTCGGCGTGGCGTGGAAGGACGATCCCGTCGCCACCCGCGCCTTTCTGGACGAACGGGGCGATCCCTATTCCATGGTCCTGGTGGACCGGGACGGACGGGCCGGGCTGGATCTGGGCATCACGGGTGCGCCGGAGACCTTCGCTGTCGACGCCATGGGCAAGGTGGTCGCCAAATTCTCCGGCCCCCTGGTCAGCGACGCCGAAATAGACCGCCTGGTCCAGGCCATGCAGGCCCCGGCGCGCCCTCTACCGACCGCCACACCGCGCCCATCGGAGTAGGGCGTTAACCCTCTCCACACCGTTTTCGTTAACCTTGTCGGCATGAGCGCGATTCGTCCCGACCTGCCCTCCACACTGTTCCCGACGGCCCCGCAGCCGGCGGCCCAGGCGGCGCGCTCGTCCGACTTCTTCCGCGCCGCCCTGGCCGGGATTTCGCCGACGCCGGTGACGAAGACGGAGGTCCCTGTGCGGCCTGCGATCACGACGGCTTCGCGGTCCGACAGCACCGGATCAGCCGGCGAACGCGACCTGCGCCCGGGCTCCCTGATCGACATCCGCGTCTGACTTCACGCGAAAATGAGCGGCACATCCGCGCGCACCGTGTTTATGGTCGCGCCATGCGTAACCGGGGCTGGATCACACCCGCGGCGGCCCTCGGGCTCGCCCTCGTCGCGGCGACCTCGACCGCCCAGCCCACGGGCGTGCGCGAAGTCCGCCATCAGGTTCCGGGGCCCAGCGATCCCGTCGTGGTCGAACTGTTCACCGCCCAGGGCTGCGGCGTCTGTGCCGAGGCCAATAGCCGGCTGGAGGCCGTGGCGGACGAGCCGGGCGTGATCGCCCTGACCTACGCCGTCGATTACTGGGACTATCTGGGTTGGCGCGACACGTTCGCGCGGCCGGAGTTCGCCCAGCGTCAAAGGGCCTACCGCCGCCCCCTGCGCGTGCGCGACGTCTCCACGCCCCAGATCGTGATCAACGGTCGTCGTCAGGTCGCTCTGGCCCAGCCGCCCGCACTCCAGGCGGCCATCGACGACGAGGCGACGCGTCCGGCCAATCCGCCGGAGATCGAGTTCCGCGAAACGGGCGACCGGGTCGGTGTGGGATCCGGCGCATCGCCCGAGGGCGGGGCTGAGGTCGTGGCCGTGCGCTACAAGCCAGGAGCCCAGACCGTCGTGGTTTCGGCGGGCGAAAACCGGGGCCGTCGCCTGCGTCATACCAATGTGGTCGTTGGGGTAGAAACCCTCGGCGACTGGAGCGGACGCCCGGTCCTTTATCCCCTGCCTGATGACATGGCTCAGGGCGAGGCGGTCGCCGTGCTGATCCAGGCCAAGGGCAGTCGCCGCATTCTGGCCGGCGCAGTGCTGGCGCCGCGCTAGCCCCGGCCAGGTCTCGTCATCTTTCGTCAGGCACTTCGGCTTGAACCCTGTGTTCAGCCGTGCAAGCTCGCCCCTGCGGCATGGAGTGCGGAGGCGACATGATGAGATCGATCGTCCACATTCCGATGATGGCGCTGCTTCTATCGCCCCTCGGACCTGCGGCGCATGCCTTTTCGATCCCCGATCCGGTCCAGACCGTGGATGCGGGTGACGAGACGCCTGAATCCCGCGGTGTCGCCCGGACGCTGGTCGTCGCCCATCTGGTGGATTGGGCGCGGGCCAATCGTGATCCGGCCGCCCTCCTGATCGCGGCCCGCATGCTGGCCGAGGTCCCGATGCGAGCAGGTCCGGATGGGGATGCGGGTCTGGAGCCGGTCCTGACACCCTATGCCTTGCGCGAGGAAGCGGCCGCTCTCGGCGACGCCCGCCTTGAACTGGATGATACGGTGGTTACCGGCTCCCGCCTCAGAAGCGTCCAGCCCCCAGCCGAAGCCGTCGAGCCCCCGCCGCCGCCCATTACCGCTCCCGCTCCGCCACCGCGCCCGATTACCCCTCCACCGCCACCTGCGGTGCCCATGCCGATATCACCACCCGCACCGATCGCCGGTGTCGTGGCCTCTCCCTTCGGCGTGGGGCCGATCTCGACGGTCAAGCGGCTGAACTCGCGCGAGACCTGGTCATTCGTGGTGGATGCCAGAGGAGCGCAACTCCTGAGAGTGGCTGCCATCGGTGACGGCGACACCAATATCGACCTGATCGTACGCGACGAGCGTGGTCAGATTCTGTGTGCCGACGGCTTCGACGACCACTATCCCAGCTGCACGCTCAAACCCCCGGCGGCGACGCGGCTGAGAGTGAATGTCGTCAACCGGGGCGATGTCTGGACCAAGGTCCAGATCCTGAGCAACTAGGCCCCGGCCTTTTTCGCAAAGGCGAGCGCGCCGTCAGCCAGCATCGGGACTTGGGCGGCCATCGTCCGGGCATGGGCAGAGGCCGCCGTGCCGTCCCTCACACGCCCCGCAATCCCCTGGCAGATGGCGGCCAGACGGAACAGGTTGTAGGCGAACAGCCAGTCCAGATTGGGGGGTACGTCGCCGCCCGTCTGGCGGGCGTATCGGTCGGCCGTCTGGGCCACCGACGGGATCCCCAGAGCCTCGATGTCGATCCCGGCCAGGCCATTCTTCTGGGTCGCCGGAATGACCCAGGCGATCAGCAGATAGGAAAAGTCCGCCATCGGGTCGCCCAGGGTGGACAGCTCCCAATCCAGCACGGCCCGCACTTGTGGCGCATCGGGGGCCAAGATCAGATTGTCGAGGCGGAAGTCGCCATGCACGATCCGCGTCGGCCCCTGCGGCGGCAGGGTGGCGGGCAGGAATTCGATCAGCCGGTCCATCGCCGCGATCGGTTCGATCTCGGACGCGCGATACTGTTTGGTCCAGCGCCCGACCTGCCGTTCGAAATAGTTGCCGGGTCGGCCGTAGTCGCCCAGGCCAATGGCGGCGGGATCGAAGGCATGCAGAGCCGCCAGGGCATCGACCTGGGCGTCATAGATGCTGCGGCGGTCATCGGGGGACAGGCCGGGCAGTTTGAGGTCCCACAGGACCCGCCCTTCGACCTTGTCCATGACGTAGAACATGGAGCCGATAACGCTATCATCCGTACACAGAGCATAGGGCCGGGCGACGGGGTAGCTCTGCGCGTGCAGGGCCGAGATGACCGTGAACTCACGGTCCACGGCATGGGCCGAGGGCAGCAGCGTGCCCGGAGGCTTGCGGCGCAGCACATAGGTGTGACCCGGCGTGGTGAGTTCGTAAGTGGGATTGGACTGGCCGCCCTTGAACTGGCGGATCGTCAGGGGACCGGCATAGCCCTCGACATTGCCTGCCATCCAGCGCTCCAGCGCGGCCTCGTCCAGACGATATCGCGGGTCGACGTCGCGAGTGCCGGAAAAGGCCGCTTGGGCGTCGGTGTTGATTTCGCCGTCCGGGGTGGTCTCAGTGTCGGTCTGGGTCATGCGTCATCCGGGTTTGCGGCGATGATGGCCGCTCGCACAGCCCCGCGCCAGCCCTTCAGCAGGGCTTCGCGCATCGACGCGTCCATGCGCGGCGTCCACACCGCGGGAGCCTCGACCGGATGATCCTCCAGATCGTCGATCAGCCCGACGCCCAAAGCCGCCAGCTTGGCCGCACCCAGCGCCGTCATCTCCTGAAACGCCGGACGCTCGACCGTGATGTCGCAGATGTCGGCCACGAACTGCATGGCAAAGGCATTGGCGGTGACCCCACCGTCGACCTTCAGCACCTTCAGCCTGGGCGCGCCGTCGCGGGCCAGGGCGTCCAGCAGATCGCGGGTTTGATAGGCCAGGCTCTCCAGTGCAGCCCGCACCATATGGGCCGGTCCGGAATCGCGGGTCAGGCCGACGATCGTGCCCCGCGCGTCCGGCTCCCACCACGGGGCGCCCAGTCCGGTGAAACCCGGCACCAGATAGACGCCACCATTGTCGGGCAGGCTCTGCGCCATCGCTTCCGACTGGCGCGATTCGGAGATGACCTTCAGCCCGTCGCGCAGCCACTGGATCGCCGATCCTGCCGAGAAGATCGACCCCTCCAGCGCATAGGCGACCTGACCGTTGGCGTCATAGCCCAATGTGCCCAAGAGGCGGCTGGTCGAGGCGACAGGCTCGGTCCCGACATTGGCCACCAGAAAGGCCCCGGTGCCATAGGTGATCTTGGCATCACCGGCCTTGAGCGCGCCGTGCGCCACCAGTGCCGCCTGCTGATCGCCCGCCGCGCCGCGGATGGCCAAGGCGGCCCCGAACAACGACGGTTCGCAGTCACCTAAATGATCCGCGCAGCCGCGTATCTGTGGCAGGGCCTCGAGCGGCACATCGAACAGCTCGGCCAGATCGGGCCGCCACTGGCGGGTTCTCAAATCCATCAGCGAGGTGCGGCTGGCATTGGTTGCGTCGGTGACATGGCTGGCACCGCCGGTCAGTTTCCAGATCAGCCAGCTTTCGATCGTGCCCAGCTTGACCTCACCCTGCGCGGCCCGTTCGCGCGCGCCCGGAACCGCGTCGAGGAGCCAGGCGAACTTGGAGGCCGAGAAATACGGATCGAGGATTAGACCCGTCGCGGCCTGAACTTCCGGCTCATGCCTTGCAGCCGCCAGACGTGCGGTCACATCGGCCGTCCGCCGATCCTGCCAGACGATGGCGCGATGCAAAGGTTCGGAGGTGGTTGCGTCCCACAGCACCGCCGTCTCGCGCTGGTTTGTGATCCCGATGGCCGCGAACCTCCCGACCCCGCCCGCCTTGCGGATCACTTCGCGACAGGTCTGCAGCGTCGCGGACCAGATTTCCGCCGCGTCATGCTCGACCCAACCCGACCTCGGGAAATGCTGCTGCAGTTCGATCTGGCTGACCTCCACCGGTCGAAGGCCGCCTTCCGGGGCCGCTTCGAAGGCGATGGCGCGCGACGAGGTCGTGCCCTGGTCGATGGCGAGGATCAGGCTTTTCATGGCGGCAGTCTTAATGCGCTATCGCCCTTTGGGCTACTTGACCGCGGGGTTACGCAAACCCCGCCCGCCAAGGTAAGAGGGGCCATGCACACCGCCTCCTTCGAGGGCGTCCGCGACGCCGCCCGCCAGATCACCGGCCACGCCGTCCGCACACCGTTAATCGAAAGTCCGGCCCTGAACGAACGGCTGGGTGGACGCGTGTTGATGAAGGCCGAGAACCTGCAGGTCGCAGGGGCCTTCAAGTTCCGCGGAGCGTGGAACCGGATCAGCCGGCTGACATCTGACGAACTGGCCCGCGGCGTCGTCGCCTATTCGTCGGGCAATCATGCCCAGGCCGTGGCCGCCGCCGCCCGCCGCATGGGCACCCACGCCATCATCGTCATGCCCGCCGACAGCCCGAAGGTGAAGGTCGAGGGCGTCATCGCCTTCGGCGGCGAGGTGCGGATGTACGATCGCTATACCGAGAGCCGCGAGGCGATCGGCGAGGAGATCGCGGCCACGAAGGGCAGCATCCTCGTCCGCCCCTTCGACGACCCCTTCATCATCGAGGGCCAGGGCACGACGGGGCTGGAAATCATCGAACAGGCGCGTGAGCAGGGTGTGGCGCGGATCGATCAGCTGCTGTGCGGGGCGTCGGGCGGCGGTCTGATCGCGGGCATCAATCTGTCGATGGCCGCCCTGTCGCCGGACACGCCGGTGATCGGGGTGGAGCCCGAAGCCTATAACGACACCCTGCTGTCGCTTGCGGCCGGAGAGCGGCTGACCCATGCGCCGGTCGCCCACCCCTCGATCTGCGATGCCCTGATGACCGATCGGCCGGGCGAGCTGACGTTTCCGATCAACCGACGACTGGACCGGGTCGTCACCGTCTCGGACGCCGAGGTCGCCGAGGCCGTGGCCTTTGCGTTCCGGACCCTGAAGCAGGTAGTCGAGCCGGGCGGCGCGGTGTCGCTTGCCGCCCTGTTGTCGGGTCATGTCGAAGCAGCGGGGCGAACCACGGTTCTCGTTCTGTCAGGCGGCAATGTCGATCCGGGCCTGTTCTCCGACATCATCGAGGGCCAGTTCGTCGCCCATTGATTGCGCTGCGCTTCCCGGTCAGTCTGCTCTCGAAACCCACGTGAGGACCACCATGCCCAAGCCCAGCGAACTGCAATCCCTGATCGGCACCGAGGTCGGCGTCTCCAGCTGGATCGAGATCGACCAGGCCCGCATCGACGCGTTCGCCGAGGTCACCAACGATCATCAGTTCATCCACGTGAATCCCGAACTGGCCAAACAGACCCCGTTCGGCACCACCATCGCCCATGGCTTTCTGACGCTCAGCCTCGCGTCCGGCATGTCCTATGAGGCCGTCGCCCCGCTGGAGGGTGTGGTGATGGGCGTCAACTACGGCTTCGACAAGCTGCGTTTCCTCGCGCCGGTGCCGGTAAACTCGAAAGTGCGCGGCCGGTTCAAGCTGCTGTCCGCCGAGGACAAGGGCGGCGGGCGCTGGCTGATCAAACATGAACTGACCATCGAGATCGAAGGCGGGGACAAGCCCGCCTTGATCGCCGAATGGCTGGGCATGCAGATGGTCGGTGGCTGAGCCTAGCCCGCGACCACGACCAGCTTGCGGTTCACGAACTCCTTGATGCCCAGGTCACCCAGTTCACGGCCATAGCCGGAGCGCTTGACACCGCCGAACGGCAGCTCGGGCATGGAGGTGGTGGGCGTGTTGATGAAGACCATGCCGGTCTCGATCCGCGAGGCGAGCTTGCGCGCCCGGTCGGTGTCGCCCGAGAAGATCGAGCCGCCCAGGCCGTAGGGGGAATCGTTGGCCAGGGCGACGACGGCATCGTCGTCTTCGACGACATAGAGCTGGGCTACCGGGCCGAAGAACTCCTGATGGAAGGCCGGGTTGTCAGAGGTGATCCCGGTCAGGATGGTGGGTTCATAGAAGAAGCCTTTGCGGTCAGCCCGCTTGCCTCCGGTCAACAGCTCTGCACCGTGTTCGACGGCCGCATCGACCTGTTTGATCAGGCCTTCCAGCGCGTCTTCCGATGACAAGGGGCCCAGGGTCGTCGAAGCGTCCATTGGGTCGCCCATGACGGCGGATTGCATGCCTTCGGTGAAGGCGGCGATGAAGGCATCCGCGACCTTCTTCTGAACGATGAACCGCTTGGCCCCCGTGCAGACCTGACCGGCATTGGACAGGCGCGCCTCGGCTCCGGCCTGCGCGGCGGCGGCGACATCGGCGTCGTCCAGCACCACGAAGACGTCGCTGCCGCCCAGTTCCAGCGTGGATTTCTTCAGCATCTCCGACGCCCGCGCCGCGACCTTAGAGCCTGCGCCCTCCGACCCGGTCAGCGCGACGCCCTGGATGCGGTCGTCACCGATCAGGTCGGACACCTGTTCAGACGAGATGTAGAGCGTCGCCACCATGCCTTCCGGTGCACCCGCGTCCTTGACCAGAGCCTCGAACATCTTCGCACAGCCCGGCACGATGCCGGCGTGCTTGAACAGCACCGGATTGCCGACCGCTATGGCCGGGGCGATCACGCGTATCAGTTGGTAGATCGGAAAGTTCCACGGCTCGACGGCCAGCAGCACGCCGACCGGATGATGCTGGATCCATGCCTCGCCGAGCTGGCTGTCATAGGTCTGGGGCTTCAGAAGCTCGGCGGCGTTCTCGGCATAGTATTGCGCGATGCCGGCGCAGAGTTCGATCTCCTGGCTGCCCTGGGTGACCGGCTTGCCCATCTCCTCGGCCATCTTGGCCGCGAGATCGTCGCTGCGCTCGGTCAGCAACTCGGCCATGCGCGACAACACCGCCAGGCGGGGAACCATATCGCCCTGGCACCAGTCGGATCGAAAAGTGTCGTCGGCTTTCGCCAGAGCCGTCTCAACCTGATCGTCCGTATGCGGATCGTAGGTCTTGACGACGGCTTCGGTATAGGGGTTCAGGGTGCGGTAGGCCATGGCGATGTCCGATCGGCTTGGTGACGGGTCACAGCCAAACGCCGTCCGCTCCCACCCGTTGCCGCGACCTGACGCCACGTGGCCCAAGACGATCAGTCGAAGGTTTCCGCATAAACTTTGGTCAGGCTTTTCGGACGCCACGCTTGGGTCGCTGTCGCACCGGCCAGACCGGCAGCTGCCCCAACGAGCGCGAACAACACGATAAGCATCAGCGTCCGTGTCGCGGACTGCGTCGTCTGGAACAAGGTAGCGGCACCAGGTCCAGACAGGAGTGCGAACAGCACGCCCTCCAGCATGGTCATGACTGCACCAATCGCCGCCGCTTGGGCTAACCAGCCCTGTTGTCCCTTCCACACCCGCGAGGTGACGGCACCGGCCACCCCTGCGATCAGCGACGGTAGAATCGTCAGGACCACACCGACCAGAACCATGCCCGCCAGGGCGAAACGGACCGTGTTCTCAGGCCAGATCAGGCGATCGATAACGACGACCAAAGGGAAGGTCAGCCCGCCCGCGATCGGCCCCACGACCAGAAACGTCGCCCCCAGCCCGAGCCTGCGACCGATCTGGAGCCCGGGCCGCGACATGACCCTAGTCTTCGCCCAGGCACCGCAGGGCGACTTCGAGGTTGCGCAGACCGTCTTCGCCCGTCACCGCCGGCGTCTCGCCGGTTCGGATGGCGTGGGCGAAGGCTTCCAGCTCCTTCTTCAGCGGCTCGCTGGGCCAGCTCATGACGCCGCGGGTCGAATAGCTGCCGTCGGGCTGCTGACCGAAGTATTCGGTGACCTGGCGGGTCATCAGATCGGCAACGACGAATTTGTTCTGGGTGGCGACCTGCAGGGTGCGGGTCTTGTAGGGCGTGACCCAGTTGGTGGTGATGTGGGCGATCACGCCATTCTCCAGCCGGAACTGGAGTAGCGCAGTATCTTCACGGTCCGCCTTGGTGCGGGCCAGCTGCGGCTGGATCTCGACGATCTCGCTGTCGGTCAGATGGCGGATGATGTCGATGTCGTGCACGGCCAGATCGATGACCACCCCGACTTCGCCCATCCGCGGTGGAAACGGTCCAACGCGGGTGATCTGGATGGAGATGACTTTCTCATCGGCGATGGCGCGCTTGACGGCATCCACGGCCGGGTTGAAGCGCTCGACCTGGCCGACCATCAGGACGCGGTCGTTGGCCCTGGCCGCATCGATCAGACGCTGGGCATCGGCCACGGTGGCGGCGATCGGCTTTTCGACCAGCACATGCACGCCGCGTTCTAGCAACGCCACGCCGAGATCGGCATGGGTGCGGTTGGGGGTCGAGACCACTGCGGCGTCCAGCCCGGCCTCCACGAAGGCCTCGACCGAGGTAACCGGCGTCGCGCCATACAGCTCGGCCACGCCCTGGGCCGTCACTTCATCCGCATCGAAGATGTGAGTCAGGTCGAAGTCGCGGATGTCGCCCAGCACGCGGGCATGGTTGCGGCCCATGACGCCGACGCCGGCGACGCCGACCTTCAGAGGGGGCTGGTTCTGGTTCATGCGATCAACCCTTGAAGGACGCGACGGCGTCGATGATGCGGCCTTGCGTCGGCGCGTCGAGGTCTGAGTGCATGGGCAGGCTGATGACCCGATCCTTCAGTCGTTCCGTCACCGGCAGGCTGCCCTCGCCTACGGAGAAGCGTGCATAGGCGGGCTGCAGATGCATGGGTACAGGATAGTAGACGGCGGTGGGTACACCTTGGTCCTTCAGATGCGCGGCCAGCCCGTCGCGGTTTTCGTGCTCGATCGTATACTGGGCCCAGATGGAGACGCCGCCCTCGATCACCTGCGGCACACTGGCGACGTGCGGGGCCAGGCCGGTGTTGTAGCGGTCGGCTGCGGCGTTGCGCCACTCGATCTCCTGGCTGAAGGCCTTCAGCTTCTCGATCAGGACCGCGGCCTGGATGGTGTCGAGGCGGCTGTTCATGCCGATGCGCATGGCCAGGTATTTGGGGTCGTGGGCGAACTCGGCGGCACCCGCCTTCATGTCCTTGGCCACGACCTTGCCGTGGACGCGCAGGGAATCCATCTCCTGGGCCAGGTCCTCGTCGTCGGTCAGCACCGCCCCGCCGTCGCCGTAACAGCCCAGCGGCTTGGCTGGAAAGAAGCTGGTGGTCGTCACATCCGCCCATTTGATCGGATGCTCGCCATGCAGGGTGCCGCCAAAGCCTTGCGCCGAGTCCGAGATCAGCTTCAGTCCATATTTGTCGCAGATGGCGCGGATGGCGGGATAGTCGGCGGGCTGGCCGAACAGGTCCACGGCGATGACGACGCGCGGCTTCAGCCGGCCTTCCTTCAGCGTCGCCTCGATCATGGCCTCCAGATGGGCCGGGTCCATGTTGAACGTCTGTGCATCCACATCGACGAAGACCGGCGTCGCCCCCAGCCAGGGCACGACCTCGGCCGTCGCCGTGAAAGTGAAGCTGGGACAGAAGACGGCGTCGCCCGTGCGGATGCCCCAGGCGATCAGCGGCAGGATCAGGGCGTCGGTCCCGTTGGCGCAGCCCAGAGCGTGTTTCGTCTGTCCGAACGCGGCCAGATCGGCCTCAAACTGGCGGACCTGCGGCCCCATGACCCAGGCCCCGCCGACGACGGCCTCCTGAACGGCGGCCTCGATCTTGCCGCCGAGGCGCAGCCGCTGGGCCTGAAGGTCGATAAAGGGGATGGTCATGGCGGACAGCTCCGAAGCGGCCGGACGCGATGGCCGGCGGATAACGCCGCCAGCTTGCGGCGCGTCGGGAGGCTGGTCACTAGCAAAATGCGAACCGTGGCGCCAAATCGGGGCAGGTCACTTCGGGTGACGGCTTGCAACGAAGCAAGCGCCGCCGCTTGCCAGCCCGGCCCTGTATCCCCTAATCCCGGCGCATGACCCTAGGCCGCCCCGCCGCCTTTCTCGACCGTGACGGCGTGATTATCGAGGACGTCGGCTATCCCCACCGCCCCGACCAGCTGCACCTGATGCCGGGTGCGGAGGTGGCTGTGCGGCGGCTGAATGCCGCGGGGTTCGTCTGCGTCATCGTGACCAATCAGTCGGGCGTGGCACGCGGCCTGTTCGATCTGGACCAGATGCAGGCCTTCAACGACCTGCTGGTCCAGACCCTGGCCGAGGACGGCGCGCGGATCGATGCCGTCTATGCCTGCCCCTATCATGCACAAGGGTCCGTCCAGGCCTTCGTCCATCCCGATCATCCGGACCGAAAGCCCAATCCCGGTATGATCCTGAAGGCCGTCGTCGAGCATGGTCTGGACCCCGACCGTTCGCTGATGATCGGCGACCAGCCGTCGGACATGGAGGCGGCAAGGCGTGCGGGCGTCCTGGGCTTCCGCTTCGACGGCGGCGATCTGGACCGGTTCGTAGCGGACCTACTGGGCGACTGAACACATCCTCACGCAGTCGATCGGGCGCATGGGATTTCTCCCCGCGATGAATTACTCTGCGGAACGCACACGGAGCCTGCCATGCCTGCCAACTTTGTCGAACGCCGCTGGAAAAGCGCCGACGGGCTGAATCTCTCGGCCCGGGACTATGCTGCCGTGGCCGGTCAGGCGAAGCTTCCGGTGATTGCCATCCACGGCCTGACGCGCAATGCGGCGGACTTCGAGGTCATCGCACCTCAGATCGCCTTGGCCGGTCGCCGCGTCCTGGCCGTCGACGTCCGGGGCCGGGGGCGTTCCGATCGCGCGACCGACCCCCTGACCTATCAGCCCGCGACCTATGCCCAAGACGTGCTGGCCCTGATGTCGGCGCTGGGAATCGAGCGGGCGGTATTCGTCGGCACCTCCATGGGCGGGCTGATCACCATGGCCATCGCAGCGATCCGCTCAAAGGTTGTGGCCGGGGCGATCCTGAATGATATAGGGCCGGAAGTCTCGCCTGTGGGACTTGCTCGCATCGCCAGCTATGCCGGCCAGTCGGTCATCATCAACGACTGGGCCGACGCCGCCGCCCATGCCAAACGCCTGAACGAGATCGCCTTCCCGCACTATACCGACGCGGACTGGGACGCCTTCGCCCGCCGCACCTTCCGCATCGGCACCGAAGGCACGCCGGTTCCCGACTATGACACCGACATCGCCGTGCCGATCCGGGCGGCTGGGGCCAAGGCCTTGGTCCCGAATCTGTGGCCGATGTTCGGGCGGCTGACGCGCGGGCGGCAGGTGCTGCTGGTGCGGGGCGAAACCTCGGACCTTCTCAGTCCCGAAATCGTCGCCAAGATGCGCAAGCGCGCCCCCAAGATGGACTATGTCGAAGTCCCTGGCGTGGGACATGCGCCCATGCTGGACGAACCGGCGGTCAAGGAAGCCCTGTTCCCGTTCCTGAGCGAGCTGCCCTGACCTAGTCCGGAACGTTGGCGTCCAGTTCGTCGAGCCAGACCCGCGCCGTGGCGTCGGACGGGGCTCGCCAGTCTCCGCGGGGGGACAGAGAGCCTCCCGTGACCACCTTGGGTCCGTTGGGCAGGGCGGACCGCTTGAACTGGCTGGTCTTGAAGAAGCGGATCAGGAATTTGCGCAGCCAGCCCTTGATGGTGGCCAGATCGTATTCGACCTTTTCGTCGTCCGGCGTATTCACGGGCCAGTGTCCCGTCGCCGCATCCTTCCACGCCTGATGCGCCAGATACGCCACCTTGGACGGCTTCAGGCCGAAGCGGGTGATGTAGAACAGAAAGAAGTCGTTAAGCGCATAGGGGCCGACGGTCGCCTCCGTCGACTGGATCTGGCCGTCCCTGGCCGGGACGAGTTCGGGCGAAATCTCGGTGTCCAGAATGGCCTGCAGCACCTCGCCCGCTGCGCCCTCGTGCTCGCGCGCCGCAACCCAGCGGATCAGGTGCCGGATCAGGGTCTTCGCCACGCCGCCGTTGACGTTGTAGTGGCTCATGTGGTCGCCGACGCCATAGGTGGCCCAACCCAGGGCCAGCTCCGACAGGTCGCCGGTGCCCAGCACCAAGCCGCCGTGCTGATTGGCCAGACGGAACAGATAGTCGGTGCGCAGACCGGCCTGCACATTCTCGAAGGTGATGTCGTGGACCGGCTGGCCCTCGGCATAGGGGTGGCCGATGTCCTTCAGCATCCGCTCGGCGGCGGGGCGGATGTCGATTTCAGCACCGGTGATCCCCAGCGCCTTCATCAGCGCCCAGGCGTTGGACTTCGTCCCCTCCGAGGTCGCGAAGCCCGGCATGGTGAAGCCCAGAATGCCGGTGCGCGGCAGGTCCATCCGGTCGAAGGCTCGGCAGGCGACCAGCAGGGCCTGGGTCGAATCCAGACCGCCGGAAACGCCGATGACCAGCGTCTTCGATCCGGTCGCCTTCAACCGGCGCATCAGGCCCTGGACCTGGATGTTGAAGGCCTCGAAACAGTCCTGATCCAGTCGCGCCGGATCGTCCGGCACAAAGGGGAAGCGATCCAGCGGCCGCATCAGATCGGCCGCCCCCTCGCGCTCGCCCGTTTCGAACGGCACGACGGTGGCCGGCTCGCCCTCCAGCCGCGCGCAGTCGGCGAACGTTCCGTTGCGCAGGCGGTCCAGGCTGATACGCTCGACGTCGATGTCGGCGATGGTTAGATGGCTTTCCAGCGCGAACCGCTCGCCCTCGGCCAGTTTCGCACCCAGTTCGTGGATCGTCGCCTGACCGTCCCAGGCCAGGTCGGTGGTGCTCTCGCCCCAGCCAGAGGCGGTGAAGACATAGGCGCACTGGGCCCGC
Source organism: Brevundimonas sp. (assembly GCF_016463295.1). Classification (GTDB taxonomy): domain Bacteria; phylum Pseudomonadota; class Alphaproteobacteria; order Caulobacterales; family Caulobacteraceae; genus Brevundimonas. The sequence goes on from NZ_JAEMRO010000026.1 coordinate 24,962, forward strand.
ATCGACTGGCTGGCGCACAGCACGGCCCGCTCATCCGCCTTGCCGATCACGATGTTGGAGGCCGACAGGTTCAGCAGGATGCGTGCCCCGGCCAGCGCCGCGCGCGTCGAGGGCGGCTGAGGGGCCCAGAAGTCCTCGCAGATTTCGACGGCGAAGACGAAGCCGGGCCGGTCGACAGCCTCGAAGATTAGACCGGGGGCGAAATCGACCGTCTCACCGTTCAGCAGGATCGCATCTTCGGATCGGCTGGCGGCGGGGGCGAACCAGCGTTTCTCGTAATATTCCCGATAGTTGGGCAGATAGGTCTTGGGCACGACACCCAGCACCGAGCCCGACCCCAGCACTACGGCGCAGTTGAACAGGGCGTCGCCACTTCGCACGGGTGCTCCGATCACGGCGACCAGACCCGCGGCGTCCGCAGCCTCGGCCAGGACGGCGATCTGACGCTCGACCTCGGCCAGCAGGGCGTCCTGCATCAGCAGGTCGTCGATGGCATAGCCGCTGAGGCTCAGTTCGGGGAAGACGATCAGGTCCACGCCCTGCTCGCCCGCCTGACGGATCAGGGCGGCGTGTTCCCCGGCATTGGCTACGGGGTCGGCGGTGTGCACCACCGGCGTGGCGGCGACGACGCGGACGAAGCCGTGGGTGCGGGGAGAGTGGAAGGGGTTGGCTTGGGGCAAGGGCGGCATCCTGATCGCCGATACTGTAACGTTCCGGCCCGACAGCGTCATCCTCGGACTTGCGGGCCGATGCCGCGTGCGGATTGAGCAGATGACGCGCCCGTCCCGCCCCGCTAAACCCGACGGATGAACGATACGCCGAAAAAGGGCTGGCTTTCGCGGTTGAGCGAGGGCTTAAGCCGCTCCTCCAAACAGATGACCGAACAGGTCGTCGCCACCTTCGTGAAGGAGCCGCTGTCCGAGACCGCTCTGGAACAGCTGGAAGAGCATCTGCTGGAGAGCGATCTGGGCCCGGCAGCGACCGACCGGATCGTGGAGCGGTTCCGGGACTTACGCTTCGGCAAGGGGGCTGACGAGCGCGAGGTCAAGGAGGCCCTGGCCGAGGCTGTGGCGGCCGAACTGATCAACCACCAGGCCCGCTACGAACCGCTGAGCGGGCCCAGGCCGTTCGTGACCCTGTTCGTGGGGGTCAACGGCTCGGGCAAGACGACGACGCTGGGCAAGATCGCCTCGAACCTGACCAGTCAGGGGGCCAGGGTCATGATCGTGGCCTGCGACACCTTCCGGGCCGCCGCGCGTGAACAGTTGAAGGTCTGGGCCGAGCGGGCGGGGGCGACGTTCGAGAGCCGCCGGGACGGGGCCGATCCCGCCGGGCTGGCCTTCGACGCCTATGCCAGGGCCAAGGCCGAGGGGTATGACGTCGTCCTGATCGACACCGCCGGCCGGTTGCAGAACAAGTCCGCCCTGATGGACGAACTGCTGAAGATCGTCCGCGTGATCAAGAAGATCGATCCGGAGGCCCCGCACGAGACCCTGCTGGTGCTGGACGCCACGGTCGGCCGCAACGCCCTGGCCCAGGAACAGATCTTCGGCCGCACCGCCTTCGTCACCGGGGTGGTGATGACCAAGCTGGACGGCACGGCGCGGGGCGGGGTCCTGGTGCCCGTGGCCCAGGCGTCGGATGCGCCCATCAAGCTGATCGGCGTCGGCGAGGGCGTCGATGACCTGCAACCCTTCGACGCCCGGGCCTTTTCAAGGTCGCTGGCGGGACTGGAAGACTGAACCGCATGACCGAGACCGACACAGCCCCTGAACTGGACCCGACACCGCCCCAGGGCGAGAAGAACTCCGGCCTGCGTCAGGCGGTGGATTTCGGCGGCCTGCTGGCCTTTGGCCTGGCCTTTCTGGTGCTGCGTCTGCGCGGAATGAGCGGGGACGAGGCGCTGGTCAATGCGACCTGGGCGCTGGTCGCAGGCTCGGCCGTGGCCGTGGTGGTCGGGCTGGTGGTCGAGAAGCGGCTGGCCCTGATGCCGCTGCTGGTCGGCGGATTTGCGCTGGTGTTCGGCCTGCTGACCCTGCTGACCGGCGACGGCCTGTGGGTCAAGATCAAGGTCACGGCCCTGAACGGCGGCCTGGCCGTGGCATTGCTGGGCGGCTACCTGCTGCACAAACAGCCGCTGAAGGCGCTGCTGGGGACGGTCATTCCGATCAACGACCGGGCCTGGCGGACGTTGACGCTTCGGTACGGCCTGTATTTCCTGGCCGTGGCCCTGGTGAACGAGGCGGTGCGCAGCGAGGCGCTGGTGGCCCTGGTCGCGCCCCGCATCGGCCTGGGTCATCTGGACCCGGCGGATGTCTGGGTCAGTTTCCGGGGCGTGCTGTGGATCGCATCCTCCGTATTCGGCCTGTCGCAGATCCCTTTGATCATGGGCAATCTGACCTCGGCGGATAAGCCGGTCGATCCGATGGCTCCCGCCGGTCCGGACACCGGCGCTTAAGAATCTTCGTCCGTCGTCAAACCGTAAAATGCGACTGCTAAGCCTCATGGCAACCGCAGGGGATACGGTTTCATGGTCAAGTCCGGCAACAAGTCCAAACGCGGTGGCCTCTCGGCCTCGCCCAGCCATCTGATGCACCGTGTGCTGCAACTGGCGCTGGACATCTATTCCGAGGAAGCCGGTTCGGACGGCCTGACCCAGCGTCAGTTCGCGGTGCTGGAGGCCGCGTCGCAGAAGTCGGGCCTGACCCAGACCGACCTGGTTCGCGCCACAGGCATCGACCGCTCGACCCTGGCGGACCTGGTCTCCCGCATGACGGTGAAGGGCCTGCTGGACCGCGAGAAGTCCAGCATCGACGCCCGCGCCAAGGCCGTGCGCCTGTCGCCCAAGGGGCAGGAGGCGCTGGACGCCGCCCGTCCGCGCGTCGAGGCCGCCGACAAACGCATCCTGGCCCTGCTGCCCAAAGGCAAGCGCGACGGCTTTCTGGACCTGCTGAGCGAACTGGCCGGAGAGGCTGACGCCGCCCCCGACAAGGCCAAGGCCGAGGCCCGCGCCGCCAAGAAGGCTGCCCGCGAAGCCAAGAAGGCCGAGAAACTGGCCCGCAAGGGCGAGAAGCCGGCCAAGGCGGACAAGCCTGCCAAGGCCAAGAAGGCCAAGGCCGCCGTCGCCGCCTGATCTGTCCCGACCGGGTCCAGTGTCTCCGTTGCATTTTCGAGGCGAGACACGGGCGTCCTGACCGCGTCGCCTGTGCGCAAGATCGCGTGCCACCTGGGGCGGTCGGGAGCGGAGCTGGAACTGTCAAAGACCGCAAAATCTCTCAGAGCGGCCTTTCAGGACCGCGCATGACCCAGTCTACCACACGCCAAGGCCGTGCTGAGATGAGCGTCGGCACATCGATGCCGGAAGCGTCAGGAAGGGCGCATCCGGGGTCGAGAAGGGCCAGAGTATTTGTCTCCGGAATGACCGGTCCACACCCTTTGCGCCCGAGGTCGCGCCGCTCCATCCGGGGACGGCGCGACGATCCGGTCAGTCCATGAGCTGCTGGGCCAGATAGACATAGTGGCGGGCCCAGCGGCGGGCGTTGGCGACGGGGTCGGCGTCGTTGGAATGGCCGCCTGCGGTATCTTCAAAGTACAGGTGGTCATAGCCCATGTCGCCCAGACGCGCGGCCAGCTTGCGGGCGTGGCCGGGGTGGACGCGGTCGTCGCGGGTGTTGGTGGTGATGTAGACGCGCGGGTAGTTGGCCCCCTCGCGCAGGTTCTGATAGCCGGAATAGGCGGCGATCCAGGCGGCTTCTTCCGGGATGCGCGGGTCGCCGTATTCGCCGATCCACGAGGCCCCGGCAGGCAGTTCGTGATAGCGCAGCATATCGACCAGCGGGCTTTCGATCACCGCCGCATTGATCAACTCGGGGTGCTGGGTCAGGGTCACCGAGGTCAGGACCCCGCCGTTTGAGCGGCCATAGATGCCGAGACGACGCGCCGTGGTGATGCCGCGCGTTTCCAGATCCCGGGCCACTGCCGCGAAGTCGTCGAACGACCGCTGGCGGTTCTCGTTCAGCGCCGCCTGGTGCCAGGCCGGGCCGAACTCGCCGCCGCCCCGGATATTGGCCTGGACGAAGACGCCGCCGTTCTCGAGCCACAGCTTGCCCATCTCGGGCTTGTAGGCGGGCGGGAAACTGGCCTGGAAGCCGCCATAGCCGAACAGGATGGTGGGGGCGGGCCCGGATTGGTCGCGCGGGCGGGTGACGAAATAGGGAATCTTGGTGCCGTCGGCGGAGGTGGCCTCGAACTGCTCGGTGATGTGGGTCGAGGCGTCGAACTTGGCAGGGGCGGCGCGCAGTTCGGAAAGGCTGGCGGCGGGGACATCGGCCAGGCTGAGGGTCGGGGGCGTCAGGAAGCCCTGGGTCGAAACGAAGACCTCTCCGCGCGACTTGGAACTGTCACCCAGGCCGACCGCGCTGTTGGCCGCCACGTCGAACTCGGTCCTTCTCCAGGTGAGGTCATGCAGCTCTGGCCCATCAAGCGTGAAACTGGCCAGACGTCCGACGACATTGTCGGAGTAGCCGACCAGAATACGGTCCGAGAGCACGACGACATCCTGGATCGACTGACGGGGGCTCGGCGCGAAAACGACGTCGGGAACGCCGAACACCGGCCCCGTGTCCTGTCGTGGCGGCTGGGTCAGCCGTGAAAGCTTGAGGCTGAGCAGGGTCCCTTCCTGAAGCGAGATGTCGCCGCGATCCCAGCGTTGGTCGATAGACAGGATGAGACGGTCGCCCTGTGTTCCGTAGACGGCCACACGCTCGGGCAGGTTCAGCTTTAGCGCCTGGCCATCGACCCACTGCCAGGTCTCTGAGCGGAACGTGTCCAGAGGGCGGTTGAACAGCACGGCTTCGACGGCACCGTCCTTGTCGCGATAGACGGCAGGGCTGACGCCATAGCCGCCGTCCGACTGCTCGCCGCGATAGACTTCGGTCGCCTGGGCCAGGGCTTGGCCGCGCGTCAGCGACTTCACGATGTAAGGATAACCTGACTCGGTCAGCGTGCCGTCGCCGAAGTCGGTGGCGACCAGAAGCGTGTTCCGGTCCAGCCAGCTGATGCGGTGCTTGCCTTCGGGCAGGATGAATCCACCGTCGACGAAGGCCTTGGTGGTGGTATCGAACTCGCGCACCACGACGGCGTCCTTGCCACCGTCGGACAGGCTGATCAGGCAACGGGTCTCGTCGGGGGCCAGGCAGTTGGAGCCCTTCCAGACCCAGTCCTTGCCCTCGGCGCGGGACAGGGCGTCCAAGTCGATCAGGGTTTCCCACGGCGTGTCGGCCGAGCGGTAGCCGTCCAGCGTCGTGCGCCGCCAGATGCCCTTGGGATTGGTCGCGTCCTGCCAGTAGTTGCCGATGCCGTCGCCGAGGAAGGACGGGCCCGGGATGCGGTCGGTGGCGGTCAGGATGGCCTCGGCCTGCTGGCGGAAGGGCTCGTAACGGGGGTCGCCGGTCAGGGTGGCGAGCGCCCGTTCGTTCGACGCGCGGACGAAGGCCATGGCCTCGGCGCCGTCCACCTGTTCCAGCGCCAGATGCTCGTCGGCGGCGCGGACCCCGGCGGGGGTCAGGTCGGCGGGCATGTGGGGG
>NZ_JAEMRO010000089.1 GCF_016463295.1 Brevundimonas sp.
GGATCTCGTTCTCGCGCATCACCTCGACCAGGGCGTGGCGGATCATTTCGGAGGCGCGCAGCTGCCGCTGGCTGACGGTACCGGCCTTGGCGGCGGGCCTGGACTTGTGGGTGCTCATGGCGGTGTCTCCTCGTCGCCCGCCGGGGCTCGGACCCGGCTCGAAAAAGCGAAGGGGCGGGGTCTAGGCCTCGGGACGGCCTAAGTCCAGCACCCCGCCCGGCGACGGTCAACAGAGGGGCAGGTTGTCCGGATTGGGCAGCGGGCGCACGCGCCGGTCGCCGGGTTGCAGCAGAACGGGACCCGCCGCCGTCAGCGCGACCAGATTGGCCCCCACGCAGCCGTAGTCAGCCCATGGCCCGTTGTTCTCGATGATCAGGACCGGATCGCTCATCAGATCGCGGCGGATGGCCCAGTCGGCCTGTCCCCGAGGCCCCAGATCGCCTTCGATCACCAGCAGTTGTCCCGGCCCGGCCTGAAGCCCGTTCTCGCCCTCGGTCAGATAGCGCAAGGCGATCGCACCCCGGCCCGTGTCGGTTGCCGCATCGCCATAGGCGACCAGCATCGCGCGTCCGCCACCGAAGTAGGAGACCTCGCCGTCGCGAAAGATCGCCTGACCCGTCGGAGTGTCCAGGGTGACCGGCGGCACCCGGCCCCAGATGGCGTAGGAGGCCTGCAGTCGGCTCTCGGCCTGGGATTGCGCCGGACGGCGACGCGCGCTCTGAATGCCGGCGTCCGCAGGCGGGACAGGCAGCGTTGCGACGGGAGCCGTCTTCTCGTCGGTGGTCGGCACGGTAGGGGCGTCTACAGACGCTGTGGCCCCGGACCGCGCGTCGCAGGCGGCAAGGATCAGAGCCAGGGCCGCGCCCCCTGACAGACGCCAGAACCTCGCCATCAAACCCTCCTCACTGCGGGCCGTCATGGCCTCTCCGCAGAGACTATGGAGTGCGGTCCGACTGCAGAAAAGGGACCCGCCGCGTCGCGTCAGATGCCGTCATGACTTCGCCCGCCGTGACGGAGCGCAGCGGACGCACGGTGATGCCGCCCGCATTCAGCACACCTGCCGTCCAGTGGTTGCACAGGTGGCCGATCCAGAAATGCTCGCGACTGGCATAGAAGCGGGCGTCATCACCGGAGCGGCTGGCCGCGATGCGGGCGGCACCGCCGGTCAGCTGCAGCGAGGCCTCGACGTGGTCCAGCATCCGGGTCAGGGCGCGCTGCGACAGGGTCAACGTATTGCGATTAGCGGCGGCGAAGCGCGTCGTCGGATCGGTCTGGTCCGGATCCAGCATGATGACCGAGCGATTGCCTGGGGCGAAGAAGGCGCGCCCCCCGTCCAGCAGCCGCCCCTCCATCGGGCTCTGATCCACATAGAATTTGGCGTCGCCCCAGCCGATCAGGATCCAGTCGCCGGGGGCCAGCGACCGCGCGGCCTCGCCCAAGGGGCCAGGGCGCCGGGTCAGGGCGGTACGCGGCACGGCCAGATCGGTGTGAAAGCCGTTGTTGAGCAGGTGGACCCGAGTGGTCGCCTCGCCGGGACGGGGAGCCAGCGCGGCGTCGCCCGCCGCGGTCCAGGTCCACAGGGCGGCGACGACGCCGAGGGCGCCGGCCAGTACGCCCCGCGTCAGCGCGCCGCTGGTTCGGCTGGACCTGCGCCTCCGCTTCATTGAGCTTTCAGGGTGACAATCACGCAGGGCTCGCCGAGAGATGTGGTCTCGGAGGCTCGCGGAAACAGCATCAGATCGACGGTGTTCTGGCGGTGAAGCAAAGCCACGCTCGACGGGGCGGCGTCTGCGCACAAGGCCGAGGGCGCGACTGCCTCCGCCTCTGAATCCGGCACGACTTCACGCAGCTCGATCTGGGCATCGGCACGTGCATCCAGCCTCTCGGCAAAGGTCTGGCCGGGCGCGAAGACGTCCGCTCCGGCGGCGATCCGCAAGGGGCGGGTGGTCAGGGTCTGATCACCCAGGATCACCCTTGGACCGTCAAAGGTAGCGACCAGCGGCACCTCGGCATCGAGTGACACGAAGGTTCCCGTCAGGAGGACATCGACCAGGTCGGCCGCCACGGGCGGTGTCGGGTCGAGGGCCTCGCGGATATCGGTCGTCCGGTCGCCCAGCCAGTCGCCCGCCCACTGCAGGGCCGGGGCCGCGCCGTCGCGCACCGCGTGCCACGCCTGGACCGCCTGCCTCTGCTCGATGGCCAGCAGGAACAGCACCAGACACACGACCGCCAGCACCGCATTCAGCGGCATCAGCCAGCGGGCCGAGGACCCTTGCGACGGATAATGGGCGGCGATCATCGACCACAGTTTAGCGGGGCGGGCCCGCCTTGCGAATAGCTATCGCGCAGGTGGGGTATCCGCCGAGGCGAGGCGACCGTCCAGCTTGCGGACCAGCTCGGCATAGACCGAACCAGCCAGTTCGACCGTGGCGGGGTCCAGCTGTTCCATCGTGTCCTCGCTGGAATGGATCAGGCGGAAGACCTGGGGCGCGAAGCCTTCGGCCAGGCCGTTGGTCTCGCCGCCATTGAAGGCCAGCCACATCTGATGGGCCCCGACATGATCCTGAAAACCCAGGGACACGACCGGCGCACCCGCTGCCGAAAACGCACGGTCGTCCGAGGGCGGATAGACCGGAAAGCCGACGCAGGGCATGGCGCGTTCGGCGCAGACCTCGCGCACCGCACGGGTGACGAAGGCGGACTGATCGCCGTTGTTCTGACCGTACATCAGGGTGTCGCCATAGCCGGCGACGTCGGAGCTCACCACGGCGCGGACATCGGTCAGGCCGTGCGCCTCGATCCATTTGCGCGCGCCGATCAGGCCCAGCTCCTCTTGATCCAGCAGGATGACCCGGACCGTATGCCCAAGATGCTGGGCTCGCAGCAGCTCGGCGGCGCGTACGACGGCCACGACCGAGGCGGCATTGTCGACGACGCCGTGCGACAGGGTGCCGTCGCGCAGCGTGACCGCGTCATAGTGGGCGGTCAGCAGGATTTCGCCGGTCAGGTCGGTGTCGGTGCCCTCGACGGTAAAGGTGACGTTGCGGCCGGTCACCGGGCCGGAGCGGTCGTTGCCGCCTTGGAACGTCTCGACCTCCGGCTCGAACCCGGCGGCGCGGACGAGGTCGATCACCGCCTGGGTGCGCGCCTCGTTGGTGGGCTGGACGAAGGCGGCGACCTTGCTGCGCAGGCCCGTGGGGTCCTCAGGGGCCTGGGCCAGGACGGGCGTCGCGGCACACAGGAGCGCGGCGACGGCGATGGAGCGGAACAGCATATGAGACCCCCGGATGATCAGGAGGCCTCGGTAGCGCGGTCCTCGCCCCGGCGCACCTTAAAATGCCGTCAGCTTTTCAGCCGCCATCCCGACTTGAAGACCCGCCAGCAGGCATAGGAACCAAGGATGGTCAGGGCCGCGCTGGTCGCGACGCCAACCCAGACATTGCCCTCGGCATGGCCGATGAAGCCGAAGCGGAAGCCGTCGATCATGTAGAAGATCGGGTTGAAATGGCTGATGGTCGCAAACGGCTCGGGCAGGTTGCCGACCAGATAGAAGGTGCCGGACAGGAAGGTCATCGGCATGATCAGAAAGTTCTGCACTGCCGCCAGCTGATCGAACTTCTCGGCCCAGAGCCCTGCGAAAACGCCCAGCATTCCCATCATCAGCGAGGCAGTCAGGCTGAACCACAGGATGGCCGCGACATTGGCCAGGCCCAGTCGCGCGAACGGCATGACGCAGACGGCCGTGACCGCCCCGACCACGATACCGCGTGTCGCCGCCCCCATGGAAAAGCCGATGGTCAGCTCCAGCGGGCTGAGCGGCGGGGTCAAGAAGTCCGTCGCCGTGCCCATGATCTTCGCCTGGATCAGGCTGGAGGAGGCATTGGCGAAGGCATTGTTCAGGATGGCCATCATGATCAGGCCGGGGGCCACGAACTCGGCGAACGGCGTGCCGTCGATGGGCGGGCGCGAGTCCTTCAGCGCGACGACGAAGACCAGCATGTACAGCAGCGTGGTCACTACCGGCGCGGCGACCGTCTGGGCCCCGACCTTCCAGAACCGGCGCACCTCGCGCAGGTACAGGGTCTTGACCCCCACCCAATTGACCCCGTCGTAGCGACGCGGTTGCGGCAAACCTGAGGGACGGGTCGAGCTGAGATCGGTCATCCCCGCCAGATCGCGGTTCGACGGCCCTTGCGCAACCCCCTGACATGCCCGCAACCTGCGAACGGACCACTATTCCTGCCTCGGAGCCCGACATGAGCCTGCGCCGCCTGCTTCTCGCCTCGTCCGTCGTGCTTGCGCTTTCGGGCGGGGTTGCCCTCGCCCAGGAGGCGGTTCCGGTCGCCAGCGTCGAGGCGGCGGTTCAGGCGGTCAATCCGCGCGTCATCGCCTGGCGGCGCGACTTTCATGCTAACCCCGAATTGGGCTTTGCCGAGACGCGCACGGCAGCGGCAGTGGCCGAGCATCTGCGGTCGCTGGGGCTGGAGGTTCGCACGGAGGTCGGGCGCACCGGCGTCGTCGGCATCCTGCGCGGGGCGCGCCCTGGCAAGACGGTGGCGCTGCGGGCCGACATGGATGCCCTGCCGGTCGAGGAGGCGACGGGCTTGCCCTTCGCCTCGACCGCGACCGGGACCTATTTGGGCAATACGGTGCCGGTGGCTCATGCCTGTGGCCACGACGCCCATGTCGCCATGCTGATGGGGGCCGCCGAGGTCCTTGCCGGCATGAAGGACCAGATCGCCGGCACCGTCGTCTTCATCTTTCAGCCCGCCGAGGAAGGGGCCCCTCCCGGAGAGCCCAAGGGCGGTGCCGCCCTGATGATCGAGGAGGGCGCGCTGAGGGATCCGCGTCCCGACGCCATCTTCGGCCTGCATGTCGTGCCGGGGCGGCCAGGGACCATCTTCTATCGCCCGCGCGGTTTCATGGCCGCGTCGGACCGGGTGGACATCGTCCTGAACGGTCGCCAGACGCACGGGGCCTGGCCGTGGAAGGGCGTCGACGTCATCGCCGTGACGGGACAGGTCATCGAGACGATCAACACGCTGACCGCCCGCACCATCGACCCGACCACGACGCCGACGGTCTTCACCATCGCCACGATCGATGCGGGCGTGCGCTACAACATCATTCCGGACCGGGCTGTGCTATCGGGCACCCTGCGCACCTTCAACATCGCCCAGCGCGACGATCTGGTCCGCCGGACGGAGGCCGCCGTCGGCCATGTGGCCGAGGCCTACGGCGCGACCGCCGAGTTTTCCGTGCGCCAGAACGCGGCCCTGGTCTTCAACAACGAGGAACTGTCCGCCTGGCTGGCCCCCGTGCTGGAAGAGGCGGCTGGTTCAGGCAACGTCAATCCGGCCAGCCCCGAGACCACCGTGGCGGAGGATTTCAGCTATCTGTCGCAGGAAGTGCCGGGGGTCTTCTACCACCTGGGCGGCAGCGCCGACGGCGTCGATCCGGCGACATCGCCGCCGAACCATTCGCCCAGTTTCGATGTCAATGAGGCCGTGCTGCCGGTGGGCGTAAAGGCCCATGTCCTTACGGCCCTGCGGTTCCTGGAGCGCTCATGACCGGGAAACCATATTCATCAACCCGCTGAAAACCTTGTGAGCGCAATCTCGCGGATCGAGGGGCCGATTGCGGCCCGGGATCACAGGAATGCGCCAGCTCCCCGTCAATCTGCCGCCGATGCAGCGCCAAAGTGGGGGTGGTCGCATGCGCGAGGCCATCTTCTTCTGCCTCTCCTTCGCGGCGGTCTTCGGCGCGGCCCTTCTGGTCCTCAGCTGGTTCAGCTAGCCAGGCGGGCCATGACGGCCCCGATCACCCGCTCATAGACATCCGTCAGCGCCTCCAGCTCGGCGACGGGCACGCGCTCGTCGACCTGGTGCATGGTCTGGCCGACCAGGCCCAGCTCCAGCACCGGACACATGGCGCGGATGAAGCGGGCGTCGGAGGTGCCGCCGGTGGTCGAGGCGACGGGGCGGCGACCGGTCTCGGCCTCCACCGCCTCCTGCACCGCCGTGACGAAGTCGCCGGCGGGGGTCAGGAAGGCGTTGCCCGAACACAGATGCTCCAGCTCGATCCGCAGGCCACTGTCGGCCTGCGCCTCGCCCGCCACGCTGTTCAGCCAGGCGATCAGATCGTCGCCGGTGTGGGTCGGGTTGAAGCGGATGTTCAGCCGCGCCTTCGCCTCTGACGGGATGATGTTGGTGGCCGGGTTGCCGATGTCGATGGTGGTGATTTCCAGGTTCGAGGGCTGAAAGGCCTCATAGCCCTGATCCAGTTCGTGGTCCGCCAGCCGGGCCAGCAGACGCGCCATCACAGGCGCAGGATTGGCCGCCCGGTCCGGATAGGCGACGTGCCCCTGTTTGCCGTGGACGGTGATCCAGGTGTTCAGCGAGCCGCGGCGCCCGACCTTGATCATGTCGCCCAGGGCCTGTTGCGAGGACGGCTCTCCGACCACGCAGGCGTCGATGACCTCGCCCTCGGCCATCAGGGCCTCGACCACCCGCTTGGTGCCGTGCAGGGCCGGGCCTTCCTCGTCGCCGGTGATCAGGAAGGATAGCGAGCCGTCCGGCTCTCCTGCGGCCAGCACCCGCGACACGGCCGCCGTCCAGGCCGCGATGCCGCCCTTCATGTCCACCGCCCCACGTCCGTACAGGACGCCGTCCTTCACCTCGGCGGCAAAGGGATCGGACGACCAGGCCTCGACGCGCCCCGTCGGGACCACATCGGTATGACCGGCGAAGCACAGATTGGGCGAGGCCGTGCCGCGTCGGGCATACACGTTCTCGATCCGCGCATCCGGGCCCACGCCCGTCGGCCCCTCGAACACCATGCGGCGGCAGGTGAAGCCGAGACCCGTCAGCGCCCGCTCCAGCACATCCATCGCGCCTTCATCGGCGGGGGTTACCGAGGGAATGCGGATCAGGTCCCGCGTCAGTTCGACAGGATCGATAACCGGATGTGATGGGGCGTTCATGGAGCCAAGCTTTACGCAAAGCCCCGACCCGCGCAAAGAGCGTCATCATGCCCAAGATCGACATCGATGCCGCACCCACCGGCCATGGCACCGGCTATCCCGAAGCGTTCGCCGCGCCGTGCAAGCCGCGCCGCCGCTGGCGTCTGGGCGACGCCGTCGGGCTGGATCAATTCGGGGTCAATCTGCTGCGGCTGCCGGATGGGGCCTGGTCCAGCCAGCGACACTGGCACGAGGGCGAGGACGAGTTCGTCTGGGTCGTCTCCGGCGAGGTCGTGCTCGTCGAGGATGAGGGCGAAACCGTCCTGCGCGCCGGCGACTGTGCGGGCTTTAAGGCCGGGGTGCCCAACGGCCACAAGATCGAGAACCGATCCGGCGCCGAGGCCGTTCTGCTGGAGGTCGGTAGCCGCGTGCCGGGCGGCGACAACGGCGACTATCCAGACATCGACATGGTGTTCCGGCAGGACGTCTTTCTGCGCCGCGACGGCACCCCCTTTCCGAAAGTCGATCGCCGCACGTGACCGAGACCATCGAAACGACCGAGCCCGTCCAGCCTCCACCGCCCCCCGGCGAACCGTCCAGCCCCTGGGCCATCCGCGACTTCCGCCTGCTGTGGCTGGGGCGGGTGGCGGCGGTGCTGGGGATACAGATCCAGT
>NZ_JAEMRO010000090.1 GCF_016463295.1 Brevundimonas sp.
CGACTTAGTGCGTCGGGTCGGCGGCGGCCAGGGCCATCAGCACCGGATGCTCGGGCGTCCAGGTCTGTAGCAAAGCCCGCCCCGGCTTGTCGGCCCGGCCCGCCCGGCCCGTCGCCTGGCTGAGCAGCTGGAACGTCCGCTCCGCCGCACGCAGGTCACCGCCGCGCAGGCCGAGGTCGGCATCCACCACTCCCACCAGCGTCAGATTGGGAAAGTTGTGCCCCTTGGCCGCCGCTTGCGTGGCCACAAGGATGTCGATCTGGCCGTCCTGCATGGCTTGGATCAGGGCACGCGCCGAGCGCGCGTCCGGCGTGGTGTCGGAACTGAACACCGCTGTCCGCGCCTGCGGGAACAGCTGGCGCACCTCCTCTTCGACCCGCTCGACGCCCGGCCCGACGGAGACGAGGCTGTCCTCCGCCCCGCAGGACGGACAGGTCTTGGGCCGCATCATCGAAAAGCCGGTCAGGTGGCAGATCAGCCGCCCGGTGTAGCGATGCTCGACCAGCCAGCTGTCGGTGTCCGGTGCCGTCATCCGGTGCCCGCAGACCCGGCAAAGCACCACAGGCGCATAGCCCCGCCGGTTCAGGAACAGCAGGCTCTGCTCGCCGCGCGCAAAGGTCTCGCCCAGCGCCTCGCGCAAGGGCGCGGACAGCCAGGTCTGGGGGTCGGGCGGAGAGGCGCGCAGATCCAGCAGGGCGATGTCGGGCAGGACCGCCGCGCCGTGCCGCCGCTCCAGCCTCAGCCAGCCATAACGCCGCTGCCGCGCATTCCACAGCGTCTCCAGCGACGGCGTGGCCGAGGCCAGAACCACAGTCGCCCCCTCGATCCGCGCCCGCGCCACGGCCAGGTCGCGCCCGTGATAGATCAGGCCCTCATCCTGTTTGAACGAGCCGTCGTGCTCCTCGTCCACGACCAGCAGTCGCAGATTGACGAAAGGCAGGAACAAGGCCGAGCGCGCGCCCACCACGATGTTGCAGCGCCCGGCGACCACCGCCTCCCAGACCTGACGCCGACGCGGCGGGGCCACCCCGGAATGCCATTCGGCGGGCGCGGTGCCGAACCGGGCCGTGATCCGCTCGATCAGGGCCTGGGTCAGGGCGATTTCTGGCAGCAGGATCAGGATCTGCGCGGTTGGATCGGCCTTCAGCGCCTGCGCCGCCGCCTCCAGATAGGCCTCGGTCTTGCCCGACCCCGTGATGCCGTCCAGCAGGAAGGGCGCGAACCCGCCGCGCGTGACCGCATCCCCGATGGCCCGCGCCGCCGCCGCCTGGTCCGCGTTCAGATCGGACGGCGCATGGTCGGGATCGGGGGCGTCGAAAGCGGCGACGGCCTCGATCTCCACGACCTCCAGCACCCCTTCGTCGACCAGCCCCTTGATGACGCTGGACGATACGCCGACCGCCCGAGCCAGATCGGCTCCCGGCACGGCCCGCTGGCCTAGCGCTTCCAGAACCGCCGTCCGCGCCGCTGTGGGCCGGGCCGGCATGCGCTCGCCGACCCGCCGCACCCGTCGCTCGGGCCGGGGTCTGGGCGCGCGCAGGCCCTTCAGGGCCGTCGCTGCCATCTCGCCCGGCGCGCTCAGCGTCCAGCGCCCGGCCCATTCGACGAAGTCCACCGTGCGTTCGGGCAGGCGCGGATCGTCCAGCCGATGATCGATGGCCTTCAGTCGCCGGTTCGACCCGGTCGTCTCCCGCGCCTCGACCACGATGCCGCGCATCAGCCGCGGCCCCAACGGCACCGCCACCTGATCGCCACGCACGACGTCGATGCCCTCCGGCACCTCGTAATCGAAGGCCTCGGGCACCGGCAGGGGAATGAGGACGGAGGCGACTTTCACCGCCCTCACCTCCCCATCGCAGATGGGGAGGGGGACCGCGCGAAGCGGGGTGGAGGGGGAGACTCCAGCCGATGAGGATTGGCAGACCAGGGGCCGACACCAGCGCCGCCCCCTCCGTCACGGCGCGAAGACGCGCCGCGCCACCTCCCCACGCATGGGGAGGTGAAAGAGGCTCGCGCTCTCGACCTTCCGCCGCTAAACACCCACCCCATGAAACTCTTTCTCGACACAGCCGACGTCGCCGTCATCAAGGACATGGTCCCCACCGGCATGGTGGACGGCGTCACCACCAATCCTTCGCTGATCGCCAAATCCGGTCGCAACATCGCAGAGGTCATCGCCGAAATCTGCGGCCTGGTCGAGGGGCCGATTTCCGCAGAGGCCGTGGCGACCGACTATGAGACCATGGTCAAGGAAGGCGACAAGCTGGCCGCCATCGCGCCCAATGTCGTGGTCAAGCTGCCCCTGACCTGGGACGGGCTGCGCGCGGCGCGCAACTTCTCCGACAAGGGCATCAAGACCAACGTCACCCTGTGCTTCTCCGCCGCCCAGGCCATGCTGGCCGCCAAGGCCGGTGCCACCTTCGTCTCGCCCTTCGTCGGGCGGCTCGAGGATCACGGCGCCGACGGCATCGGCCTGCTGGAAGAGATCCGGGTGCTCTACGACACCCACGGATTCGAGACGGAAATCCTGGCCGCCTCCCTGCGCAATCCGGGCCATGTCTCGGCCGCCGCCATCGCCGGAGCGGATGCCGCGACCCTGCCGGACGACACTTTCAAGGCCTTGGTCAAGCACCCGTTAACCGACAAGGGGCTTGATGCCTTCCTGGCGGACTGGGGCAAGACCGGTCAGTCGATCCTGTAGCCTGCCTCCGAGGAGAGGTCTGTGAGCGTATTGCCTGACCTCCCGACCGAAGACACCGGTCCGCACTGGCCGGAAATCCGCGCGTGGTTGCAGGCGTATCCGCAGATCCTGCTGGACGACCGATCCCTGCTGGAAGAGGTCGGGCTGAAGCCCCACGGTCGCAATGTCGTGGAGTTCGGTCGCGCCGCCCTGACCCGGCTGGAAGAGGTCGCCGAGCGCGAGGCGGATGCGCGCAAACGCATCGAATCCATCGCGCGCGCAAACTTCGCCGCCCAGACCCAGACCCATGTCGCGGCGCTCGATCTCCTGGAGGCGCGCAACCTGTCCGATCTGGCCCGACGCCTCGATGCGGTGGCCCAGGGACGGTTCGGTCTGAGCGGCGCCGCCGTGGCGCTCGAAAAGCCCGGCCCCGTGCCCTTCGGCTGGCGTGCCCTGGACGAGGATCGCGTCGACGGCCTGCTGGGCGAGCACGGCCTGACCTGGCTGGGTCCCAACTTCGACGGGCTGAACCTGTTCGGCGCATCCGAGGACCAGGTCCGCTCCGTCGCCCTGATCCGCATGGCCCCGCAGTTTCCGGGCGCCGAGACGACCGCCCGTCCCGCCCTGTGCGCTTTCGGCTCGCCCGAAGAAGACGGCTTCACCGCCACCATGGGCTGCGAGCTGGTGGCCTTCATCGCCCGTGTGGTCGAACGCACCGCCGAGCGCTGGCCCCTGCTGGGATGACGGCCTCCGACGCTCTGTCGGCCTGGCTGGAGCATCTGGCGCACGAGCGCCGCCTGTCGTCTCGGACGCTGGAAGCCTATGGCCATATCGGGCGACTGTATGTCGCCTTTCTGGAGCGGCATCGCGGCGAGAGCCTGTCGCTGGCCGATCTGGGCACCGTCAGCGCCGCCGAGGTCCGCGCCCATCTGGCCGAGCGCCGCGCCGGGGATGGCTCCGATCGCTCCGGCCTCGCCGCCCGTTCCATCAGCCAGACCCTGTCGGCCATCCGCGCCTTTCACGGCTTTCTGGACCGCCGCTGCGCCACGCCTGCGCCCCAGCTGACGCTGGTCCGCGGGCCTCGCATCAAGCCGTCCCTCCCTCGCCCGGTCAGCGAGGATCAGGCGCGCGGCCTGCTGGCGGAATCGCAAACCGATCCCGATGCCGCGCCCTGGGAGGCGGCTCGCGACCGCGCGGTCCTGACCCTGCTCTACGGCTGCGGCCTGCGCATTTCCGAGGGCCTGTCCCTGATCCGGGCCGATGCCCCGCTGGGCGAGACGCTGCGTATCACCGGCAAGGGCGGCAGGACCCGGATCGCCCCGGTCCTGCCCGCCGTCCGCGAGGCCGTTGACGACTATCTGGCGCTGTTGCCGTTTGCCCTGTCGCCGGACGAGCCCCTGTTCCGCGCCCGCCGTGGCGGCCCCCTGAGCCCTCGTCACGTCCAGGCCACCGTCCAGCATCTGCGCGGTCGTCTCGGCCTGCCCGCCAGCGCCACGCCGCACGCCCTGCGCCACAGCTTCGCCACCCATTTGCTGGGGGCCGGGGCGGACCTGCGCTCCATCCAGGAACTGCTGGGCCACGCCAGCCTGTCCACGACGCAGAAATATACGGCGGTGGACGCCGCCCACCTGCTGTCCGCCTATGCGCAGGCCCATCCCCGCGCCTGACCCGGTACATCGCCGGACTCGCCAGATCGGCAATACAGGCGCATCATTCGCATAAATCACCGCTTCGGGAGGGCGGTATCGATGCGAACCGGCATCTCATGTGTGGATCGGCGAACTCTGCTGCTGGGTGCAGGGGGCGTGCTGTTGGCCGGGCGAGCTCATGCCGAACCGCTTTCATCCGACCCGGTCACCGAGGCCGGACTCGACGATATCCAGCTGACCCGGAATCTGTTCACCCGGGTGGCGACCCAGGTCTCGATCAATGGGACAGGTCCCTTCAGCTTCGTCATCGACACAGGCTCGGTGTCCACCGCCGTGTCCGACACCCTGGCCCGGCAACTGGCCTTGCCGTTGCGAGAATCCCTGATGGTTCACGGGATCGCCGCCGCGACCGTGACCCCCGGTGTGGGCGTCGGGCGTCTGACTTTGCAGGGGATGACGGCGCGCAATCTGCACAGTCCCGTTCTGCCGCGCGATCAGCTGGGGGCCGATGGCCTGATCGGCCTGGACATTCTCGGACGGTTCAAACTGGGCTTCGACACCGAGCGCAGGACCGCCAGTCTGCAGCGCGAGACGATGCGGATCATCAGCGGCGGCACGGAGCGGGTCGGCACGCGGCTGAGCCGCGAGGGCTTGCGGACCACGCGTGGCCGACTGGGTCAGCTGATCATCACCGACCTGCGGATCAGCGGCCAGCCCGCGGTCGCGTTCGTCGACAGCGGGGCGCAGTATTCGATCGGCAATCCTGCGTTGATGGAGGCCATCCGGGCACGCCGTCTGGACGGTCTGGTGGCCAGCCGCGACATCCCAGTGTTCGGCGTCACGGGTCACAGCGTTCAGGCCACTATGGCCCGTGTGGCGGATCTGCGGTTGGGCGCACACCGGCTGGGACAGACGACTCTGCTGTTCGCCGACATGCACTGCTTCAGGGCGCTCCACCTCTCGGATCGCCCCGCCCTGCTGATCGGTGCCGATCTGCTGGGCCGGTTCCGGCGGGTCGTGATCGATTTCGCCCGCAACAGCGTGGCGTTTGACGGACTTCGGCCGCCGTCGCTTTCGACACTGGACGATCTCGCATCGGTCTGACGTCGGTCAGATCGCCTTGACCGCCCCGCCGTCCAGCCGGATCAGCGACCCGGTGACATAGGCCGCCTGCGGGCTGGCCAGAAAGGCGGCGACCGCGCCGAACTCCTCCGGCGTACCCAGGCGACCGACGGGAATGCCGGCCGTGGCCTCGGCCCGGGCCTGCTCGGGCGTGATGCCGTGGGCGGCCGCTCTAGCCGCATCCAGCCGTTCAATGCGCGGCGTATCGATGCGGCCGGGCAGCAGGGTGTTGACCGTGATTCCGTGCGGCGCGACCTCACCCGCCAGAGTCTTGGCCCAGGCCGCGACCGAGGCGCGCAGGGTGTTGGACACCCCCAGCGACGCCACAGGCTCGACCACGGTGATCGACGCCACGTTCAGGATACGGCCCCAACCCATGGCCTTCATCCCGGGCAGGACCCGGTCGGTCAGGCGGAAGATGGACAGTACCATCGCCTCGAACTGCGTCCGCCACAGGTCGGGCTCCAGCCCCGACACCCCCGACGGCGGCGGCCCGCCGGTGTTGTTCAGCAATATTTCGATCGGCCCGCCCAACGCCGCCTCGGCCACATCCACAGCGGCCAGCAGCGACGCGTGATCCGCCAGGTCGGCCGGCGCGATGACGGCCCGGCCTGGCCCCATCGCGTTCAGATCGTCCGCCACAGCCTGCAGCTTCGCGACATCGCGCGACAGCAGGGCGACATGCGCGCCTTCAGCCACCAGCGCCGTCGCCACGGCCCGTCCCAGCCCGCTGGAGCCGCCGCAGATCAGGGCGCGCTTGCCGCTCAGCCCCAAATCCATCGATCAGGCCTGCATGGTCCAGCCCTCGACGCCCATGGCCGCCTGTTTGACGGCTTCGGAGCGGGTCGGGTGGGCGTGGCAGATGCGGGCGATGTCCTCGGACGCCCCGCCGAAAGCCATGGCGACGCAGGCCTCGTGGATCATTTCCCCGGCCTGCGGACCCATGATGTGGACGCCCAGGATCCGGTCTGTCGTCGCATCGGCCAGGACCTTAGCATAGCCGTCGGTCTCGTGGTTGATCTTGGCGCGGCTGTTGGCGGTGAAGGGGAATTTGCCGACCTTGTAGGCGATGCCGCCAGCCTTCAGCTGATCCTCGGTCTTGCCGACCCAGGCGACCTCGGGGAAGGTGTAGACCACGCTGGGGACCATGTCGTAGTCGACGTGACCCGCCTTGCCCGCGATCAGCTCGATCACCGCGACGGCGTCTTCCTCGGCCTTGTGCGCCAGCATGGGGCCGCTGGTCACGTCGCCGATGACCCAGACGCCCTTGGCCCCGGTCTTCAGGTGATCCTGGGTGACGAAGCCGCGCTTGTCCGGCTCGATCCCGACCGTCTCCAGACCCAGGCCCTGCGTGTAGGGACGCCGCCCGATGGCGACCAGGACGACATCGGCCTTCAGCGTTTCGGCCTCTCCGCCCGCCGCCGGTTCGACGGTCAGTTCGACCCCGTCCTTGACCGACTTGGCCGCCGTGACCTTGGAGCCCAGCTTGAAAGTCATGCCCTGTTTGGTCAGCACGCGCTGGAAGGCGGTGGCGACGTCCGAGTCCATGCCCGGCGTGATGCGTGGCAGATATTCGACCACCGTCACCTGCGCGCCCAGACGGCGCCACACCGAACCCAGCTCCAGCCCGATGATGCCGGCCCCGACCACGATCATGGTCCTGGGCACTGCGGGCAGGGCCAAGGCTCCGGTAGAATCGACCACCTTGCCCTCGATGAAGTCCACGCCCGGCAGCGGCGTCGGCTCCGAGCCCGTGGCGATGACGATGTCCTTGGCGGTCAGGGTCGTCTTGGTCCCATCGGCGGCCTCGACCTCGACTTGACCGGGGCCTGTGATCCGGCCTTTCCCCTTGATCCAGTCGGCCTTGTTCTTCTTGAACAGGAATTCGATGCCCTTGGTCAGGGCCGTGACGCTGTCCTGCTTCTGCTTCTGCAACTGGTCGACGTTGATCTTCGGCGTGCCGATCTCGATGCCGAGGGTGGGAAACTCCTTAGTCGCCGCCTCAAACAGCTCGGACGCATGCAGCATCGCCTTGGACGGCATGCAGCCGACGTTCAGGCAGGTGCCGCCCAGGGTCTCGCGCA
>NZ_JAEMRO010000091.1 GCF_016463295.1 Brevundimonas sp.
AAGGAGCGCGCGTGATGAGCGATCAAGAGCCCGACCCCAAGACCCAGACCCACGACGCCATCGAGGCCGACGCGATGGGCGAAAAGCCCGATCTGGGCCGGACACCGGACGGCATGCGCGATGCGCTCGACCGGGCGCTGTCCGGTACGGACTCGGGGTCTGACACACGCGCGGGTTCATTGCAGGGCGGGGCGGCATCGGGTTCGGACGACGACCCCGACTCCGACACGATCAACAAGGCCTTGGCGAACCAGGGTCAGGCCTCTGCAGAGAGCAACGCCAGCCGCAACGCCGATCCGGACCCGGTGAACAACACCGGCGACGACCCATCGGCCAAGCAGGAAGCGGACGCTGCGACCGGCTGAGCACAGTCGCTGCACTGTTTAGGCCTCGCCACCGCACGAACGCCAAGCTGCCTTGCCGCCGCCGCGCCCATCCGGCACGGTGGAGGTAACGATTACAGATCATAGGGACGATGAGGAATGAAGCGCATATTCGCGGTCGGCGCGTTGATGTCGACCCTGATCGGCGCAGGCGGGATTCTGGCGGCATGCGGCGATGACGCGCCCACCGAGGCCACGGCCGATGTCGAGGCTGCCGCACCCGCTGACACTTCCGGATCTACTGCCGCTGCCGGGGCAGACGTCGGCGTGGCCAATGCCGAGCTCGCGGCCCCTGACGCGCCCGTCTTTGCCGTTCTCTATCCCGATGCCACGCTTGTCGGCCCAGCGACGCTCGCGCGCGGCCCGAGCGGACCTGGCGGGATCCTCAAGTTCACGACGCCGGATACGCCAGAGGCGGTCGTAAACTTCTATCGCGCGCGGGCCGAGGCGTCTGGCCTGAACACCATCGCCTCCATGAACCAGGGCGGGGCCAGTGCCTATTCCGCCGGCGACGGCGCCAACGGAGCCGGCAAGCTCCTCAGTGTGGTGGCTTCGCCGGGCGAAGATGGCCTGACCAATGTTCAGCTGGACTGGTCTTCCGGACGGTGAGGCTGGCGGCCGCCCGACTGGCGACACCGTTGATCGGTGCGGTCTGGCTGGCGGGCTGCGCCACGACCACGTTCGGCCCGCCCGAGGTCGTCCCGGGCTATCTTGCTTCCGCGCAGTTGGCGGAGCTGGTCGCAGCCGTGCCTCAACCTCCTGCGCTCACTGGCACGGAGCAGGCGCAGGATGTGGCCCTGTCCGAGCGGTTACGCACATTGGAAGACACGGACCGCTGGTGGATGGCCACAGCTCATGCCGAACTGCGCCCCCCCGAGGCGGCCCAGCATTTCGACTGCCTGCTGGGAACCCGGTTGGCGGCAAAGCCTCGCCCGGCCTTGAACCGGCTGATGGGCCGATTACTGGCGGACTCCGAGCGACTGACGGTGGATCTCGTCGCGCGCCATCCGCGCCTCCGCCCGCTGGCCGCCGACCCGGCGCGACGCGCGTGTCAGCGCTTGAATGAGGCCACTCGCAAGTCACCCACATCCTATCCGGCGGCGGGAGCTGTGGCGGGGGCCGCCTATGGGGCGCTGTTCGCCGACCTGGCTCCTGATCGGGCAGAGGCGTCGCGTCAGATGGGCCGAGAGATCGGCCTGAGCCGCGCGATCTGCGCCACCAACTGGCTCTCGGACGTTCAAGCGGGCGCGGCGCTAGGCGAGGCGCTTTACGACGCCGCAGCGTCCCAGCCGGAGTTTGCGACCGATCTGGCAGCGGCCCGGCTGGAGATTGCCTCGGCACGTGCCGAGGGCGCGACCAATCCGAGCTGCGCCTCTGAACGCCTGGCCCTGACGCAAGGCAGGGCGATTATGGCGGACTGACCCATCGTTCTCGCTCAGGCCGGGCGCGGGCTGGCCAAGGCTCCGTACAGCTCTGGCCGACGATCGCGGAAAAAGCCCCAGGCGGCGCGGTACTGATCCAGAAAATCGAGATCGAAGGTGTGCACCAGCACGCCCTCCTCATCCTTCAGTTGCTCGACCAGATCACCACGGTGATCGGCGATGAATGAGTGACCGTAGAAGGTCTGACCCACCTCGGTCACCGTCTCGTGGCCGATGCGATTGGCCGCGACCACGGGCGTCACATTCGAGACCGCATGGCCCTGCATGGCCCGCTGCCAGGGCAGGGCGGTGTCCAGGCTTTCGTCCTGGGGCTCCGAGCCGATCGCGGTCGGATACATCAGGATGTCGGCCCCCAACAGGGCCATGGCCCGGGCCGATTCCGGATACCACTGGTCCCAGCAGATGCCGACGCCGATCCGGCCGAAGCGCGTCTTCCAGACCTTGAAGCCCGTGTCACCGGGCCGGAAGTAGTATTTTTCCTGATAGCCCGGGCCGTCGGGGATGTGGCTCTTGCGATAGACGCCCAGAGCCTCGCCGTCGGCATCGATCATGACCAGCGAGTTGAAGTAGTGATGCCCTTCCTTCTCGAAGATCGAGACGGGGATGGCGACGCCGAGTTCCTTTGCCACGGGCTGCAGCTGGACCACCGCCGGATGGTCGCGCCAGGGATGGGCGGTCGCGAACCAGTGCTCCTCCTGCGACACGCAGAAGTATGGGCCTTGGAACAGTTCGCTGGGCAGGATGACCTGTGCCCCCCGGGACGCGGCCTCGCGGATCAGGCCGATGGTCTTGTCGATATTCGCCTGCATGTCCGTGCCATAGGACGTCTGGATGGCGGCGACGGAAATCGTGCGGGGCATCAGGCGGGCTCCTGCTGGGAGATGCAGTGGAAGGATCCGCCGCCGGTCAGGATGTGGATCGACGGCAGGGGGATGATCTTGCGGTCCGGAAAGACGGTGGCCAGGCCCTGGCAGGCCAGATCGGCCGCGCGGTCGTCGCCATAGGTCGGCACGATCACCGCGCCGTTGGCGATCAGGAAGTTCATGTGGCTGGCAGGCACAGGGCGCCCGTCGGCATCGGCGACGAAACCGGGCGAAGGCAGGGGCAGCAGGCGGATCGGCCGACCTTCGGCATCCGTCATGGTCGACAGCGTCCGCGCCAGATCGGCATAGACGTCGTCATTGGGATCACCGCGACCCCAGGCGACGGGGTGAGCCACCACGCCCGGCGCGACGAACCGGGCCAGATTGTCCACGTGCCCGTCGGTATGATCGTTCAACAGGCCGTCGCCGAGCCACAGCACCTTGCGGGCCCCGATTGCCTCGGCCAGCGCCGCCTCGGCCTTGGCCTCGGTCCAGTCGGTATTGCGGTTGCGGTTCAGCAGGCACTGGCGCGTCGTCAGGATCGTCCCCTGCCCATCATGGTCCAACGCGCCGCCCTCTAGGACGAAGGCATTGTGGTCGAGCGGGACGCCTGATATCGCCCCGATCTGGGTCGCGACGGTGTCGTCGTGCTCCATCACGAACTCGCCGCCCCAGCCGTTGAACTGGAAGGCGGCCGCGCGAGCTGAGCCAGCTTTGAAAATCGGGCCGGTGTCCCTCAGCCAGATGTCGCCGAACAGGCCGTCGATGACCTCGACACCGGCGACGTTCGAGAACCGCGCCCGGGTCTCGGTATAGACCTCGGGGGCCCCGACCATCAGCTTGACCTGCTCGCGCCCCGGTCCGGTCAGAGCGCACACAAGCGCTTCCACCTCGTCCCGAGCGTCCTCCAGATTGCCCGGCCAGTATTCCTCCCGGCTGGGCCAGCCGACCCACATGGCCCGGTGCGGAGCCCATTCGGCGGGGATGGGGGCTTGGGTCATGGCGAGGGCTGATCCTTGGAACGTCTGCAGGCGGGCCGCATGCGGACTGCGCCAGATAGACACCGCAGAGCACGACTTCAACTCGCGCCGTCTGCCCGCGATCTCTTCCCAAGCATCCGCGCAAAGAAAAGAGGCGGCCCGTTTCCGGACCGCCTCTGATCGTTCAGTCAGTTCGAGACTGGCTTAGAAAGCCACCCGCAGGGTCGCCGAGATCGTGCGCGGAGCGCCGACCGAAGCGAAGGGCTGGCTGAAGCCGGGCGTGCCCGGCGTAGCCGAGGCGCGCGTGCCCAGGTTGGCGTAGTACTGCTCGTCGAAGATGTTGTCGGCGTTCACCTGGATGAACGTACCTTCGTAGCCGAACTGCGCCAGGTCGAAGCGGACGTTGGCGTCGACGGTGGTGAAGGCGTCAACCTTGAAGTCGTTGACGTCGGTCACCCAGCGTTCGCCGGTGTATTTGGCCTGAATGCCGGCTTCCAGATACGGGGTGAACTGGTAGCTCGCGCGAGCCGACAGCATCCATTCCGGAGTTTCGACCAGTTCCTTGCCCTTGGTGGCAACGATCTGCGGAACGCCGCCAACGGTGTTGTTGACGTAGTCGTCCTGCACTTCGGTGCTCATCCAGGTGGCCGAGGCATACAGGCTCAAGGCCTCGACCGGCGACCAGCCGATGGAGCCTTCGGCACCGATACGCTCGACCGAACCGACGTTACGGTCGACGAACTGGCCCAAGTCGTCGTCGAAGGAACTGACGATGCGGTTCTCTTCGTTGTTGGCGAACACCGAGACGGTGCCGACCAGGGTCGGGTTGGAATAGCGATAGCCCAGGTCGAAGTTCTGGGCATTTTCAGGCTGAACCGTCGGGTTGCCGATCGTGCCGTCAGCGAAGCGGCGGATGCCGTAAAGGCTGTCCGTACGCGGGGCCGACAGGGTTTCTGCATAGCTGACATAGACAGAGTGACCATCACCCCAGCGGTACGAAGCCCCCAGGTTCGGCAGGATGTCGTCGTACTTCACATTGCGCGAATAGGGCGCGATATACTGGGTGGCGCTGCCTGGGAACACTACGTTACCGCCTGTTCCGGCAACGACTGTGGGCGTTTCGCTGGTGCAACGTACGTTCGACGACGAGTTCTGCGTGAAGCAGTACTGGTTGAGGTCACGGCTGAAGAACGGGGCCCGGACGCCGATGTTGATCGTCAGAGCATCGTCCATGAACTGGCCGCGATACTCAACCGAGAACTGGTTCAGTTCGGCGATCGACAGGCGATCACGCGAGCGGAGCTCGTAGCCGTTACGGTTGACGATGCGGTTCTCGAGGATGTTCCGGCCGCCGAACCAGTCGACGAAGCGAGGGTCGGTCGGGTTCGAGAAGTTCACGCGACCATACAGGCCGGTCTGGCGGTGACGACCGTAGTCCAGCGCATAGGCGGCGCGCAGGCGGTGATTGTCGTCCAGATCCCAGATCAGCGAGGCGTTCAGGCCATAGCGGTGGGTGTTGGTGTTCGACGGCGTCATGACGCGGACACGGTCAAGAACGTCACCGTCGCCGTTCAGATCAACACCACCTGTCGCGAAGGTGCCACGGAGCAGGGCGTCCTGCTCGAACAGCACTGCCTGCTGCGTTCCGCCGTTAGCCAGGGTGTACTGGAACGAAGGATCGACCGTCAGGACCAGACCTTCGGTCAGGGTGAAGCGCGACTGACCACGGATGTTGCCCGTGTTCGACGGGTTGACGCGCAGGCCCCAGTAGTTGGAGCCGTTCGCATCGTTGTCTGCCACGCCGTTACGGAAGGTGGGGGCGATGTAGGTCGTGTCGAAGTCGATGTCCCAGCCGCGCGGGTCGGTCTCGACTTGCGGCAGGATCGAGCCGGTCGCGGTGCCGAGGTTCGGGCCGAGGTAGTTGTTGTTGCGGTTTTCGTTCCAGTGACCGGCCAGCGACAGGAAGTCGCCGTTGTCGCCCAGGGGCTGATAGATACGGGCGTTGAACTGAGTCTTCTGCAGGTCGCCGCGGCCCTTGAACTTGTCGTAGTCGGTCTTGGAGACGGCGAACCAGGCCGAGGTGCCCCACGGACCGAACTCGCCCGAGTTCAGCAGGACCATGAAGCGGCGATAGTCGAAGTCACCGAAGGACGCCTGAGCCCAGCCACCAAAGTCGGTCGTGGGGCGCAGGGTCTGGTAGTTGATGGTGCCGCCCGTGGCTGCAGCGGTCGGGCTGTCGACGTCGGTCGAGCCGGTGTTGACCGAGGCGCGCTCGATCAGTTCCGGATCCAGTTGCTGGTTGGTGTAGGAGGCATAGTTGCCGGTGTCGTTCAGCGGGATGCCGTCGAACGTCAGCGAGACGCGGTTGCCGTCGAAGCCGCGCAGACGGATGTTGCCGCCCGACGAGCCGTAGGAATCGGTGTTGGTGAAGCTGAGGCCCGGCGTCAGGTTCAGCGTCTGCAGGATGGTCTGACCCGGCGTCTGGGTCGCGATGAATTCCTGCGTGATCGTGTTACGGGTCTTCGACACCGTCTCGGCGGTCGCCAGGCCGTCGATGTTGCGCGGACCGCGCGTACCCGTCGACACGACTTCGCTCAGTTCCGTGGCTTCGGTCGTGTCCGAACCGGTCGATTGCGCCGAGGCGGCACCGGCCATAAGCAGGCCGCTAAAGAGGGCGGTCGTCGCCCAGAACACGCGTTTGCGGTTCGTCATTATCATCTATCCCCAGATGGCTTGGGCGAAAGCGCCCGCGGACCGCTGAACGGCCAGTCGATATCAAGCCCCCTCTAGGACCCGGATGGGAAGCTGGGACGACAGTCGTGTGACAGTGATATGACGACGGTTTGCGGTGGCCTCAGGGACACACTTCTGTGGATGACTAACGGGTTGGGGACCCCCAGACCGCTCGCAGACGTGCAGCGCGGCCACAGAAGCGGGTATAGCCCCCATATCGCGCCGGATTCAGGCGCGCGAAATCCTGGTGATAGGCTTCTGCGGGCCAGAAGCGGGCTGCATCGCGGACAGGTGTGGTGAAGCGCGCAGTGCCCAGCGCCTGCACGGCAGATCGCCGCGACGCCTCGGCCACCGGCTTCTGGGCTGCGGTGGCGAACACGGCGGTGGCATAGCTGGCCCCCTGATCGCAGAACTGGCCGTCCGGATCGGTCGGATCAATGGTGCGCCAGAATCGATCGACCAACTGGCGATAGCTGATGCGGGCCGGGTCGAAGGTAACCTGTACTGCCTCCAGATGGCCTGTGCCGCCGCGCACCACCTGTTCATAGCTGGGATTGGCGACGCGCCCGCCCGCAAAACCCGAGACGGCGGATATGACGCCGGGCATGGCCTCGAAATTGGCTTCAACCGACCAGAAGCAGCCACCGGCAAAGACCGCGACTTCGCGACGCCCGCTGTCGTTCGCCTGGGCGGATGCTGCCGTCGGTGCGCTTTGCGCTTGCTCGCCGGGCGAGCAGGCCGCCACGGCCATCACAATGATCAGTGTAGAAAAGCGGCTACGCATGGGCAGGCTCCTGCAAACACCCCGGTCCATCTCGCTATACGACACGGGCCACGTAAAGGTTTCGCCCGTGACTGACGCCCGCGGCCAAACGACACCGCCCGCCCTCGTTTCCGAAGGCGGGCGGTGGGTAGAGTGTATCGGCTTGCCGGTAAGGCCGGGAGCCGGGGCCTGTCTTGTGACGGGCCCCGGTCCGTTTGGCTCAACGGAAGTTGATGCCGATGGTGGCGCGACGGTTCAGCGGCTCGCGCACGCCGTCAGCCGTCGGGCGGGCCAGGGCGGTTTCGCCCTTGCCGTCCAGCG
>NZ_JAEMRO010000092.1 GCF_016463295.1 Brevundimonas sp.
TGATCAGCCCGCCGCCGCACCACGACATCTATTCGATCGAGGACCTGGCCCAGCTGATCTACGATCTGAAGCAGATCAATCCGGACACGCGGGTGACGGTCAAGCTGGTCGCCTCGTCCGGCATCGGGGCAGTGGCGGCAGGCGTCGCCAAGGCCAAGGCCGACATCATCCTGGTCGCGGGCCACAACGGCGGCACGGGAGCCTCGGCCCTGGGATCGATCAAGCACGCGGGCATGCCGTGGGAGATGGGCCTGTCGGAGGCGCATCAGGTGCTCAGCCTGAACGGCCTGCGCGGACACGTCCGCCTGCGCACCGACGGTGGCATCAAGACCGGCCGCGACGTCGTCATCGCCGCCATGCTGGGGGCCGAGGAATACGGTATCGGCACCGCCAGCCTGATCGCCGTCGGCTGCCTGATGGTGCGCCAGTGCCATTCCAACACCTGTCCTGTTGGGGTCTGCGTCCAGGACGAACGGCTGCGCGCCATGTTCACCGGCACGGCGGACAAGGTGGTGAACCTGTTCACCTTCATCGCAGAGGAGACGCGCGAAATCCTGGCCTCTCTGGGCCTGCGTTCGCTGGACGAGGCGGTGGGCCGGACGGACCTGCTGCGGCAGGTTTCGCGCGGCGGGGCGCAACTGGACGATCTGGATCTGAACCCCCTGCTGGTGCGGGTGGGCGAAGGCGATGTGCGCTCGCCAGAGGCTCCGTTCAACGCGGTGCCCGATGCACTCGACGCCCGGATCGTGCGCGACGCCACGCCGTTCCTCGAGCGGCGCGAGAAGATGTCGCTGACCTATGCGGTGGCCAACACCCAGCGGGCCATCGGCACTCGGATGTCCTCGCACATCGTGCGCCGCTATGGGTGCGACCTGCCTGACGGCCATCTGACGCTGAACCTGCGCGGCGCGGCAGGCCAGTCGCTGGCCGCCTTCGGCATGAAGGGCCTGCGCATCGAGCTGGACGGAGAGGCCAACGACTATGTCGGCAAGGGCCTTTCGGGGGCCGAGATCATCGTGCGCCCCTCGGCCTGGGCGGCGGGTCAGGCCCTGATCGGCAACACCTGCCTGTATGGCGCGACGTCGGGCACGCTTCTGGCCGCCGGTGCGGCGGGCGAGCGGTTTGCGGTTCGCAACTCCGGCGTCACGGCGGTGGTCGAGGGCTGCGGGGCGCACGGCTGCGAATACATGACCGGCGGCGCGGTCGTCATTCTGGGCACGACGGGCTGGAATTTCGGTGCCGGCATGAGCGGCGGCGAGGCCTTCGTCCACGATCCTGAAGGCACCGCCCACATCCGCTTCAACACTGCCTCGGTCGTGCCGGGCGTGGTGATGGGCGAGGCGGCGTCGCGGCTGCAAGCCCTGGTCAGTCGTCATTCCAAGGAGACGGGCTCACCCCTGGCGCGGAGGCTGCTGGAGACCTGGCCGGTGGCGGTCACGCACTTCCGGCATGTGCTGCCGCGGGAAGAAGCGGCACAGGCGGCGGTGAAGCGGGCTTAAACGCCCTTCTCCCGCAAGGGGAGAAGGAACAGCCGTATCACCCCTCGCTCCAGCCTCCCGCCAGCGCCTTGAACAGGGCGATCTGATAGGTGGTGACCAAGGCATCCGACGACGCCAGCTGTGCATCCGCTCCGGCCAGGGTGCGTTCTGCATCCAGCACGGTCAGGAAGCTGTCGGCCCCCGCGTCGAAACGCAGGCGTGACAGGCGGGCGGCGGTGGCGGCCTGGTCGCGCGCGGCCTGCAGAGCCGTGCGGCGGTCCAGTTCGTTGGCATAGTTGGCCAAGGCCGTCTCGGTCTCCTGAAGCGCGGTCAGCACCGTCTGGTCGAAGGTGGCCAGGGCCGCATCCGAGGACGCATCTGCCTGTTCGATCCGTGCGCGGGCGGCGAAGACATTGGGGAAGGACCAGCTGATCAGGGGGCCGAACGAGAAGCGGAAATTCTCGCTGTCGCCCAGGCCGTCGGCATCCAGCGCCGTCGCACCGAGAGATCCGCCGAGCGTGATGCGGGGATACAGGTCCGCCGTCGCCACGTTCACGCGGGCGGCGGCAGAGGCCAAGTTGCGCTCGGCCTGACGCACGTCGGGGCGACGCGCCAGCAGGGCGGCACCGTCGCCGATCGGAACCGGCTGGGCCAGTTGCGGGGGGCGGCCACAGGCGCGGGCGGCCTCGCTGACCTCGGCTGGCGTGCGTCCGGTCAGGGTGGCCAGGCGGAACAGGGCCTCGTCGCGCTGGGCCCGCAGGGGGGGCAGGCTGGCGCGGCTGCTTTCCAGGGCCGAGCGGGCACGAGCCGTGTCCAGACCGTTGCCGGATCCGGCATCCAGCAGGCGCTGAGTCAGATCGACGGTCGAGGACTGCAGTTCGATGGTGCGCTGGGCCACGTCGATCTGGGCGTTGGCCGAACAGGCATCGGCATAGGCGCGAGCGGTTTCCGCTGCGACCGTGACGCGCACGACGTCCAAAGCGGCGGCGGCGGCGTCCGCATCGGCACGCGCGGCGCGGATGGTCGATCCGACCCGGCCAAACAGGTCGATCTCGTAGGAGACGTCCAGACCGGCGTCATAGGTCTCGACCTCCGGCGCATCCGTGCCGGGCGGCAGGGTGCCCGCCGGCACGCTGGCCGCCGAGGGCTGAGTGTTGGCATAGCTGGCAGAAGTCGTGGTGGTCGGCAGACGGCCGGTGCGGGCCTCGCCCAGGGCCGCGCGGACGCGGCGCAGATTGGCGGCGGCGGCCTCCAGCTCGTTGTTCTCGGTCAGCGCCTGGGTGACCAGGCCGTCCAGAACGGGGTCGTTGTAAAGCCGCCACCAATCGTCGCGCGCGGGCGTCGCCGCCGACACGGACGCACTGGTGGAGCCCACGAAAGCACCCGACGCGAGGGGGGGAAGGGTGGCGTCGGGTGCCTTCGGCCCGACCGCGCACGATGCCAGCAAGAGGGCTGAGAACGCGGTGGCGGTCAGGATCCGGGGGTTGGGAACAGAGATCATCAGGCGTCTCCCAGACGCGGGCTGGCCGGTGCGGGCGAACCCGGGCTCCGGTCGTGGGGCGGCAGGCCGCCGTTGGTGATGTCGTCAGTCTTCTTCTTGCGCGAGCCGGGCAGGCGGGCCGCCAGGGTACGCATCACGACATAGAAGACCGGCGTGAAGATCAGGCCGAACAGGGTCACCCCGATCATGCCGAAGAAGACCGCCGCGCCCAGGGCCTGACGCATCTCTGCGCCCGCCCCATGCGCCAGCACCAGGGGCAGAACGCCCAGGATGAAGGCGAAGGACGTCATCAGGATGGGCCTCAGGCGCGTACGTGCGGCATGGATGGCGGCGTCCCGCACGGCCTCGCCGTGATCCTCGTTCTGCTTGGCGAACTCCACGATCAGGATGGCGTTCTTGGCCGCCAGTGCGATCAGAACGACCAGGCCGACCTGGACCAGGATGTTGTTGTCCAGCCCCAGGGCATTGACCCCCAGCATGGCCGCCAGAAGACACATCGGCACGATCAGGATGACCGCCAGCGGCAGGGTGAACGCCTCGTACTGGGCGGCCAGAACCAGGAAGACCAGCAGCACGGCCACCACGAAGATGATCGCGGCACCGCCCGATGCGGCCTTCTCCTGATAGGCCAGCCCCGTCCATTCATAGGTGAAGCCGGGCGGAAGGGCGCTGGCGGCGATCCCCTCCATCGCAGCCAGGGCCTGACCGGACGACACGCCGGGCGCGGCCTGGCCCTGCAACTCTGCCGCAGGCGACAGGTTGTAGCGCACGATCCGGGCCGGTCCCGAGGTCTCCTTGAGGTTGGCCACCGAACCGATCGGCACCATCGCCCCGCTGTTGGCCCGGACCTTTAGATTGGCGATGTCGGCCATGTCGTCGCGATAGGCCGGCTCCGCCTGTGCCGTTACGCGGAACGTCCGGCCCAGATAGTTGAAGTCGTTGACGTAGGACGAGCCCAGATAGATGCCCAGGGTGTCGAACACACTGTTCGGCTGCACCCCCATCATCAGGGCCTTGTCGCGGTCGATGTCGGCCTCGACCCGCGGCGAGCCGGTGTTGTAGATCGAAAACACCTGCTGGACCGTCTCGGGGGCCTGGGCCGCGGCCCCCATCATGGCGAAGGTCGCGCCTTCCAGCGCGCCATAGCCCGCGGCACCCGTGTCCTTGACCATCATCACGAAGCCGTTCCCGTTGCCCAGACCCTGGATGGAGGGCGGCGCGATGACGAAGATATTGGCGTCCTGGATTCCCTGAACCGAGCCGGTGATGGCCCCGGCCAGGGCGGCGGCGGCCGTCTCCTTGCTCTCGCGCTCCGAAAAGTCGTTCAGACGCACGAAGATGGTGGCGGCGTTGGACCCGAAGGAGAAGCTGGAACCGTCCAGGCCGGCGAAGGCCACGGTACCGTCGACGCCCTCGGTCTTGGCGATGATGTCGTTGGTCTGTTTCATGACCGCCTCGGTGCGCTCCAGCGAGGCCCCTGCGGGCAGCTGGATCACACCGATCAGGAAGCCTTGATCCTGGTCCGGAATGAAGCCTGACGGCGTGTCTACCAGCCGCCAGGCGGTCAGGCCCAGCAGGCCAACGTAGACGAACAGCATGATCGCCACCATGCGAACCAGACGCCCGGTCAGACGGCCATAACGGTCCGACAGCCAAGCGAAACCCTCGTTGAACTTACGGCCGGCCCAGCCGCCATAGTATTTGACGGTGTTCCACAGGCCGGTCTTGCGCGGTGCGTTCTCGTCGTGATGCGCGTGCGGCTTCAGCAGCAGGGCCGCCATGGCCGGCGACAGCGTCAGGGAGATGAAGGTAGACACCACCGTCGCCGCCGCGATGGTCACCGCGAACTGGCGATAGAAGATGCCCGGAATGCCCGGCACGAACATGGTCGGAATGAACACCGCCACCAGCACCAGGCCGATCGCGACCAGGGCGCCGGATACCTCCTGCATGGACTTGTAGGCGGCTTCCTTGGGACTGAGCCCCTCGGAGATGTAGCGTTCGACGTTCTCCACCACGACGATGGCGTCGTCGACCACGATCCCGACGGCCAGCACCAGGGCCAGCAGCGACAGGGAGTTGATCGAATAGCCCAGGGCCAGCTGCACCGCGAAGGTGGCCAGCAGTGAGATGGGGATGGCCACGATCGGAATGATCGCCGCCCGCCAGCTCTGCAGGAAGATCAGCACGACCAGGACGACCAGCACGACGGCCTCGATCAGGGTGTGCTGGACCGACTCCACCGACTTGGCGACGAATTCGGTCGGGTTGTAAACGACATCCACCTTCATGCCCGCAGGCAGTTCGGCGCGCACGGCCTCGACCTCGGCCAGCACCCGCTCGGCGGTCCCCAGGGCATTGGCACCCGGTTGCTGAACCACGGCGATACCGACGCCACGTTCGCCATCGAAATAGCCGCGGATGCCGTAATCCTGGGCCCCCAGTTCGACGCGGGCGACGTCGCGGATGCGGGTCACGCGTCCCTCGGCGTCCGTCTTGATGACGATCTGGGCGAACTCTTCCGGATCGGACAGGCGACCCTGAACCTGGATCGGCTGCTGGAAGGCCGAGGCATTGGTCGCGAACGGCGGCTGGCCGATCGAACCGGCCGCAGCCTGGATGTTCTGACTGGCCAGGGCGGCGGTGATGTCCGTGGCGTTCAGACCGCGCTCGGCCGCCTTGGCCGGGTCGATCCAGACGCGCATCGAATAGTTGCCGCCGCCGAAGATGGTGATGTTGCCGACGCCTTCGATCCGCAGCAGGCGGTCCCGCAGGGTCGAGTTGGCATAGTTGCCGACATAGTCGTTGTTCAGGCTGCCGTCCGGCGAGGTCAGCCCCAGGATCATCAGGAAGCCGCTCTCCTGCTTGTTCACGGTCACACCGATCTGGCGGACCTGTGTGGGCAGGCGCGGTTCGGCCAGGGCCACCCTATTCTGGACCAGGACCTGCGCCTCATCCAGATCGGTGCCGGGCTCGAATGTCACGGTGATCGACACCGCCCCGTCCGAGGTCGAGGACGACTGGAGGTACAGCATCCCCTCGACGCCGTTGATCTCCTGTTCGATGGGCGCCGCGACGGTCTCGGCCAGGGTCTCGGCGGAGGCCCCGGCATAGGCGGTGTTGACGGTGATCGTGGGGGGCGCGATCTCCGGATACTGCGACAGGGGCAGCAGCGGATAGGCGAAGACGCCCAGCAGGGTGATGAACACCGCGACCACGGCCGCGAAGATCGGCCGGTCGATGAAGAAGCGTGAGATGTTCATGATGCGATCAGTCGCCCGAGACGCTGTTGGCAAAGGTGGCGCTGGAGGCCGGGGCCGCCGTGGTCACCGGGACCTGGTTCTGCTGCGCGACCGGCTGGATGCGACCAGCGGTGGCCTGCACCTTCATGCCGGGCTGCTGGATGCGCTGGACACCGTTGATGACCACGCGGTCTGTCGCGGCCAGGCCTGAGCGGACGACCCGCAGGCCGTCGACCAGCGGACCCAGAACCACCGGCTTGGGTGCGACCGTGCCGTCGGCCGCCACGACCAGGACGCTGCGCCGGCCCTGATCGGTGGCGATGGCGGCGTCGGGCACCAGCATGGCCTGATAGCTGCCGGACCCGGCCAGACGCGCCTGGCCGAACATGCCGGGCTTCAGGAAGCCGTCGGCATTGGGCACCACGGCGCGTAGGCGAATGACGCCGGAGGCGGTGTCGATGGCGTTGTCGGTGAAGTCCAGCGT
This sequence comes from Brevundimonas sp., assembly GCF_016463295.1. Classification (GTDB taxonomy): domain Bacteria; phylum Pseudomonadota; class Alphaproteobacteria; order Caulobacterales; family Caulobacteraceae; genus Brevundimonas. The sequence goes on from NZ_JAEMRO010000092.1 coordinate 6,706, forward strand.
GCCGGACCGGCTGTAGGTGCTCTCGTCCTGCAGGCGGACCTGAATGGGGGCCGCGCCGTTCCGGGCCTGACGTTGATACTTCAGCATCACGGCTTCGGAGCCGTCGAAGGTGAAGTAGATCGGGGCGCTGGAGACGATGGTGGTCAGGATGTCGCCAGCGGAAGAGCCCCCGCCGATCAGATTGCCCGGATCGACCCGGCGATCAGACACCCGGCCCGAGATCGGGGCGACCACGCGGGTGAACTCCAGATCCAGCTGCCGCGCGCGGATGCCCGCATTCGCAGCGGCGACGGCGGCTTCGGCGGTCAGCACGGCACCGCGACGGGTGTCGGCCTCGGCTTGCGATACGGCCTGGGATTCCAGCAGGGTCTGGGCCCGCGCATATTCACTGCGCGCCAGGGTCAGCTGGGCCTGGGCCTGGGCCAGGGTCGCACGCGCCGAGGCCAGAGCGGCCTGGGCCGGACGGGGGTCGAGCGTGAACAGCAACTGGCCGCGACGCACGAAGTCGCCGTCGCGGAAATGAACCGCCGAAATGTAGCCGCCGACGCGGGCGCGGACCTCGACGTCCTGCGTCGCTTCGAAGCGGCCCGTGAACTCGTCCCAGTCCTGGATGGTCTGCACCAGCGGGGTCGCCACCGTCACGGCGGGGG
>NZ_JAEMRO010000027.1 GCF_016463295.1 Brevundimonas sp.
CCCCGCGCGAGATGATCTGGATCATGGGCTGCGTGATCTTCTTCCTGATGATCGCGACCGCCTTCCTGGGCTACGTCCTGCCCTGGGGGCAGATGTCCTTCTGGGGTGCCGAGGTGATCACCAATCTGATCGGGGCCATCCCGGTCATCGGCGAGCCAGTGCTGATCTGGCTGCGCGGTGGCCCGGCGATCGACAATGCGACGCTGAACCGCTTCTTCTCGCTACACTATCTGCTGCCGTTCGTGATCGCGGGCTGTGTGGTCCTGCACCTGTGGGCCCTGCACCACGCCGGTCAGAACAACCCCGTCGGCATCCTGATCCCCAAGGATCGCGCCAAGAAGGACATGCTGCCCTTCCACCCGTACTATACGGTCAAGGACGGGTTCGCGATCATCCTGTTCCTGATCCTGTTCGCCTTCTTCGTCTTCTTCATGCCCAATGCCCTGGGTCATGCGGACAACTACATCCCCGCCAATCCGCTGGTGACGCCGGCGCACATCGTGCCCGAGTGGTACATGCTGCCCTTCTACGCCATCCTGCGGGCGGTGCCGGACAAGTTCGGCGGCGTGGTCGCCATGTTCGCGGCCATTGGCGTCCTGTTCGTCCTGCCCTGGCTGGATACGTCCAAGGTGCGGTCGATGCGCTATCGCCCGACGATGCGGACCTTCTTCGTCATCTTCGTGCTGGTTGGCCTGGGCTTGGGCTGGTGCGGCGGGCAACTGCCGGATGCGCCCGTCATCGGGTCGTTCAAGACCTTCACCCTGATCGATGGGGACCTGAACTCCTATCTGTGGCTGACGCGTTTCCTGACGCTGTACTACTTCGCCTTCTTCCTGGTGATCATGCCGCTGGTGGGCCTGCGTGAGACGCCGCGCCGGATCCCTGCGACCATCTCCGAGCCAGTGCTGGGCACCAGCGACGCCATGAGCGGGGCTGTTCCCGCCTCGGCCGAGAAGAAGGGCTGATCGCGACCATGAGCCTGAAGACGAACACCATGAAGAAGACCCTGGTCATGATCGCCGCCGCTGTGGGCCTGGCCGTGGCGGCTTCGCCCGCCCTGGCCGCCGGTGAGGCCAAGCACCCGCGCTCGGGTGGGTTTTCGTTCGAGGGGCCGTTCGGTTCCTTCGATCAGGGCCAGCTGCAGCGCGGTTACAAGGTTTACCGCGAGGTTTGCTCGGCCTGCCACGGCATGAACCTGATGTATTTCCGGACCCTGGCCGAGCCGGGCGGTCCGTTCTACGATTCGCATCAGGAGAACCCCGCCGCCAACCGCTTCGTGAAGGTGCTGGCCGCCGAGGTTCAGGTTCCGGACATCGATTCGGAAACCGGCGAGCCCATCATGCGCGACGGCGTCGCCGCCGACCGCTTCCCCAGCCCCTATCCGAACGCTGTGGCCGCCGCCGCCGCCAACGGTGGAGCCGCCCCGCCCGACCTGTCGGTCATGGCCAAGGCGCGTCACGACGGGGCCAACTACATCTACTCCCTGCTGTCGGGCTACAAGCCGGCTCCAGCAGGACTGCAGGTTCTCCCCGGCCAGAACTACAACCCCTATATGGCCGGGGATCTGACGCCGTTCTGGACCGGCGAGGGCCCGGTACCCTACGGCGGCTTCATCGCCATGGCCGCGCCTCTGCGCGACGGTCAGGTGACCTATGACGACGGTTCCGCCCAGACGGTGGATCAGTATTCCAAGGACGTCGCCGCCTATATCGCCTGGGCCTCGGATCCCAAGCAGGTCCAGCGCAAACAGGCCGGCGTGGGCGTGATGGTCTTCCTGTTCCTGTTCGCGGGCCTGACCTACATGAGCTACCGCCGCATCTGGAAAGGCGTGGCCCACTAAGGGTTCGCTCCTCCTGTCGAACGATCAGCCCGCCCGGCTCCGGCCGCGGCGGGTTTTTCGTGTCGGGTGCCCGGGTCCGTCGCATCGACACCGCCTGACGGGTGTCCTAACGTTCAGAGATCCAGAGATTTTGAAGGTGTCTTCCATGCGTTTGTCCGTGTCCGCCGCCGCGCTCGCCGCCGCCCTGATGATGTCCTCGCCCGTGCTGGCGCAGCAGGCCCCGACCTTCGACACCGCGCGGCTGTCCGAACACGCCCGCATCCTGTCGGACGACAGTTTTCAAGGGCGTGGCATCGGCACACCGGCCGAGGAAATGGTGGTCAAATATCTGAGCGAGCAATATGCCGCCGCCGGCTTCCAGCCCGGTGGCCCGAACGGTCAGTGGACGCAGGATGTGACCCTGAACCGCTTCACCGCTTCCAACATCCAGGCGCAGCTGAAGGTCGGCGACGAAGCCATCCCCTTGACGCCGGGCGAACAGATCGTGGTCTCGACCCGCCTGCCCGGCGACCACGTCATGCTGATGGACACGCCGCTGGTCTTCGTCGGCTACGGCATCGATGCGCCCGAGCGTCAGTGGGACGACTTCAAGGACGTCGACGTGCGCGGCAAGATACTGGTCGTGCTGGTCAATGACGCCGACTTCGAACAGCCCGAGCTGGACACCTTCGGCGGTCGGGCCATGACCTACTACGGTCGCTGGACCTACAAGTATGAAGAGGCGGCGCGTCAGGGCGCGGCGGGCGTCATCATCGTGCATGAGACGGCCCCCGCCTCCTATGGCTGGGCGACGGTGACCAACAGCTGGTCCGGCCCGCAGTTCGACATCGTGCGCCAGAATGCGGCGGCCGAGCGGGTGCCGATGGAGGCCTGGATCCAGCGCGACGTGGCCGTGGACCTGTTCCAGCGCGCCGGTCAGGATTTCGAGGCCCTGAAGGTCGCGGCCCGCAGCCGCGACTTCCGCCCGGTCGAGTTGGAAGGCGCGAGCTTCAGCGGCATGTTCGATGTGGCGACCAGCCAGATCACGACCCGCAATGTCCTGGCCCGGCTGGAGGGCACGACCCATCCGGACGAAACGATCCTGTATACCGCCCACTGGGACCACATCGGGGTGGGCGCGCCCGATGCCGAGGGCGACACCATCTTCAACGGGGCGGTCGACAATGCCACGGGCACGGCGGGCCTGCTGGAGATCGCGCGTGCCTTCGGGGCCGGGCCGCGGCCCGAACGCTCCATCGTGATGATCAGCTTCACCGCCGAGGAGAGCGGCCTGCTGGGCTCGGAGTTCTATGCGTCCAATCCGGTCTATCCGCTGGCCACCACGGTCGGCGGCTTCAATGCCGACGCCATGAACGTCTATGGCCGCACGGCCCGCTATGGCATCACCGGCTACGGCCAGTCGGACTTTGACGAGCGGATCGGGGCCAAGGTTGAGGCGCAAGGGCGCGAGATCCAGCCGGACGCCAATCCGGCCTCGGGCGGCTATTTCCGCTCCGACCATTTCCCCCTGGCCAAGCGGGGCGTGCCCATGACCTATGGCGGCAGCACGGGCGATTTCCGCGACGAGCCGATCGCCCAGCGCGAGGCGACCCGGTCCGAATATGGTCGCAGCCGCTATCACCAGGCGGCGGACGAATGGTCGGCGGACTGGGACCTCACCGGTCAGGTCGAGGACCTGCAGGTTCTGTACGAAGTCGGCCTGGACCTGGCCAACAGCCGCGACTGGCCCGCGTGGAAGCCGGGCTCGGAGTTCGCGCCCGCGCGTGAAGCGACGGCGGCCGAGCGGCAGTAGCCAAAATCTCCCTCCCCGTCGGGGAGGGCGGTCGCGCAGCGACCGGGTGGGGAGGACCAGGGCAAGCGGCAAGCGTCGGTGTTTGCCGCGCCGAGCCCCTCCCACCCTGTCGTCGCTTTGCGCCGACATCCCTCCCCCGAGGGGGAGGGAGAACGACATGACGAAAACTTAATGGGCCAGAGGGCCGCTGCGCCCGTATGTCCGCACCAGACCTTTTTCGGACGGAGCTTTCCGATGTTTCGCAAGATGATGAGTGGCGTCGCCGTCGCCGCCGTGCTGCTGGCCGCCGGCGCCGTCCAAGCCCAGGATTTCTCGGCCGCCCGCCTCAGCGAGGGCGTTCGCACCATCAGCGACGACAGCTTCCAGGGCCGCTATCCGGGCACGGAGGGCGAGCGCATGACCCTGGCCTGGTTGCAGGCCCAGTATGAGGCCATGGGGCTGCAGCCCGGCGGTCCGGACGGGCAGTGGCTGCAACCGATCGAACTGAAACGCTACACCCCCGCGCGTCCGGCGACGGCTAGCTGGGCCGGACCGGACGGCCAGTCGCGCCCGCTTACGGTCGGCACCGACATCGTCCTGCGCGCCGTCAGCAATGACGGCAAGGCGGATATCCAGAATGCGGGCGTGGTCTTCGCCGGCTACGGCATTTCGGCCCCGGAGCGGAACTGGGACGACTATGGCGACGTCGATGTGACGGGCAAGGTCGTCATCGTGGTGGCCGGTGAGCCCGAGGGCGACCTGTTCAACGGGGCCTATGCCACCAACTATCAGTCCGGCGCCTACAAAGCCGATGAGGCCAGGCGGCGCGGGGCCATCGGCGTGATCACCCTGGTCCCGCGCGTCGGGGGCGGCAACGACCGTCGCCGGACGCTGACGCCGGGTGCGGCCGACACCGAATTCTCGGGCGCGATGACGGTCGAGGCCGCGACGGCCCTGGCCCAGGCGGCCGGTGTCGATCTGGCCGCGCTACTGCCCACGACGGCCAGCGGCCAGTTCAAGGCGGTGGAAATGCCGGGCGTCAGCCTGTCGGTCAGCGCCGAGGAAACCATCGACACCCTGGTCACCCACAATCTGCTGGCCCGCATCGAGGGCAGCGAGCGTCCGAATGAGACCATCGTCTATTCCGCCCACTGGGATCACGTCGGGGGTGAGGAACAGCATCCGGGAATGACCGGCGACAACATCTTCAACGGCGCCTGGGACAATGCGTCGGGCACCATCGGCGTGCTGGAAACGGCGCGTCAGTTCAGCCAGGCCCCGCGCCCGAAGCGCAGCGTCGTCTTCGCCCATATGGCCGCCGAGGAGATGGGCCTGCTGGGGGCCTATGGCTACACCGCCGATCCGGTCTGGCCGTTGGAGACGACGGTCGCGGACATCAATATCGACATGCTGCCGCTGTCGGCCCCGACCAAGGATCTGGCCATCTTCGGCAAGGGACAGAACGATCTGGAGGACCGGCTGGAGGTCCTGGCCCGGGCCGAGGGGCGCTATGTCACCGACGACCGCGAGCCGGAGCAGGGATATTATTACCGGTCCGACCACTTCCCCTTCGCCCGCGCCGGGGTGCCGGCCCTGATGCCGTGGCACGGCGTCGATCTGGACGAAGGCGGCACGGCCGTGGGCCTGCCGGCCTATCAGGCCAAGTTCGGGGCCGACTATCACAAGCCCAGCGACGAATGGTCCGCCGATCTGGATTTCAGCTCGGCGGTCGAAAACCTGACCCTGCTGTATCGCCTGGGCCTGGACCTGGCCAACGGTACCGACTGGCCGACGTGGAAACCGGCCTCGGAGTTCGGGGCGGTGCGCGCGCGGACGGATCGCGCGCGGCAGTAGACCCTCTGCGCGGTATGTCGCCTTGTGACGCGCCTCGTGCCGTCGCAAGGTCGCCGGTGATGCAGCAGGTGATGTCATGAACCGGTGGTCGCCGCGCCCCGCGCCGGGCGAGCCGGACGGATTGATCTTGTTCGACGGGGTCTGCGTCTTCTGCTCGCGCTGGGTCCGGTTCGTGATCGATCGCGACCCAGAGCGCCGTTTCCGCTTCGTCGCGATCCAGAGCGAGGCGGGCCGGGCGCTGGCCGCCCGCTATGGCATCGATGCGGATGCGCCCCAGACCAATGCCGTCATTCTGGACGAGTGCATCTGGTTCAAGTCGGATGCCGCGCTTGCGGTTCTGGCAGAACTGCCGGCGACACGCGGCCTGCGCATGCTTCGGGTTGTGCCGACCGGGCTGCGAAATCCGGTCTACGATCTGATCGCGCAGAACCGTTATCGGATCTTCGGCCGCACCGATGCCTGCATGGTCCCGTCAGCCGAAGACCGCGACCGGTTCATCGCGTGACGCGCGTCCTGGTGATCGGCGCAGGCGGTGTGTTCGGGTCGCGGCTGGCCGAGGGGCTGTTGCGAAACGGGTTCGGCCTCGTGGTCGCCGGTCGGGATGAGCGGCGGGCAGAGGCGGTGACCCTGCAACTGAGAGGCGTCTTCCCGGATGCGGATATCGCCACCGCGCGGATCGATACGGCGACCGTCACGCCGACGGACCTGACCGCGACCGGCGCGACCATCGTCGCCGATGCCGCCGGACCGTTTCAGGGTGCACAGCCGACGGTGGCGCGGGCGGCGATCGCGGCAGGCCTGTCCTATGTCGATCTGGCCGACGGGCGGGATTTCGTGGCGGCGTTTCCTGCCCTGGACGCGGCGGCCAGGGCGGCGGGTGTGGTGGCTCTGACAGGGTGCAGTTCGACGCCGGCCCTGTCGCACGCCGTGCTGGACCGCCTCACACAGGGGTGGCGCGAGGTGGTGTCGGTCGAGGCCGCCATCTCGCCGGGCGCGAGGGCTCCACGGGGCCTGTCGGTCATGCAGGCCATCCTGTCCTGGCTGGGGCGGCCGGTGCGGGTGTTCTACGACGAAGGCTGGGCCGAACGACGCGGATGGGGCGGCCTTCATCGACGCGACTTCGGACAGGCGGGGCGGCGGTGGGTCAGTCTGTGCGAAACGCCCGATCTGGACCTGCTGCCTTCGCGGTTCAGGCCGAGGGATCGGGCTCTGTTTCTGGCCGGGCTGGAGCCGTGGCCCGCGCATCTGGGGGCATGGTTGCTGGCCAGGCTGGTCGCGGTGTTTCGGTTCGATCCGGTGCCGCTGGCGGGTCTTCTGGCTCGCCTGTCTGGCTGGATTTCCGTTGTTGGTTCGGACCGGGGCGCGATGCGGGGCGACGCCTTGGGGGTCGATGGCGATGGGCGGGCGGTGCGCGCCGTCTGGCGTCTGGTGGCGGAGCCGGGCGAGGGGCCAGTGACGCCCAGCCTTCCGGCGCTGGCGGCGATCAAGGCGATTGCGGCGGGCCGGTTGCCGACGGGAGCCGGGCCGTGCGTCGGCCTGCTGTCGCTGGACGACATCGAAGCGGAGATGGAGCCGCATGGCCTGGCGACCGAGATCATCGAGACGCGAGCCAGCCTGTTTGCCCGCGCCATCGGCCCGGCCTTTGGGACCCTGCCTGACGCGATCCGGGCCCTGCACGAGACGCCGGGTCGATCGGTCTGGCGTGGACGGGCGATGACCGAGGGGGCTAGCAGTCCGCTGGCCGCTCTGGTGGCGCGGCTTGTGGGCTTTCCGGGCGGGCAGGCGGATTGCGAGGCCGAGGTCCGGATTGAGGCCGATGGCGACCGGTCGATCTGGCGGCGGCGGATCGGTGGGCGGACGTTTGTCAGCGTCCTGTCGAAACCCGCTGAGGATGGCCGGATCGAGGAGCGGTTCGGGGCCCTGAGTTTCCGGTTGCGGCTGACGCCTGAAGGCGAACGGCTGATTTACACTGTCGAGGGGTGGCGGATGGGGCCGGTCTTCCTGCCGCAGGCGCTTGCCCCACACACGCGAACTCACGAAAGGATCGACGCCGAAGGGCGGTTCGTCTTCGACGTCGAGATATCAGTGCCGTTGATCGGGCGTCTCGTCCGCTACTGCGGCTGGCTTGAGCGGGACCGGCAGGATCAGCGCTTCCGGACGAAGACCGTCCCGGCCGAATAGCCCGCGCCGAAGCTGCAGATCAGGCCGGTGTCGCCCGCCTCGAAACCGTCGTGATGCAGGTGGAAGGCGATGATCGAACCGGCGGAGGAGGTGTTGGCGTAGTCGTCCAGGATGATGACGTTCTCGTGCGGCTCGGGCTCGCGGCCCAGGACCTTGCGACCGATGAACTGGTTCATGTTGATGTTGGCCTGGTGCAGCCACATCCGCTTCAGGGCCGTGGGATCGATGCCCAGTTCGCCCGCATGGTCGACGATCATGTCCGACACCATCGGCACCACGTCCTTGAAGACCTTGCGCCCCTGCTGGATGAACAGCTTGTCGGGGGCACCAATGCCTTCAGGCGCAGCGTTGTTCAGGAAGCCGAAATTGTTGCGGATGTTGTTGGAGAAACTGGTCTTCAACCGGGTGCCCAGCACGTCCCAGCCGCCGGGGCCGGCCGTGTCGGAAGACTCCACGATCACGGCGGTGCAGACGTCGCCGAAGATGAAGTGGCTGTCGCGATCCTTGAAGTTCAGATGGGCGGAGCACACCTCCGGATTGACCATCAGCACGGCCTTGACCGAGCCGCCGGTGATGAAGTCCACGGCCGTCTTGATGCCGAAGGTCGCGCTGGAACAGGCGACGTTCATGTCGAAGGCAAAGCCCTCGATGCCCAGGGCCTGCTGAACCTCGATGGCCAGGGCCGGATAGGGGCGGGGCATGTTGGAGGCGGCGCACAGGACCGCCCCGATCTCGCTGACCGGCTTGCCCCAGGCGGCGATGGCTTGCTGCGCGGCTTTGACCGCCATCTCGGCCATGATCGACAGCTCGTCATTGCCGCGCTCGGGGATGTTGGGGGCCATGCGCTCGGGGTCGAGCACGCCCGCCTTGTCGAGCACAAAGCGCGACTTGATGCCCGAGGCCTTTTCGATGAACTCGACCGAGGAGGGCGTCAGGGGGGCGACGTCGCCCTCCACGATCTGGGCCGCATGCTCGGCGTTATAGGCGTCGGCATAGGCGTTATAGGCGCTGACCAGTTCCTCGTTGGAGATCGACTGGTCGGGCGTGAACAGCCCGGTGGCGGCGATGACGGCGTGTGTCATGTTGGAAAGTGGCCCTATCACGCGACGCGCGGCGTCTCGTTGCTTGAGGGCCTTGGCCCTCGGGTGGACGGCGCTGGGGAGAGCGTCGGTTGCATTTGACGACGCCCTAGATAGGCGCGTGTGAGGCCTTGGTCGAGAGGGACGGTCGGTCGGTCGCGGCGTGTTGCTCCAGGATGCGTTTGGCGGCCGCCAGATGCAGGCGCTCGACCATCTGGCCGTCGATCTGGATGGCACCGCAGCCGGCCGCCTCGGCTGCGCTGAACGCGGCCACGATGGCGCGGGCCTGGGCGATCTCGGCCTCGGTCGGCGCGAAGGCGGCGTTGGCCCCTTCGATCTGGGACGGATGGATCAGGCTCTTGCCGTCGAAGCCATAGAGACGGCCTTGAGCGCATTCGGCGGCGAAGCCCTCGGTATCGGTAAAGCGATTGAAGACGCCGTCGATGGCCAGCAGGCCGTGCGCGCGGGCCGTGGCGACCATCTGGGCCAGCCAGGGTTTCAGCGGTTCGCGGTCGGGGGACGGGCCCGTCCGGAGCATGGTCACAAGATCGTTGGTGCCCAGCATCAGGGCCTCAAGCGGGCCACCGCTGGCGGCGATGTCGTTCAGGGCCAGCAGGGCGCGCGGCGTCTCGATCATGGCCCACAAGGCGTTGCTATCCGTGAGCCGGCTTGCCACCTCGCTCAGTGCCGCCGCACCCTCGACCTTGGGAACGACGACCACGTCAACGGCTGTGTCTGCGAGGGCGGTCAGGTCGTCGGCTCCCCATTCCGTATCGAGCGCATTGATGCGGACGCCCAGACGGGGGCCGAAGCCGCCCGCTCGAACCGCAGCGACGGCTGCGGCGCGCGCCTCGATCTTGGCCTCGGGCGCGACAGCGTCTTCCAGATCGAGGATGGCCGCGTCGCAGGCGAGGGAGCGCGCCTTTTCAATGGCCCGGGCGTTGGAGGCGGGGAGGTAGAGGACGCTGCGCGCGGGTCGCATCACACCCGACCCGTGACCGGCACCAGTGCCCCGGTCATGGCGCGGCTGTCGGGCGAGGCGAGAAACAGCATGACCCGCGCCAGATCGGCGGGCGCGACCCAGGTCGAAGGATCGGCATCCGGCATGTCGGCGCGGTTACGCTGGGTGTCCAGGATGGAGGGCAGGACGGCGTTGACGGTGACGGAGGTGGTCTTCAGCTCTTCTGCCAGGCTTTCGGTCAGGCGGTGCACCGCCGCCTTGGAGGCCGCATAGGCCCCCATGCCCGCCGCACTGCGCAGCGCGCCATTGGCCCCGACATTGACGATCCGGCCTTCGTCCGATGCCTTCAGATGGGGCAGGGCGGCGCGGCTGGCGTTCAGGGCAGTGGTCAGGTTCAGGGCGAACATGCGGTCCCAGGCCGGCTTGTCGGCGTCCGTCGTCTGCCAGACGAAGCCGCCGGCGATGTTCAGCAGGGCGTCGATGCGGCCAAAGCGGGTCATGACGGCCGCGATGGCCTTGTCCGCCGCCGCCGGATCCGTCAGGTCGACGCCGCCCAGTTCCTGAACCCCCGCCGGAGCCGCGTGGCCCATGGCGTGGTCGATGATGGCGACACTCAATCCGTCCGCCAGGGCCTGTTCGACCACGGCCCGGCCCAGGTCGCCGTGACCTCCGGTGACGATGATGACGCGGTTGCTCATGGTCGGCGCTCCGAAAAAATACAGTCCACTGAGTCCACTCAGTCCACCTGGTGACGGTCAGCGCATCGACCGCGCCGCCGGGGTGCCAGCGTGGCAGGGTCGAAAGACTATGTCATGAGGCTGCGTCAAATTCGGTCGTCAGGCGGCGAACACCTTGGCCATCAGCCGCTCCAGAGCCTCCGCATCCACCGCATCGAAGGCGGCGACTTCGGTGGCGTCCACATCGAAGACGGCGATCAACTGGCCCGCCGCATCGACGACCGGCACCACGATCTCGCTGGCCGAGCGGGCGTCGCAGGCGATGTGGCCGGGGAAGGCGTGGACGTCCTCGACGATCTGGGTCTGGCGCGTGCTGGCTGCCGTCCCGCAGACGCCGCGCCCGAAGGCGATCCGGAGGCAGCCAAGAGTGCCCTGGTAGGGGCCAACGACCAGTTCATCCGTCTTCGTCTCGTCGACCACATAGAAGCCGGTCCAGAAGAAGAGCGGAAAGGCGTCCGCCAGCATGGAGGCGACGGTGGCCATGCGCGCCACACGGTTTGGCTCGCCCTCCAGCACGGCCAGAATCTCGGCCTTGACCTCGGCATAGCGGGCGGCCTTGTCGGCGGGGCGGTCGTCGCGGGCAATGTAGGACATGCGGCAGGTCTCAGTTTTGGCGTGGGCGCGCGGATATAGGCCGTCATGCCCGCCGATGCGAGGTCTGGAAGACTTCACGACAGCCGGTTTTCCGACCTGCATCCGACTGCGCCTGCCGGGCGTAGCTGACGCAGGATTGGCCGCTATCCGGTCAGACGGAGGGACAGACATGCGACACATCACACTGGCCGCTGTGGCGGCAACGAGTTTGCTGGCAATGGCGGGGACGGCTGCGGCCCAGGACTGGAGCGGCCCCTATATCGGTCTGTCCGCAGGCGGAGCGGTTGCCGACGATGACGAAGATGAACGCGTGATCTTCGACACCAATCTGGACGGCAACTTCAGCGACACGGTCCGCACCACGGGCGGCGTGGATGCCTTTGGCCCGACGACGGCCAACCCCGGTGGCTTCTGTGGTGGGAAGGCCAATGCCAACAACTTCGCCTCGGGCTGCACCGACGACGACAACGTCAAGGGCGACTTTGCGGTCCGCGCGGGCTGGGACTTTCAGTCCGGACCGTGGGTCTATGGCATCGTGGCCGAGGCGGCGGCGGTAGACGTTGAAGATTTCAACACCGCCTTCAGCATCACGCCCGCCGCCTATCAGTTCAATCGCGAGATCGAGGACGTGGTCTATGCGGCCCGTCTGCGCGGCGGCTATGCCTTCGGCCGCACCCTGGCCTATGTGACCGGCGGTGCCGCCTTCGCCAAGGTGACCGACAGCTACTTCACGACCAATGCCGCCAACAGCTTTACACCCCTGGTCTCCGAGCAGGACGCGACGGGCTATCAGGCCGGTTTTGGCGTCGAGACCTGGCTGAACGATCGCTTCACGGTCGGGGCCGAGTATCTCTACACCAGCCTGGATGCCGACGAGGGCCTGACCGTGCGTACCGGACCCGGGACCGCACCGCCGACCAATCCGTTCCTGATCGTCAATCCGGCGGGTACCGACCAGCGCCGGACCAATGACGAACTGGCCTACCACGGGTTTCGCGTAACGCTGGCCGCGCGCTTCTAGGTCAGGCGAAACACCTGTTCTGAGACGGCCCCGACGCGCCGCGTCCGGGGCCGTTTTCATGGTCGGACCGGTAGGCGTGGAGGGACTCGAACCCCCAACCAGACCGTTATGAGCGGTCGGCTCTAACCATTGAGCTACACGCCCGCCGTCGCCGTGGCCTAGCAGGGCGGCGGCGGGCTTGCCAAGAGCGGTCTGCAACCGCGCGCCTGTCTGCGAATTCATGCAGATGAACGGCGTCTGTCGCCGTCACCGTCCCGGCGTTCAGGCGGGTAGCGTCACTGTGGCGACACGGTTGATCGACACGGTCACGCCGGATGGATCGTCACTGAGTTACGGAGACCAAGATGAAAACCCTTTCCCGCGCCCTGGTTCTGGGCGGCGTCATGATGGCGTCGGGCCTGATGACCACCACGGCCATGGCCCAGTCGCAGCCGAACGGCGGCGCGCCCCTGACCATACAGGCGGTGACCGAGCGCCCGTCGCTGAACCTGTCGGCCTATGGCGAGGTCAAGGCCGCGCCGGACATGGCGACCATCAGTTTCGGCGTCGTGACCGAAGCCGCCACCGCCGCCGAGGCGATGCAGCTGAACGCGACCCGGATGACCCAGGTCATGGCCGCCCTGCGCCGCGCCGGAATCAATGAGCGCGACGTCCAGACCAGCGGGCTGAACCTGTCGGCCCAATATGACTACGTCCAGAACGAACCGCCGAAACTGCGCGGCTATCAGGCCAACAACCGGGTGACGGTGATCATCAACGATCTGTCGAAGGTCGGAACCACCGCCGATGCCGTGGTCGCCGCGGGCGTCAACCAGATCGACGGCATCAGCTTCGGTCTGAAGGATCCGTCGTCGGCCGAGAACGAGGCGCGTCGTCTGGCGGTGCGCAACCTGCAGGCCAAGGCAGCGCTGTACGCCGATGCCCTGGGCACGCCGCTTGGCAGCATCCGCTCGCTGTCGGAAGGCGGTGGCTATGCGCCCCAGCCGCCGATGCCGATGTATGCGGCTCGCGCCATGTCGATGGACGCCGGAGCCTCGACCCCGGTCGCGGCGGGCGAGCTGACGATCCGTATCGACATCACGGGCGTGTACGACCTGAACCGCTAGGTCAGAGTAGCGACCCTTCCTCGTCCGTCGCGGGCGGGGAGGGGTCGTACGTCCACTCCCGCGCCACCACCATCAGCATGGCGACGTTGAAGCCATAGCCGATGATGAAGACGGCCAGGGTGGTCACGGAATCCAGGCCGGCGACCAGAGGCACAAGGCTCCATGGGGCGGTCAGGATGCGGGCGGGCAGGAAGCTGAGGCTGTCCAGCGAAAGACCCAGCGCGCTCAGTCCGATCGGCGTGGCCATCATCACCGCGGCGCCGCCCGCCAGCACATAGGCGGCGAACAGCGGCCAGCGCAGGGCGGACAGGATGCGGATCATGGTGGCGCTCAACGTCAGTCTGTCCGGGTGCGAACGCCCTGAGACAACGCCGTCGTCAGCCTGTGGTCAAGCCGAGTTTCAGGCTGCGCGCTTGATCGCGTTGCCGTCGTCCAGCAGCACGACGGAGGGGCTCCACTGGCCAGCCTCTTCCTGGGGCATCTGGCCGTAGGTGACCACGATGACCTTGTCGTTCTTCTGGACCAGGCGGGCGGCGGCACCGTTGACGCCGATGACCTTCGACCCGCGCGGGGCCTCGATGGCATAGGTGGTGAAGCGCGCGCCATTGGTGATGTTCAGCACATCGACCTGTTCGTGCGGAAAGATGCCGGCAGCCTCCAGCAACTCCATGTCGATGGCGATGGAGCCTTCGTAGTCCAGATCGGCCTGGGTCACCGTCGCGCGGTGCAGTTTGGCCTTCATCATCGTGACCAGCATGGGCGTGCGGTCCATTAGACGCGGGGCAATAGGCCCCCGCTCGCAGGCGGCTGATATAGGGGTTTCGATGCGCCTCATCAATGCGCGTGTTGCAGCGCAGCGTAATGGTCGAGCGGCGCGGTTGATTACGGGACCTTCATTTGACCGGGACGGAGGCCGCCCTATGCTGGCCCCAGGGCCAGTGCCGGTCCGGATCAGGTTTTCGACGACACCATGAAGCAATTCTTTCTGACCATGGGCGGCGTGTTCGCCGGCCTGCTGCTGTTCTTTGTGGTCATTCCGGTCGTCTTCATCAGCATCATCGTCGCCTCCGCCTCGTCCAAGCCGGCGACGCCCGGCAATACGGTAATCGAGCTGGACCTGCGCGAGGGCGTGACCGACCAGACGCCGACCAATCCGTTCGCGGCCTTCGGCGGCTCGGGCCTGTCGACTCTGCAGATCGTCGACACCCTGGCCCAGGCCGGGGACGACGCCAAGGTGAAGGGCCTGCTGATCCGCCTGCCCGAGGCGGGGATGACCCCTGCCGCCGCCGACGAAATCCGTCAGGCCATTCGCCGCTTCCGCGCCAAGGGCAAGACGGTGATCGCCCACAGCCAGGGCTTCATGCCCATCGGCACCGCGGTCAGCAGCTATATGGTCGGCGCGTCTGCGGACCAGCTGTGGATGCAGAACACCTCGGCCTTCCAGCTGGCGGGCTTTTCGGCGGACTCCATCTTCCTGGGCCGCGCCTTCGAACGCTACGGCGTCGATGCCCAGTTCGAGCAGCGCTACGAATACAAGAACGCCGTCAACGAGTTCACCGAGAACGACTTCACGCCCGAGCACCGCGAGGCGATGTCGGCCTGGATGACGTCCATCTATACGACGTCGCTGGCCAATGCGGCCCAGGATCGCAAACAGACGCCGCAGGCCCTGCGTACCGTGATCGAGGCCGGCCCCTATTCCTCGGCCCAGGCGCTGCAGAATCGTCTGATCGACAAGATCGGCCAGGTCGAGGAGGCTGAGGCCGAGATCAAGCGGCTGGCGGGCAGTGGCTCCGAGTTGATGGAGTTTTCCGACTATGCCGCGTCCAAGGGCGAGCGCACCGGGTCGGGCAGTTCGGCCATCGCCATTGTGGGCGGTGAAGGCGCGATCATGACGGGTACGGGCAGCGGCGGCTTCGGTGGCGGCTCGCAGATCAGTTCCGACGACACGGCCGAGGCCATCTATCAGGCCATCAAAGACGATGCCGTGAAGGCCATCGTCTTCCGCGTCTCCTCGCCCGGCGGCTCGCCCGATGCTTCGGAGCAGATCCTGGCGGCGGTGCGCGCGGCCAGGGCGGCGGGCAAGCCGGTGGTGGTGTCGATGGGCGACTATGCGGCGTCCGGGGGTTACTGGATCAGTTCGGAAGCGGACTGGATCGTGGCCCAGCCCTCGACCCTGACCGGCTCCATCGGCGTGTTCGGCGGCAAGTTCGTGCTGGCCGATGCCTTGGGCCGGTTCGGCGTGGACATGCGCGGCCTGTCGGTCGGCGGCGACTATGCCAGCGCCTTCTCGCCGTCGGAGCCCTTTACGCCCGAGCAGCGCACGGCCTTCGCGGCCCAGATCGACCGGACCTATGACGAGTTCATCACGCGTGTGGCGACCGGTCGCAAGCTGTCGCCCGACCGCGTGCGCCAGATCGCGCGTGGACGGGTCTGGACTGGGGCGCAGGCTCAGGGTCTGGGTCTGGTCGACCAACTGGGCGGCCTGACCGAGGCGGTCGCCAAGGCGCGGGAACTGGCCAAGATTCCGGCCGGCGATTCGGTGCGTTTCAAACGCTATCCGACGCCGCAGTCGCCGTTCGAGGCCCTGTCCGATGCGTTCGGCGTGTCCAGCGAGGCGGCCAGGGTCCTGGTCGGTATCGGTGGCGTCATGAACGATCCGCAGGCGGAGGCTCTGGTGCGCCGGGTCCAGGCCGATCGGGCGCGGGCGTCAGGGGCGACGGTCCTGGCCGACCAGCCCTACTGAGACGAAACGACGCCCTACACCGTCCTGTGATGCGTCGGTCATTGACGGTTCATGGGGATGGACCGACATTGCGTCCAAGGCGTTGTTCGCAGCGCCCAGCAAAGGTGAAGACATGAGCCCGTCCGACCGCATCGCCCTCGGCCCGCAAGGCCGCCGTTCCTCCGGCAACCTGTTCGCGCCGGTGGTGTGGCTGGGTGGCGTGATCGCGACCATGGTGGCCATGGCGGTCGGTGCCGTCCTGGCCGTGTTCGCCGCCGCAGCGGTCGCGGTCTTCGCCGTGTTCGCCGCCGTGCTGGTCTTCTTCGCCGGACTGGCCCTGAGGGCGCGCCGCCGGATGACGGTTCGTAATCGCCGCCCCGACGACGGCGTCATCGAGGCCCGCAAGGTCGATGGGGCCTGGGTCGCCTATGGCTGGGAGCGGACGGGCCGCTAGAGACGTTCAGGGAGGATCATGTTGATCGTCCGCGACGTCCCGTCCCCGAATTTCGATGCCCGGCGCGGCCCGCCGGACATGCTGGTCCTCCATTATACGGGTATGCAGACCGCTGACGCCGCGATCGCGCGGCTGTGCGACCCCGAGGCCAAGGTGTCGGCCCACTATGTCGTCGACGAGGACGGCTCGATCCTGAAACTGGTTCCGGAGGAACGGCGGGCCTGGCATGCGGGGCGGGGCGTCTGGCTGGGCGAAACCGACTGCAACGCCGCCTCCATCGGCATCGAGATCGTCAATCCGGGCCATGAGTTCGGCTATCGCGACTTTCCGGAGGTTCAGGTCGATGCGGTTATCAGCCTGATCGCCGACATCCGCACCCGCTGGACCATCCCCGACAACCGCATCATCGCCCACTCCGACCTGGCGCCTGAGCGCAAGCAGGATCCGGGCGAGCGGTTTCCATGGAAGCGTCTGGCGGGCGCAGGCCACGGCCTGTGGTTCGAACCGGCGCAGGAGCGGGTCGCTGCGCTTGGCGTGCCGCTGAAGGTCGGGGACGAGGGTCTGGGCGTCATCGTCCTGCGCGCCGGCCTGCACCGCCTGGGCTATGGCCTGCCCCCCGGCGGCGACTATGACGAGGCGACCTGCCTGACCGTCGAGGCCTTCCAGCGCCACTGGCGTCCGGCCCAGGTGGACGGCGTGGCGGACGGCGAGACGCGGGCGACATTGATGGGCGTGCTGCAACTGGCGACGGCGGAGAGCACGACCGGGGTGCTGAACTAGCGGGGCGGCCGAGAGGGTGGGCTTTCCAGCCTTGGCGGATGTCGGATGCGATTGCTTCCCGACCACCCGGCCAATGTCCGCTTTCGGCGTTGAAGTCGGCGACCGCTCTCGACCCAAAGCAGACGCCTCGAAGGGTCTAGCCGAATAGGACGCGATACAGGACCATCCCGGCAGCGACACCGATAGCCATGCCCAATGTAAACTTTTTCTTGTCCCGCATGTCTGTCCTCTTGAACCACAGACCGCAGGCTTAAATGCGATCACGGGTATCAGCAACGTCCCCCACCCCCAAGGCGACGTTCGGAATGCGCGCTCGCAAGACAGGGAGGAAGTGTCTGGTTCTGGCTTGCAAGCTAATGTCCGCAACCGACCCGTTGAGGACCCGGCTCTCGGCAGCCAACATCTGACGAAGGCTCTGCGCCTCTTCTGTCGTGCTTGAGAAAATGAAGGGCAGCAGTCAGCCGATCGCTGGCCAGACGATCGGATCGATGACGAGACCGTCGGGGCACGGCGGTCTCGCGCTTGCAATCGAAATGTCGCCGCAGGCCAGGCGGCCGATCAGGACGCTGGCGGCATCCGGATCGCACAGCAGGTTTGGCGCGCCGTCCCGAACGCGAAAGTCGCGATATTGGGACATCATGTCGCCACCCGGACGGAACCTGGCCGCGATGGTTCTGATCCGTCCCGTATCAATCACAATCGTATCGTTGTTCGCGCGATAGCTGCGCCCTTGGGCGAGGACCGTCAGTGTTTCCGCAATGACTTCGTTCTTGATGTCTGTGCGTCCGCGCATAGATTCATAGTTGGAAGGCCTCGGCTCAGCCGAGATGATCTCGATCAGTCTTGCGTAATAGGCCCGCCCCATTTCCATGGCTTGCTGCAAGGTCCGCACTTCGGCTCGTGATACCCGGCCGGTTTCGGCCCCGGATGACAAGCCGGTCTGCCAGCGCAACGAGAGAAGCGAGAAAATCAGGAAGCCGTCGCCGTCCGCGACCCGGAACTCGGTTCTGCCGGCACCGCCCGTATTGGTCGCCGACGAATAGTTGTGGTCCCCGACCAGAACCAGCCGTTGCATTTGCTGGCCACCTGACTGGTAGGGCTCAATCACAAAGTCCGTAAAACGGATTCGGCACTCCGCTGCTGCCGCAGGGGTTGTGGCGCCCAGAAGCAGACTTCCGAGCACGACGGCAGTCGCCATGCCGAAGCGGCGTTCCGGGCGGTTCTCGGGTTTCATGCGCGCGCTCCAACAGCGTTCGGTCAGTAGCCTGTCCCTTTCACCACGTGTCAACCGGCGCGTAAAGCCAACGTCCGCTAACCACCCATTGCGGACCTTCGCGAAGTCCGTTGAGCCGGCGTTGACCTGCGCGCCGCAAAAGCGCACCTAGCGCCCGTCAGACGGCCGGGCGGTCGCGGCGGGGGTTTCGGCCTCGGTCGAGGAAAGTCCGGGCTCCACGGTGAAAAGGCGGCGGGTAACGCCCGCCCGGGGTGACCCGAGGGATAGCGCCACAGAAAGCAAACCTCCGGACCTGCGGGACCGGTAAGGGTGAAAGGGTGGGGTAAGAGCCCACCGCGTCTCTGGTAACAGCGACGGCATGGCAAGCCCCGCCTGGAGCAAGACCGAATAGGGACGTTGCGCGAGTTCGCTCGCAGGGCTCACCGCCCCAGACGTCCGGGTAGGTCGCGAGAACCGTCCAGCGATGGGCGGTCCAGATGAATGATCGTCGCTGCATCTCGGTGCGGAACAGAACCCGGCTTACAGGCCGTCTGACATTCTTTCTTTGAAGAGGAAGGGCGCTAACGCTCGGCTCGCGGAGCCTCGCTGCTTGAGCGCTTTTTTCCAAGTGGAAGAGCGCTAGTGCTCGCGACGCGGTCGCTCGCTGCTTGAGCGTAGGGATATGTCTCCTCCCCGTCGCCATCATGGCGATGGGGAGGTGGCGCGGCGCTTCTTTGCGCCGTGACGGAGGGGGCGGCGCAGGTGGTGGCCAGTCGGGCCGCCAATCTCTCCCGACGGAGCCGCCCCCTCCACCACGCTTCGCGCGGTCCCCCTCCCCATCGCGGGCGATGGGGAGGTGAGGCCGTTAACGCCTGTGTGAGCATCACGGCGTGATAACAGTCCACAGCCTGTCTATACTCTGCATGTTCCGTGTATGTTCACGGACTTACTGCCTTTCCGAGCCCATTTGAGGTTAATCCTCGTCAACTAATCCCATTGAGACCCATTCAATCCCATGCTATCCCATTCGCATCGAGTGGGGTGAGGCGTGCGCCGAACGGCGTCAATCGGATCAGAGGGGCGGGTCGAAGGGCCCGAGTTGGGGCAATCGTGTTTCTCGGAACCTATGAGAAACAGTTGGACGGAAAGCGGCGCCTGCTGATCCCGCAGGAGTTCCGCACCGCCGACAACGGAGCCCAGAACGGCGTCTTCTGCTTCTTCTCCATCGCCTCGGATTGCCTGGAGGCCGGCGGTGACCGGCTGATGGCCGAATATGTCGCCCGCATCGAGGCCCTGCCGTTCGGCAGCGACGAACGCACCGCCATGGAAGAGGCCTTCTATGCCGCCCAGCGCCCGCTGTCCTACGACAGCGGTGGCCGCATCACCCTGCCCGAAGGTCTGTGCCAGGAGGCCGGGCTGGGCGAGGATGTCGTTATCGCGGGCATGGGGCCGCGCTTCCAGATCTGGGACCGCAAGGCGTGGAACGCCCGCCGCGCCGCCAGCCGCGCCCTGGCCCGCAAGGTCATGAACGGTGAGACGACCCGAGCGGCAGGGGAGGGCGCATGACCGCCGCCCCCCACGCCCCGGTCCTGCTGGACGAAGTGATCGAAGCCCTCGCGCCACAAGCTGGCGATGTGATCATCGACGCCACCTTCGGGGCCGGTGGCTATACCCGCGCCATCCTGGCGACCGGCGCGACCGTGATCGCCCTGGACCGCGACCCGACGGTCCAGCCGCATGCCGACGCCGTGGCCAACGACTATCCCGGCAAGTTTCAGCTGGTCCGCACGCCGTTTTCCGGCCTGGCCGAGGCCTTTGCCGGGACGGGCGAGGCGCGTCTGGACGGGGTGGTGTTCGATATCGGCGTGTCCTCCATGCAGCTGGATCAGGCCGAGCGCGGTTTTTCCTTCATGCGCGACGGGCCGCTGGACATGCGTATGTCGGATGAGGGCGAGACCGCCGCCGACATCGTCAACACCTGGGACCACGGGCCGATGGCCCACATCTTCAAACTGTATGGCGACGAGCGCCAGTCGGGCCGGGTCGCCACGGCCATCCTGCGTCGCCGAGCGGAGAAGCCGTTCGAGCGCACGCTGGATCTGGCCGCCGTGGTCGAGAAGGCCCTGGGTGGACGTCGTGGGGCGGCCATCCATCCAGCGACGCGCGTGTTTCAGGCCCTACGCATCGCGGTGAATGATGAGCTGGGCGAGTTGCGCGCCGGGCTGGAGGCGGCCGAGGCGACCCTGGCCCCCGGTGGCCGTCTGGCGGTCGTGACCTTCCATTCGCTGGAGGACCGCATCGTCAAGGCCTTCCTGACCGAGCGGACCGGCAATGCGCCGGGCGGATCGCGCCATGCGCCGGTGGCCATCGACACCCGCAAGCCCAGCTTCACCCTGGCGTTCAAGGGCGCGCGCGAGGCGGGCGAGGCCGAGCTGGCGACCAATCCGCGGGCCCGGTCGGCCAAGCTGCGGGCCGCGGTGCGGACCGACGCCGCGCCGTGGGGGAGGGTGGCCGCATGACCGTTCCTGCCGTCGTTCAACGTGTCTTTGCCTGGAAGGTCCGGGGCATCCGCTGGGTCGAGATCATCGGCGTCATTCTGGTCGCCCTGATGGTCCTGTCCGTCTATGTCGCCAAGGCAGCGGCGGCGCGTCAGAGCAGCGAGATCGCCGATATGGAGCGCCAGATCGCGACCAACGGCGAGCGGGTCCGCCTGCTGAGCGCCGAGGTGGCGCGTCTGGAGCAGCCCGCACGTCTGGAGGCCCTGTCGCGCGAGGCCGGTCTGGGCCCCGTCGATGTGCATCGTCAGGCGACGGAGCAGGGTCTGCCCCTGATCGCGCCGGAGCCTGATCCTCGCCCCGTGGTCATCGCGCCCCCGCCCGCCGGTCCCGCGCCGGTCGCGGAAGAGCAGGCAGCGGTGCCCGAAGCGTCTGCGGAGGTCGCGCAATGAGCGTGCACGATCCGCATCATCAGGCCTGGACGCGTCCGGCCCCCGCTGTGTCCAGACTGGGCGAGCTGTCGCGCAAACTGCCGTCCTGGCGCTGGCTGGGCGAGGCCATGTGGTGGGTCGAGCATGCCTTTGGCCGGGCGCGGGCCGATGCGCGACCCGAAGAGGATACGCGGGTGCGAATCCTGCTGATCCGCTGGCTGTTCGCGGGCGTGTTTTTCTGTCTGGCGCTTGGTGCGGCCAAGGCGGCGCTGTGGGGGCCGCAGGTGGGGGTGGGCAGTGCCTCGCATCCGAATGCCACGATGCGGGCCGACATCGTCGATCGCAACGGGGCCCTGCTGGCCGCCAACATCACCCACTACGGCCTGTATATCGATCCGTCGGAGGTCTGGGACCGACCGGCCACCATCGCGGCCATCAAGAAGGCCGTGCCCCGCATCCGCATGAGCCGCCTGACCCGCGCCGTGAACGGCGATCGTCGGGTGCTGGCCCTGGCCCGTCTGACGCCGGCCGAGCGCGCCCGCGTGCACGATCTGGCCCTGGGTGGCCTGACGTTCGAGCCGGAGGATGTGCGGGTCTATCCGCTGGGCCAGTCCGCGCGCCACGTCGTCG
This sequence comes from Brevundimonas sp., assembly GCF_016463295.1. Taxonomy (GTDB): domain Bacteria; phylum Pseudomonadota; class Alphaproteobacteria; order Caulobacterales; family Caulobacteraceae; genus Brevundimonas. The sequence continues at coordinate 21,873 of NZ_JAEMRO010000027.1, forward strand.
GCAGCGTCGAGGAGGGCGGCGAGGTCGGCCTGTCGGGCGTCGAGAAGGCGTTCGATGCCGAGGTCCGCGCCGCCGGTGCGCGTGGTGAAACCTTCCAGACCTCGATCGACCTGCGCGTCCAAGGCGTGCTGGAGAATGAGCTGGCCGCCATGGCGCTGGAAACCCAGGCCAAGGGCGCGGTCGGCATCATCACCGACGTCCAGACGGGCGAGGTTCTGGGCATGGCCAGCTGGCCGGGCACCAACTCGCGCAACCTGGCCGCCAGCGCCACCTATGAGATGGGGTCGGTCTTCAAGACCTTCACCGTCGCCGCCGCCATCGATACAGGGCGCGCCGACATGCACACCCTGCTGGACGCCTCCGAGGCGCTTCAGATCGGCAACCGCCGCATCCAGGATTTCCACGCCCAGAACAAGGTGATGTCGCTGGAGGAGGTCTACCTTCACTCGTCCAACATCGGCACCTCGCGGCTGGCGACCGAGATGGGGCCTGCGGTCATGCAGGACTATTTCAGGCGCTTCGGCCTGATGGAGCGGGCTCCGTTCGAGATCGCGTCCGAGGCCCCGATCACACCGCGCGGATGGACGGATTCGACCCTGGCGTCGCTGTCGTTCGGCTACAACATCTCCATCACACCCTTGCAGATGGCCGCGGCCATGCAGGCCATGACCAACGGCGGGCGGTTCATTCCCCTGACCTTGCGCAAGGGCGGTCGACCCGATGCGCCGGTGCGCCAGATCATTTCGCCCGAGACGTCGCTGACCATGCTGGACCTGATGCGGCGAAACGTCGTCAACGGTTCGGGCACACGAGCCGATGCACCGGGTCTTCGGGTCGGGGGCAAGACGGGCTCGGCCAACAAGTCGGTCAATGGCAGCTATTCGACCGCCCACGCCATCGGCACCTTTGCAGGCGTCTTTCCCGCCGACGGCCCGGTCAATGCGCGGCGGTATCAGATCCTTGTTCTGATGGACGAGCCCCAGACCTATCCGCGCACGGGCGGTTTCGTCGCGGCACCGGCCGTGGGCCGGATCGCCGACCGGATCGCGCCCTTCCTGGGCGTCCAGCGCCGGGCCGACGTCTGGCGCACCGCCACCGGCGAGCGTTTGCCGACCTATGAGGACGTCGAAGGGGACGGACGATGAGCGTCCAGCCGCCCGTCCGCCTGTCCGACCTGCTGCGCCGCGACGTGGCCAGCGACCCGATGATCACGGGCGTCACCTCCGACAGCCGCAAGGTCGCGCCCGGCACCCTGTTCGTGGCCCTGCCCGGCAGTGCCGCCGACGGCCGCGCCTTCATCCCTCAGGCCCTGTCGCAGGGAGCGGCCGCCGTTCTGGCTCCGGCCGACACCGACGCCGCCATGGCTCCTGTGCTTGTCACCTCCGGCGATGTGCGCCGGGCCTATGCCATTGCGGCGCGCAGCTTCTATGGGGCGCAGCCCGCGACCTGCGTCGCCGTGACCGGGACCAACGGCAAGACTTCGGTCGCCGCCTTCTGCCGCCAGATTTGGGCGGCTCTGGGCCTGACCTCGGCGAGCATGGGCACCCTCGGGGTTTTGAAACAGTCCGGTAACGTTAATCAGGCCTTGACGGGGCCCGGCCTGACCAGCCCCGACGCCGCCGATGCGGCCCGACTTCTGGCCGATCTGGCCGAGGGCGGCGTGACCCATCTGGCGCTGGAGGCCTCGTCGCACGGTATCGATCAGCGGCGTCTGGACGGGGTCACGCTGAAGGCGGCGGGCTTCACCAACCTGACCCAGGATCATCTGGACTATCACGGCGACATGGCCGCCTATCGCGACGCCAAGCTGCGGCTGTTCGAGACCCTGCTGCCGCGCGGGCGTACGGCGGTGCTGAACGCCGATTCCGACGCCTATTCCCAGTTCGCCTCGGCCAGCATCATGTCGGGCCTGGGCGTGATGGCGGTCGGCGAGCGCGGGCGCGACCTGACCTTGCTGGGCCGCAAGGCCGTGCCGGAGGGGCAGCGGCTGTCGCTGGACGTGCGCGGCAGTCTGCATGAGGTGCTGCTGCCGCTGGCGGGGGCGTTTCAGGCGTCGAACGCCCTGGTCGCGGCGGGCCTGTGCATCGCGGGCGGCGAAAGCCCCGAGCGGGTTCTGGCGGCGATGGAGAAGATCGAGGGGGCGCAGGGGCGGCTGGAGCGCGTTCCCGGCGGAAGCGGGAAGGGTGAGGTCTATGTCGACTATGCCCATACGCCCGACGGGCTGGAGACGGTGCTGTCGGCCCTGCGACCGCATGCGACGGGGCGGCTGATCGTCGTGTTCGGGGCGGGCGGCGACCGGGATCGGGCCAAGCGCCCGCTGATGGGCGAGATCGCGGGACGGCTGGCCGATGTCGCCATCGTCACGGATGACAATCCACGCGGCGAAGATCCTGCCACTATCCGCCGCGCCGTGCGCGAAGGCTGTCCTGACGCGCAGGAGATCGGCGACCGCCGCGAAGCCATCCACCACGCCATCCACATGATGCGCGACGGGGATGTGGTGGTCATCGCCGGAAAAGGGCATGAGCAGGGTCAGATCGTCGGCGGGGTGACACACCCCTTCGATGACGCGACCGTCGCCGCCGAAGCCCTAAGACTTGAGACAAGACATGGATGACCTCCTGCTTTCCTTCCCCCCTTGCGGGGGAAGGTGGCTCGCGGAGCGAGACGGATGGGGGGTGAAACACCCACGCCTCCGGTTGGCGTCTGCTTCAATCTGCGTGTCTGCGGAAACGGCCCCCCCATCCGACCGGCTCCGCCGGCCACCTTCCCCCGCGAGGGGGGAAGGAGTGCGTTATGCCTGAGGCGCTCTGGACCTCCGAACAGATCGAAGCGGCCACGGGTGGACGCCTGTCGGGCGCGCCTTTCGAGGTCACGGGCCTGACCTACAACAGCCGCGAGATCGTGGCCGGCGACCTGTTCCTGGCTCTGAAGGGCGCGCGGGACGGGCACGAGTTCGCGGCCTCGGCCTTTGCGGCGGGGGCCGCCGGTGCGCTGACGGACCATGGCGTCGAGGGCGGACCGTCCATCGTCACGAACGATACGCTGAAGGCGCTGGAAGCCCTGGGTGTCGCTGCCCGCGACCGGGCCGTACGACGCGGGGCCGTAACCGGCAGCGTCGGCAAGACCAGCGTGACCCAGGCGATCAAGGCCGGGCTGGATCTGGCGGGGTCGTCGCACGGGTCGATCAAGAGCTACAACAACCATATCGGCGTGCCTTTGACGCTGGCGCGGATGCCGCAGGGCACGGCCCGGGCGGTGTTCGAGATCGGCATGAATGCGCCGGGCGAGATCGCGCCCCTGTCGCGCATGGTCGCGCCGCATGCGGCCTGTGTGACGACGGTCGGCCCGGTCCATATCGAGGCCTTTGCCGATGGCGAGGCGGGCGTGGCGGCGGAGAAGGCGTCGATCTTCGAGGGCCTGCTGCCCGGCGGCGCGGCGGTTCTGAACGGGGATGTGGCCCAGGCGGCTGTGCTGGAGGCGGCGGCGCGGGCGCAAGGGGCGCAGGTCCTGCGCTTCGGCACCGGGGTCGCCTACGAAGCACGGCTGATCGGGTTCGAGCCGGATGCGGAGGGCGCGACCGTGCGGGCCGAGTTGCAAGGCAAGGCGCTGGAGTATCGCCTGGCCCAATCGGGCCATCACTGGGGCCTGAACAGCCTGTGCGTCATCCTGATGCTGGAGGCGCTGGACGTGCCGCTGGACACCGCGCTGGCGGCCCTGGCCGGGTTCACGCCTCTGGCCGGGCGAGGGCAGACCATGCAGGTGGCCGCGCCCGGTGGGGCCTTCACCCTGATCGACGAAAGCTACAACGCCAATCCGCTGTCGATGGCGGCGGGGTTCCGCAGCCTGGGCGTCAGACCGGTGGGGCCGGGCGGGCGGCGCGTCGTCGTCCTGACCGACATGCTGGAACTGGGCGACCAGTCGCGGGCGCTGCACCAGGGGCTGGCGACCGCGATCGAGGCAGCCGGGCTGGACATGGTCCATGCGGCGGGGCCGGAGATGAAGGCGCTGTACGACAGCCTGGCCAGCTCGCGCCGCGGCCTGTGGCGCGAGACGGCGGCCGAGCTGGCGGCCGAGGCCATGGTGCTGGCCGGGCCCGGAGACGTGGTCATGGTCAAGGGGTCCAACGGATCGAAGGCGTCGCTGGTGGCGAGGGCTCTGACGGCCCTGGCAGAAGGCCCGGGAGGGGCGATCTAGATGTTCTACCTGCTGTATCTGCAGTTCGCCGACGTCGCGCAGGACTATCCCCTGCTGAACCTGATCCAGTATCAGACGGTACGCGTCGCATTGGCCATGGCAACGGCCATGATCGTGGCGGTGGCCATGGGCAGCCGGTTCATCAACTGGATGCGGGCGCGTCAGGGCAAGGGCCAGCCGATCCGCGACGACGGCCCGGTCTCGCACCTTTCCAAGGTAGGCACCCCCACCATGGGCGGGCTGATGATCCTGGCGGGTATCGCCGTGGCGGTCTTCCTGTGGGGCGACCTGACCAACCCCTATATCTGGATCGTCAGCTTCGTGACGGCGGCGTTCGGGGTGCTGGGCTTCATCGACGACTACGCCAAGGTGACGAAACAGACCTCTGCGGGCCTGACGTCCAAGCAGAAGCTGGCGGCCCAAGTGGTGGTGTCAGTGATCGCGGGCGTGCTGACCGTGCTCTGGATGGAGCTGTCGCCGACGTCGCCCGGGTTGGAGACGTCGATCGCCTTTCCCTTCTTCAAGGCCGTGTTGCTGAATGTCGGCTGGTTCTATGTGGCGTTCGCGGCCTTCACCATCGTGGGCTTTTCCAATGCGGTGAACCTGACCGACGGTCTGGACGGCCTGGCCATCGTGCCGGTCATGATGGCGGCGGCGGCCTTCGGCATTATCAGCTATCTGGTCGGCAACTTCATCTTCTCGGGCTATCTGGGCGTCCACCATGTGCCGGGCTCGGGCGAGCTGGCCATCTTCTGCGCGGCCATCATCGGCGGGGGCACGGGCTTCCTCTGGTACAATGCGCCGCCGGCCAAGATCTTCATGGGTGACACCGGTTCGCTGGCCCTGGGTGGCGCGCTGGGAGCCATTGCCGTCGCGACCAAGCACGAACTGGTGCTGGGCATCGTCGGCGGCCTGTTCGTCATCGAGGCGGCCTCGGTCATGATCCAGGTCGCCTATTTTAAGGCGACCGGAAAACGCATCTTCCTGATGGCCCCGATCCACCATCATTTCGAAAAGATGGGCTGGCCGGAATCGACGGTGGTCATCCGCTTCTGGATCGTCGCCGCCATGCTGGCCCTGGCCGGTCTGGCGACGTTGAAGCTGCGCTAGATGATCCCGGTCCCAGGCTTCGAGGGGCGGCGCATCGCGGTCTTCGGCCTGGGACGGTCGGGGCTGACGGCGGCGCGTGCGCTCAAGGCCGGCGGGGCCTTGCCCGTCCTGTGGGACGACAGTGTCTCCAGCCGCATGCAGGCGGAGGCCGAAGGGTTTGCGGTCGAGGATCTGACCGTCGCCGACTGGTCGGGTTTCGCGGCCCTTGTGCTGTCGCCCGGAGCGCCGCTGACACATCCCAAGCCGCACTGGACGGTGGACAAGGCGCATGAGGCCGGGATCGAGATCATCGGCGACATCGAACTGTTCGCGCGGGCCTTGGCGGCCTTGCCGGAGGGACAGCGCCCCCGCGTCGTCGCCATCACTGGCACCAATGGAAAGTCCACGACGACGGCCCTGATCGGCTGGGTGCTGAAACAGGCCGGGCTGACCGTCCATGTCGGCGGCAACATCGGCATCGGCGTGCTGGCCCTGCCGGAGCCGACGCCCGAGGCCGTCTATGTGATCGAGGTGTCGAGCTATCAGCTGGACCTGACCACCACCTTTGCGCCGGACGTGGCGATCCTGACGAACATCAGCCCGGACCATCTGGACCGGCATGGTGGGATGGAGGGGTATGTTGCGGCCAAGGCGCGGTTATTCCAAGGCTATGGTCAAGGGCGGTTCGCCTTAATCGGTACTGACGAGCCCGCTGGAAGGAAGCTGCACAATCAACTGATCGGTTTGCCGGGGACTCTGACCGCCGTGACCACCAAGGTGTTGTCGGCAGGGGGCGGTAGACGGGGCGGAACGAACCCTGACAACGTGATGGGACGCTACCCGGGACGGCGCGGTGAACTGTTCCTAGAGGGCCGCATGATGAACCTTGAGGCGACCGACGGTGAACTGACTGGCGACGGTGTAGCCATAGCGGACCTCAGGATGGCCCGCTCTCTCCGCGGCCGCCACAACGCCCAGAATGCCGCCTTCGCCTATGCCGCCGCCCGCGCTGTTGGCGTGTCGCATGAGGCCGCCGTCCAGGGACTCATCTCCTTCCCCGGCCTGGCCCACCGCATGGAGACCGTCGGCACGCTCGGCCGCGTGCGCTTCGTCAACGACTCCAAGGCCACCAATGCCGATGCCGCCCGGCAGGCGCTGACCAGCTATGACCGCAGTTTCTGGATCGCAGGCGGGCGGGCCAAGCAGGGCGGTATCGACGATCTGGAGGAGCTGTTCCCGCGCGTGGTCGAGGCGTTCCTGATCGGCGAGGCCGCGGGGCCATTCGCCGCCCGGCTGGGGGAGACCCCGCACCGGATCAGCGGCGACATGGCGACGGCGGTGCAGCAGGCCTATGCCGCCGCCGCCGCCACGGGGCGCGACGAGGTGGTGCTGCTCAGCCCCGCCGCCGCCAGTTTCGATCAGTATCCCGACTTCGAGGTGCGGGGTGAGGCGTTTCGCGCCGCCGTCCTGGCCCTCGGCGCAACCCCCATGGCCCCGTCATGACCGAAGCCTACAGCCCCGCGTTTTCGCGCAATGACAAGGGACCGGTCGCCAACTGGTTCTGGACCGTGGACCGGGGTCTGCTGGCCGCGGCTTTGACGCTGATGGGGATGGGCGTGGCGCTGAGCTTTGCCTCCAGCCCTGCCGCCATCCTGGCCGACCAGTCGATCACCGACCCCTTCCATTACAGCTGGCGGATGATGGTGTTCAGCTGTGCCGGGCTGGTCATGCTGCTGGGTACGTCCTTTTTCTCGCCCAAGGGGGTGCGCCGCATCGCGTTGGCCGCCCTGCTGTGCGCCATCGTCACCATGATGCTGCTGCCCTTCATCGGCGACGAGGTGAAGGGTGCCGCCCGCTGGATCAACCTGGGCCCGTTCAGCCTGCAACCCAGCGAGTTCGCCAAGCCGGGCCTGATCGTCTTTTCCGCCTGGATGTTCGCGGAGGGCCAGAAGGGCGAGGGCGTGCCCGGTGTCAGCATCGCCTTCGGTGTCTGGGGCCTGACGGTCGCCTTGCTGCTGATCCAGCCCGACATCGGCCAGACGCTGCTGATCACCACCACCTTCAT
>NZ_JAEMRO010000093.1 GCF_016463295.1 Brevundimonas sp.
GGAGATTGCGATGAGACCGGATGTCGAGGCCATGAAGGCCGACATCGAGCAGAGCCTCGCTCTGCTCAGGAGGCGTCTTTGACTGGGATGTCTCGCTTCGAAAACTGGATGAGCTGAACGCGCGGGTCGAGGACCCGACGCTGTGGAATGATGCCGAACAGGCCCAGGCCGTGTCGCGTGACCGTGCCCGCCTGGCCGCCCAGATCGACGCCGTCCGCGAGATGGAACAGGGTCTGGAAGACGGCGTCATGCTGTCCGAAATGGCCGATGAGGAAGGCGACGAGGCCACGCTGGAAGAGGCGCGCGCGGGCCTGAAGGCGATCAAGGATCGCGCCACCCGCGCCGAACTGGAGGCCCTGCTGTCCGGCGAGGCCGACGGTAACGACGCCTATCTGGAGGTGAACTCCGGCGCGGGCGGCACAGAGTCCAACGACTGGGCGGGCATGCTGCTGCGCATGTACAGCCGCTGGGCCAAGGCACATGGCTATCAGGTTCAGATCGAGGCCCAGGAAGAGGGCGAGCAGGCGGGGATCAAGTCGTCCACCATCCTGATCAGCGGGCCCAATGCCTATGGCTGGCTGAAGTCGGAATCGGGCGTGCACCGTCTGGTCCGCATCAGCCCCTATGACGCCGCCGCCAAGCGTCACACCAGCTTCGCCTCCGTCGGGGTTTCGCCCGTAGTCGACGACACGATCGAGATCGACATCAACCCCGCAGACGTGCGCACCGACACCTACCGCGCCTCGGGCTCGGGCGGTCAGCACATCAACAAGACCGACTCGGCCGTTCGCCTGACCCACACACCGACCAACACCGTCGTGGCCTGCCAGGCCGGACGTTCCCAGCACCAGAATCGCGAAATGGCGTGGAAGATGCTGCGCGCCCGTCTGTACGAGCTGGAACTGCAGAAGCGCGAAGCGGCGGCCCAGGCCATGGCGGATGCCAAGACCGACATCGGCTGGGGTCATCAGATCCGGTCCTACGTCCTGCAGCCGTATCAGATGGTCAAGGATCTGCGCACCAACGTCGAGACCTCGGACACGCAGGGTGTCCTGGACGGCGATCTGGACGCCTTCATGGGTGCGGCGCTGGCCGCGCGTGTGGGCGAGACCAGGGGTTCGACGGTAGAGTAGGGAGGGGTTCTCCCTCCCTTTCGAGGGAGGGATGTCGGCGCTAAGCGACGACAGGGTGGGAGGGGCTCGGCGATCCAAGCACCGGGCCTGCCTTACTTTAGCCCTCCCCACCCGGTCGCTGCGCGACCACCCTCCCCCGAGGGGGAGGGAGAATTTTGGTTCAGGCCGACTTCGCCTGTGCCACGGTCGATTTGCTGGAGGCCACGGTCACATTCGGCATGGCCGGGGCGACCGGGGTTTCGGGCTGATAACGTTCGGGCTTGGCCGCTTCGGCCTCGGCGATGGCTGCGGCGGTGGGCAGTTCGCGCTTGGCCTGGATGGAGCGGCCCTGGAACCAGGCCCCTGGCTCAATGGCCAGCTGTTCCTGAGTGATGTCGCCCTCGACGCGGGCGGTGGCCAGTAGGCGGACCGACTTGGCGGTAATCGAGCCGTTCACCTTACCCCGCACCTCGATCATGTCGGCAGTGATGGCCCCCTCGACCGAGCCGCTCTCGCCGATCAGCACACGGGCCAGACGCACGTCTCCCTTCAGTGCGCCGTCGACCTGCACGTCGCCGCCGCCCGAGATGTTGCCCTCGTAGCGGACACCGGCGGACAGGGTCGACAGATTGGTCGAGCGCGGCGCCGAGGCCGACGTCGTCACGGCGGTCGTGGTCGGGCGCGGGGTTTCCGGCGCGCGCGCGGGCTCCGGTGGTCGGTCCGTCATCGACGGGATGTTCAAACTGTCGTCCGACTTGCTCTTGTTGAACATGGCTGTCTCCGCCTGTCGTGTAAAAGCCCCGGCGGCAGTTAGGCCCAGGCCTTGCCGGGTGGCAAGCACTGGTTCCGATCAGCGCTCGTCGAACCTACAGCGCACGGACGGCGTCCAGAACTTCTTCGGCATGCCCCTTGACCGAGACCTTGCGCCAGACGCGGCGCACGATGCCTTCGCCATCGATCAGGAAGGTCGCGCGCTCGATACCCATATAGGTCTTGCCGTACATGCTCTTCTCGACCCAGACGCCGTAGGCTTCGGTCACGCCCGCCGTCTCATCGGAAGCCAGCACGACGTCGAGATCGTACTTGGCCTTGAACTTCTGCAGCTTCTTCATCGGGTCTTTCGACACCCCGATGACGACCGCTCCGGCGTCAGCGAAATCAGCCGCCAGGGCGGTGAAGTCCTTGCCCTCATTGGTGCAGCCGGGCGTATCGGCCTTGGGATAGAAATACAGCACGACCGTGCGCCCCTTCAGCCCATCCAGCGAGACGGTGGCGTCGCTGTCGGTTGGCAGGTCGAACGCGGGGGCGGGGGTGCCCTCGGTAATCTCGGTCATGGATTTCTCGCTTCAGACGGGACGGACGAGGACGATCTTCTTCTTGCCGGCGGCCAGTTTCAGGACGCCGTCTGCGTTGATGTCAGACGACTCGATAAGCCGCGCGCCATCGGAAATCGCCTCGTCATTCAGTCGCAGTCCACCGCCCTGGGCCAGGCGCCGCGCCTCGCCGTTGGACGCCGTCAGGCCTGCGCGTGTCGTGACGGCGGCAATCATGGCCCCGATCACTTCGGCCGATGGCAGTTCGACGGTGGGCAGATCGGCAGACAGGGTGCCGCGCTCGAAGGCCCCCTCTGCGGCGGCGCGTGCCTTGGCGGCTTCATCCGCGCCATGCAACATGGTCGTCGTCGCGTCGGCCAGGGCCTTCTTGGCATCGTTGATCGCCGCGCCTTCCAGCGCCTCATAGCCCGCGATCTCGGCGTCCGACAGGTCGGTAAACAGGCGCATGAAGCGGCCAACGTCACCATCCTCGGTGTTGCGCCAGTATTGCCAGTAGTCATAGGGCGACAGGGCGTCGGCGTTCAGCCAGACGGCGCCGCCGACGGTCTTGCCCATTTTCTGGCCAGAGGCGGTCTGCAGCAACGGCGTGGTCAGGCCGAAGGCGGCCTTCTGATCGACCTTCCGGGTCAGCTCGACGCCGTTGATGATGTTGCCCCATTGGTCCGATCCGCCCATCTGCAGCGTGCAGCCATAGCGGCGGTTCAGCTCCAGGAAGTCGGTGGCCTGCATCAGCATGTAGTTGAATTCGAGGAAGGTCAGCGGCTGTTCGCGCTCCAGCCGCAGCTTGACCGAGTCGAAGCTCAGCATCCGATTGACGGTGAAATGGGTGCCGTAGTCGCGCAGGAACTCGAGGTAGCCCAGTTTCGACAACCACTCGTCGTTGTCGAGCATGACGGCGTCGGTCGGGCCGTCACCGAAGGTCAGGAATTTCTCGAATACGCCCCGGATGCCGGCGATGTTCTCGGCGATGCGTTCTTCGGTCAGCAGAGGGCGCTGAGTGTCCTTGAAGCTGGGGTCGCCGACCTTGGTGGTGCCACCGCCCATGAGGACGATGGGCTTGTGCCCGGCCTGCTGAAGACGGCGCAGCAGCATGATCTGGATCAGGTGACCGACGTGAAGCGACGGTGCTGTGGCGTCGAAGCCGATGTAGCCCGTGACGATGCCGGATTTCGCTGCCGCATCGAGTTCGGCCGGGTGGGTGATCTGATGGATGTAGCCCCGCGCCTGCATGGTCTTGAGGAAGTCGGACTGGAAGGCAGTGTCGGTCATCAGAAAGGGTCAGTTATGTTGGGGAGGGCACAGGCTCTAGCATGAGGTTCGAACGGAGCGAATGCGAATGACCCTAAATCCTCGCCATCAGGCCATCGGCTGGCAGTTGCTGGCGACCGGCGGCGTCTTCTTCGGCCTGGCTCTGGTGCTTGGCATGGGTGTCGGGGGCGTACGGGTCTTCAGTCAGCCGACGCTGGTGCTGGTTGTGCTAAGTGCGATTGCCGGGTGGGGAGCGATGCAGCTCTGGCGGCGGGGGCGGTATGGTCTGGCCTGGGCTGTCGTGGTGGGGGCCGGGCTCGCTGTAATCGTCGGCCTGATTGCCTTGATTTACGCCCTGGCCGCGGCGTTCGCTAACGGCCCAGACTGGTACGGCGAGTTGTGACACTCAAGGTCTGCCGGTCAGTTATCGGGGATGGCTACGAGGTCTTGGCTTGGTGGGGGTCGGGCGTGTAGCACCGGACAATGTTCTGGCGAAAACGTTCCAATGGCCCGAAGCGAGCCCGACTTGTGCCGCACCCGTCAGCCAAGGGGCCGCCCACTGAGCTTACCGTTGACTTTGAAAAGAACGGCAATGTTCTATCGGTCGTGTTTGTTACTCACGAGGACACGGACTGCATTATCTGGCCCCCTTTAGAAGAGCCGAAACGACGTGATAACTTGTGGAAAACGACATGCTTCGAAGTCTTCGTTCAAACCAGCGCGGGCTATTGGGAATACAATTTGTCTCCATCGTCGGCTTGGGCTGTCTATCATTTTGAACATTATCGAAGCGGGCTGACACCAGCCACCGAGTTTGTGGCGTCGAGTGGCATACGCTTTGAGGCTTACGATGCCTTGCTGAGCGCCCAACTTACTCTGCCTCCAAACGCAACCTTCTTGGGTTTTTCTGCCGTCATTGAAGCTACGGACGGTACACTCTCATATTGGGCGCTGAACCATCCATCCGATAAGCCCGACTTCCACCACCCCGCATCATTTACCCTGGACCTGACGGAGCCCGCATGAAGTTCGGCATCGATCGCCTGTTGTCCGAGCCTCAGTTGCAGGCCGCGCTCAAGGGTCGCCGCGTAGGCCTGGTGGCACACCCGGCGTCGGTGACGGCGGACCTGACCCATTCGGTGGACGCCCTGATGGCCTGTCCGGACATCCGTCTGACCGCCGCCTTCGGCCCGCAGCACGGGATGAAAGGCGACCTTCAGGACAATATGATGGAGACCCCGGACGAGACCGATCCGGTGCACGGCATCCCCGTCTTCAGCCTATATGGCGAGGTTCGTCGACCGACGGGCCAGATGATGAGTACGTTCGACGTCGTCCTGATCGACCTGCAGGACGTGGGGTGCCGCATCTATACCTTCGTGACGACCCTGCTCTACATGCTGGAGGCGGCGGCCGAGCACGGCAAGGAGGTCTGGGTGCTGGACCGACCCAATCCGGCGGGGCGACCCGTTGAGGGCACGCTGTTGCAGCCGGGGTGGGAGAGCTTTGTTGGGGCCGGGCCCATGCCGATGCGGCACGGCATGACCCTGGGCGAGATGGGCCACTGGTTCATCGATCACTTCAAGCTGGACGTGGCGTATCGCGTCGTCAAGATGCAGGGCTGGAAACCCGACGAGGCACCGGGCTATGGCTGGCCGCTGAACCAGCGCAGCTGGATCAACCCCAGCCCCAATGCGCCCAATGTCTCCATGGCCCGCGCCTATGCCGGCACCGTCATGCTGGAAGGAGCGACCCTGTCCGAGGGCCGCGGCACCACCCGTCCGCTGGAGTTGTTCGGCGCGCCGGACATCGACGCCCGCGCCGTCATCGCAGACATGCAGTCCTTCGCGCCGCAGTGGCTGAAGGGCTGCGTGCTGCGCGACATGTGGTTCGAGCCGACCTTCCACAAACACGTGGGCACGCTGTGCTCGGGGGTCCAGATCCACGTCGACGACCCGGCCTATGACCACGAGGCCTTCAGGCCCTGGCGGGTGCAGGCCCTGGGTTTCAAGGCCATCCGGCGGCTGTATCCCGACTATGATCTGTGGCGGGATTTTCCGTATGAGTATGCGTTCGGCAAGCTGCCGATCGACGTGATCAACGGCGGGCCGGGTCTGCGCGAATGGGTCGACGATCCGGCGTCGGTGCCAGACGATCTGGACGCATTGGCCCGGCCGGAAGAGCAGGCCTGGGAGGAGATACGCCGCCCTCACCTGCTGTACTGACGGTGCCGCGCGACCGTCTGATCGGCGTCCTCAGCGGCATGGGTGCCGGGGCTCTGTGGGGTCTGGTGTTCCTCGCGCCGAAGATCGCACCCGACGCCTCGCCGCTGTTGATGAGCGCGGGGCGGTATCTGGCTTACGGTCTGATCGCCGCAGTCCTGCTGGCCCCCCGATGGTCGCGGGTGACGGCACTGCTTGATCGAAGGGCGTGGCTGGCGCTGGCCTGGCTGAGTTTGGCGGGGAACATCGTCTACTATCTGTTTCTGGTGGTCAGCGTGCATTTCGCCGGTATCGCGGCCTCCGCCCTGCTGGTCGGCATGGTGCCGGTCGCGGTGGCGGTCTGGGGACTGCGCGATGCCGATGCGCCGCCGTTGCGGCGGGTGTTGCCCCCGATTGTCCTAGCGGCGTTGGCTGTGGGCCTGATCGGCTGGGAGAGCGTGTCGCGCGAGGCGGGTCAGCGCGATACGACCTCGGTCCTGATCGGCCTGGCGTGCGGCTTTGCGGCTTTGATCAGCTGGTCGGCCTATGCGATCGGCAACAGCCGCTGGATGGCGCGTCTGCCGCAGGTGGGGGCCCACGACTGGTCGCTGCTGACCGGTGTGGTCACCGGCGGGTTTGCCCTGCTGCTGGCGGTGCCGGCCCTTCTCGGGTCGGGAGGGGCGTGGGCGGATCAGTGGGCGCGGTTGGCTGGCGTGAGCGTCGGCGTCGCCATCCTGGCCTCCATCGTCGGGAACGCCTTCTGGAACCAGGCCAGCCGGTTGTTGCCTCTGTCGCTGCTGGGCCAGTTGATCGTGTTCGAGACGCTGTTCGCCTTCCTGTATGGCTATCTCTGGGAAGGTCGGGGGCCGACCCTCATCGAGATCGTCGCCATGACGATGATGGTCGTCAGCGTCGTCTGGTGCCTGCGGGCGCACCGCCACACGACCGAGGTCATCGTGGACGGCGACCGCTAGGCGTCAGGCGGGATTCTCTTCCAGACGCTTGTCCAGATAGGCCCCGACACGGCGATCCACGGCATCGACGTGGTCCTGCCAGAAGTGGCTGGCACCTTCTTCCAACTCATAGTCGATGACGATGCCCTTCTGGGTGCGCAACTTGTTGACGACCCGCTCCACCTCGATCGGCGGCACGACGGTGTCGTTGGTGCCGTGCAGGAACAATCCAGAGGCCGGGCAGGGGGCCAGGAAGCTGAAATCATACATGTTCGAGGGCGGCGAGACGGAGATGAAACCGTCCGTCTCGGGCCGGCGCATCAAGAGCTGCATGCCGATGTAGGCCCCGAACTGATAGCCGGCGACCCATGTCTGCGTGGCGGCCGGGTTGTTGGACTGCAGCCAGTCCAGAGCGGTGGCCGCATCGGCCAGTTCACCGATGCCGCTGTCGAACTCGCCCTGGGACTTGCCGACGCCGCGCGAGTTGTAGCGCA
>NZ_JAEMRO010000094.1 GCF_016463295.1 Brevundimonas sp.
CGCTCAAGTCGCTCAAGACCCGCCACCGCGACTGCAAGGTCGTGCGCCGCAAGGGTGTGGTCTATGTGATCAACAAGACCGACCCGCGCTTCAAGGCGAAGCAGGGCTAAGGTCTTTCTTGGGACGCTAACGCGCGCGACGCGGTCGCGCATTGCTTGAGCGCAGAGATATCAAGAGGCTGTGGATTCTGTCCGCAGCCTTTTTCGTGTCCGGTGTTGAGCCGGGCCAAGCGACGTGGTTAGCGTCCGCATTCCATTTGCCCTGACGGCCGTTTGGCCTGCTTGAGGGCGTTTCTCAGTTTCTGATCCTGTTGCCGGAGCCTTTCCATGGCCGATGATGCGTCCTTCGATTCCTCGCCCGACGTCCTGAATGCGACGGCGCAGGGGCGTCTGCGCACCATCATCGAGCGGCTGGAGCGTCTGGAAGAAGACAAGGCCGCCGTCATGGAGGACATGAAGGAGGTCTTCGCCGAGGCCAAGGGCGAAGGCTATGACGTCAAGATCCTGCGCAAGGTCATCCGCATCCGCAAACAGGACAAGGCCAAGCGCCAGGAAGAAGACGCGATCCTGGACCTGTATCTGTCGGCGCTCGGCGAAGTCTGAGACGAGGGGTTAGGTTCTAGGGGCTAGGGTCTAGGGTTTCTGAGTTTCTGAGCTATCGTCCGGGCAGGCTGAGAGCTTCCCCAGAACCTGATCTCTAGAACCTAGAACCTTGGATGCAGCGCAAACCGCCAGCCAGCCCCTTTGAAGCCCAGCGCAAGGCGGCGCAGCGCGCGGCCCTGAATGCCCTGAGACGCGCCCGCCGGTCGGCAGACAAGGCGGGCGTTTCGCTGTCTGAATGGGAGGGCGAGTTTCTGGACTCGGTCAGCGAGCGGGTGAAGACCCACGGCCGTGCGTTCGGAGACCCGGAAAAGGGCGCACCGGGGCAGGCGCTGTCGTCCATGCAAGGCCGAAAGCTGAAGGAGATCGCGGCCAAGGCGAAGGGCGAGGAGCCGAGGCGGCGGTGGGGGAAGAAGAGGGACTAGACAACAGGCAGCAGGCAACAGGCAGCAGGCAACAGGCAGCAGGCAGAAGGAAAACTAAGGTCTTTGACCGGCGCAGTTAGCCTACCAATGCCCGTTGCCCGTTGCCCGTTGCCCGTTGCCCGTTGCCTAAAACAGGATCTTCCGGAACGTCAGGCTGATCGTCCGGCCCTGCGGGTCCAGATAGTCGGCCTGGTAGTTCAGGGGAACGTCGGTGCCGTCCAGGGTGGAGACCTCGGTGCGGGTGTCGAAGATGTTCTGGAAGCCCAGGTTCAGGCGCGAGCCCTCCAGCCAGCCGAAGCGCTGGACCAGCGAGCGCTGCTGGCCCAGGTCGACGAACATGTTGAGGTTGATCGTCGTCTGATTCGAGAAGCGCAGGGTGTCGCCGACGGTGGTCGAGTCGCGCCAGTTGGCGTTGACGAAGGCACCCATGCCGTTCCTGAACACACCGCCCTGGGCCTGGATCTCATGGCGCGGGCTTCCGCCGCGGCTGCCGGTCGCGCCGCCGTCCAGAAGGTCGATGACGGGCAGGCCGTCGCGGATGACGATCTCGTCCTGGATTCGGTAGGTATGATAGATCGACAGGTTGAAGCGGCCCTGGCCCGGCTGCATGCCGCCGCCACGACCGCGACCCCCGCCGCCGCCGAACCTTACGGCACCGCCGCCGGGAGGGCCACCGGCACGGGGACCGCCGCCGCCGGGTCCGCCCGCGCGCGGGCCGCCACCGCCACCGGGACCACGCATGCCGGGTCCGCCTGCCGCAGCGGGATTGGGCGTCCCGAACGCTTTGGAGAAGTTGAAGCCGGTGCGGATGTCCTGACGCTCGGCGCTGTCATAGTTCAGGGCACGGGCGTCGAAGGACAGCAAGGTTCCGACCGTCTGATTGCCGACTGGCTCGGCTCGCTCGAAACGTTCGGGCAGGGCGGCTTCCAGTTCCGGCGTGATCGTCGGGAAGCCGGCGATGACGTCGTCGGTCCGGCTGACCGTCCAGGTCGAGGACAGGCTGAAGTCCTGTTCGTCGAACGGCCTCAGGGTGGCCCCGAGTTTGAAGACGCGGCGGTTGTCGGAGTCCAAGTCCGGGTTGCCGCCGTCAGTTCGGGTGACGAACACGGTTTCGCCACGCCCGCCGTTGGCCCGGAAATCGAACACCGGGACGTCGAATGTCCTGACGATCGGGTCGTTCAGCTGCGAGATCGAGGGCGCGCCCTGTTCGTCGGTATAGCTGACCAGGAAAGACAGGGGCTCGATCGGTGACCAGTTCAGGCCCACACCCACGACCGGCAGGCCGCCGAAGTCGGACAGTTCCTCATAGCCCGCGTTGAAGTTGACCGAGAGGTCACCCAGGAAGGGCAGGACGCCCTGGCCCCGGTCAGCGATGGGGAAGGTGAAACTGCCGGAACCGGTGAAGCGGTCGCGGGACTGGGAGCGCTCGGTCGTGATGCCGGAGCGGACGCTGGTCGAATCGAGCGAGCGGGTGTCCGCGCCCAGCTTGAAGGTCGAGGAAATGCCACCGGCGGGCAGGTCGTAGAGATCGCCGGTCAGGACCAGCTCTGCTCCCAGCGACTGGGAGACGGAGTTGGCGGTGTCGCCGGCCAGGGCCGCGAAATCGGCCAGGGCGACGGTCCCGAACGGGTCGGCGGTCGGGTCGCCCGCGTTCACGCGGTCCTGGAACGGCGTAACGCCATAACCCCGGCCCGTGAAGGTATCGGTCTCGACACGATCGTAGTTGCCGCTGAAGGTCCAGCGCCATTCCTCGCCGATGAAGCCGTCCAGGACGGTGCCGACATTGGCGGTCAGGGTGTCGGTCTTGCGGCCCAGTGAGGCGGGCGCGTCGAGGTAGCGGAAGACCGTCTCGTCCGTGCCCATGTCGACGCCATCCACGTCGATGACGACGCCGGGCAGGCCGTTGAAGCTGCGGGTGTTGGTGTTTTCCAAGCTGACGCTCAGCGTGCCCTGGGTCGTGCTGTTCAGGTCGCGCTTGATCGAGCCGCGGGCCTGGAGCTGTTCGCTCTGGGACAGCAGGGTGCGGTAGGCCCCCTGATCCGCCGGATCGCCGAACAGAGGGGCGGGCAGGTCGGCCGCGCGGCGTTCGATGTCGCGCTCGGATTCGAACAGGGGGCTGGAGCGGGAATATTCGGCATCCACCGAGTAGCGGTTGCCGCCCGCAATGTTGAAGAGGGTGCTTTCCAGCTCGGTGGTGGTGCGCCCGCCCTGGGTCGGGGCGCGATAGGCGGCCTCGGCCGAGATGGAGCGGAAGTTGGCCTTCAGCACGAAGTTGACCACGCGCTGATCGGCGCGATAGCCGAACTGCAGTGCCACCTCTTCGGGCAGGATGTCGGTGCGTTCGATGGCTTCGGTCGGAATGCTCTGGATTTCGCGGAAACCCGAGATGCGGCGGCCGTTGACCAGCAGGACGGGCTGGCCGCCGTCGCGGCCCTGGGAACTGCGGGTGACCGGCTCCAGATAGGCCAGCAGTTCGGAGATGTTGGCCGCGCCATAGGCCTGGATCTGATCGGCGCTCAGCGACAGTTCGGGCTCGATGTCGGTGTCGACGGCTCCGCGCGGGCGGCTGCCGGTGACCGTCACGGTGCCCAGATCATAGGCTTCCTCGTCCTCCTCGACCGGTGCAGAGGCCACCGGAGCGGGACGGGTGACGGGCGGCGGCGTCTGGGGAGCGGCCTGGGGTACCGCAGATGCGGGAACGATGCCGGCGAGAAGGCCGGACAAGGCGGTCGTTACGAGAAGCATGGGGCAGTCCGCTTGAGGAGGAACAGGCTAAACGCACCTGGCCGTGTATTTCCGTCGCGGTAATGGACTGCGTGTTTGCAAAAAATGTGAAGGCCGTGTTCGGCCGATGACATCACGGCCTCACACACGCGCTTTCCCCCGGCACGCGCGCGCCGGGGGAAAGGATAGTCGAGACTAGCTCAGCACCACGATGGCGACGCGGCGGTTCTGGGCGCGGCCTTCGCGGGTCGAGTTGTCGGCGATGGGCTGCTCCTCGCCATAGGAGATGGTCGCCATGCGGTTCAGGGCGACACCGTTCTGGCTGAGGTAGCGGCGAACGGCTTCGGCGCGGGCATTGCCCAGTTCGCGGTTGCGACCGGCGTCCCCGGTGGCGTCCGTATAGCCCTGGATTTCCAGATAGACGTTGCGGTTCTCGGTGCGCAGACGCTGGGTCAGCTCGGCCAGGCGGGCCTCGGCCTCGGGCGAAAGGGTATCGGCGTTGACAGGGAATTTGACCGAGTCGTCCGACAGGACGACTTCATAGAGGAACTTGCCCTCGGCCAGTTTCTGGGCGTCGGTGGCGCGGCGCAGGGCCTCGCCGGCGGTGCCGGCGACCTCGGTCACGCGGCCGTCTACGGCGGTGACGCGCTGATCGACGACGGCGGTCTGGTCACGAACGAAGCGGTGGCTGGCGCAGCCGCTGGCCGCGACGCCGAAGGCGAGTACGACGCCGGTGATCGCTGCGGTCCTGAGAGTGGATCGGGTCAAGTTTGAACTCCTGGATAGGGGGCGCGGTATCCCTGGTCATCACGCGCATGTTACGGTGAAGTGAAGCTCGGGGCGTGGTCATGACCACTAAAGGGCCAGAACATGTCAGCTTGACCATACGTTGAGCCTAGTCGCGCATGAATAATGCCGTTCGCCACGATCCTGACGCGAGCCGATGATCTGAAGGCGGTCACAAGTCTGGCGCGCGATACTGAATGCGTGATCCCGGACGACCATCGGTATTCGATGTCGTGGAGCGCCATTGGCCCCGGTTTCCTCAAACACAACTCAAGGACGACGCAGGCGGCGGTCCTGGACGTCATGGGCGGTGGTCGCCAGTGTCGCGGCGCACGCCGTGCCGCTGGCGCTGATGTTACTGCTGCCCCCCAAGGTGCCCGAGAGGATCGAGCCCCCGGTGGTGATGGTGACGCTGGAGCCGCCGCCTGTGCCCGTGCCGGTCCCGCCGCCGCCACCCCCGCCCGATACGGCGACCGAGGAGGCGTCGTCCGCCGCCTCTGCCGCGGCTCCCGCACCGCCCGCGCCGGTCACCCGCGTTCGTGCCACCGCCCCGCGCCGCCCGCCGCCGATCCCGCCGCCACCGGAGGTCCGGCCCCTGCCGGCACCACGCGACCCGGCCCCTGCGCCGATGGTGACGCTGGGCGAGGAGGAACTGGCCGGGGCAACGCGGGCGGGCTCTGGCCTGTCCGGCGGGCAGGGTGGCAGTGGCTCGGGCACCGGCGAGGGCAATGGCAATGGCGGCTGCGACATGGTTCAGCGGCTGCAGGACGCGCTGAGGACCGATCCGGAAGTGCGTCAGGCGGTGACGCAGGCCCAGGGCATCGCGGGCGCGGGCCGGACGCCTCTGCTGTGGAACGGCCGATGGGTGCAGACGCAGGGCGAGGAGGGCGAAGGCCTGGCCGGCGTGCGTCAGGCCATCGCCCTGGAAGTCGCCTTCGCACCGGCCGCCTGCAAGAGCCAGCGCATGCGCGGCATGGTGCTGATTGCCTTGAGCGACGCGCGCGGCGGGCCGCGCGTGGCGCTGGGGACCGGGTCGTGGCGGTGGTCGGACCTGCTGAACGCGCGGTAGGGGTTATTCAAAGACCTCGGCGGTGGCCTGCGCCGTGTCGCCGCCGATGCCCTTGGGCGAGCGCCCGAACCGATTGGGCCCCGGCGTGCCATCCATGAAACCGAGCACAACAAGCGAATACAGTGAGCCGATGAGGGCAGCGATGTGTAAAACCAGGATCAGGATTTGCCAGATGTGCCCATCTTGCAGGGCAACAAGCCCTTCTACGAATCCAGGAATAAAGTTCGTGACGGTGTTGGCGATCACAATCGCCACAAAAGGCCAGGCGAGCATGTTTCGATCATGGGCCCGCTTGGCGCTAAGTGCGCAGATGACGAATGTCAGAGGGATCGTCACGATCGACTCTATCAGGAGACTTTCGTTCGTGCGCTGAGCGAAGGTGTCGAACGCGGCTTTGCTGGAGCCAAGGAAAATTGTTGTTCCCAGCCAGTAGACGACGAAGATGATTACCGTCGCAGCGATGTACCACAGCCACCAGTCACGTCTGCGGATTCGGCCTTTGAAGCTGAGCAACATGTCTTTGATGGGCATGGCGCTAACGCTGGCCATCTGTCTTACTCGAACTCCACCAGCACATCGTCCGCCGCGACAGGATCGCCCGCCGCCGCGCTGACGGCCTTCACCACGCCGTCGCGTTCGGCCTTGAGGATGTTCTGCATCTTCATGGCCTCGATGATGGCGACGGTCTCCCCGGTCTTGACCTCCTGGCCGGGCGAGACGGGGATGGCGACGACCAGGCCGGGCATGGGGGACTGGATCAGTTTGGAGGTGTCGGCGGCGACCTTTTCCGGCAGGCGGGCGAACAGTTCGGCGAGGCGCGGGGTCAGGACGCGGACGCGAGCCTTGGTGGCGCGGCTGCGAATCTCGAAGCCGTCGGCGACGCGGCGGACCTCGGCGGTGAAGGGCGTGTCGTCGAGGACGGCGCGGAACTGGGCCTGGCCGGGCCGCCAGTCGATGTCGGACAGGCTCAGGGCGCGGTCCTCGCCGGACAGCTCCAGCCTCAGGGCCTCGTCGTCGTCATAGGACAGGCTGACGCCGATGGGGTCGCGATCGATCATGACGACCCAGTCGGTGCGGTCCGACGGATCGCCCGCCTGTTCGGAAAGGATTTCATGCATGGCGACGGCGCTGGCGACCATGATGTCGCGCTGGAGCGGACCGGCGGGCAGGCCGTGGAAGCCGTCGGGGAACTCGTCGACGATATAGCTGGTCGACAGATTGCCGGACCGGAAACGCTTCTGATCCATCACCGCCGCCAGGAAGGGGACGTTGTGGCCGACGCCGTTCAGATGGGTGTCCTCCAGCGCGCGGGCCATGCCTTCGACGGCACCGGCACGGGTTGGGGCCCAGGCGCACAGCTTGGAGATCATGGGGTCGTAGAACATGCTGATCTCGTCGCCCTCGCGGACGCCGGAATCGTTGCGCACGACATAGGGGCCGGTCGGGCCTTCGTGTTCGCCTTCCTCGGCCTGTTCGTAGCGGACCAGGCGGCCGATCGAGGGGAGGAAACCTCGGTAGGGATCTTCGGCGTAGATGCGGTTTTCGATGGCCCAGCCGTTGATGCCGAGGTCGTCCTGCGAGAACGGCAGGCGCTCGCCGGCGGCGCTGCGGATCATCTGTTCGACAAGATCGACGCCGGTGATCAGTTCGGTGACCGGGTGTTCGACCTGAAGCCGGGTGT
>NZ_JAEMRO010000150.1 GCF_016463295.1 Brevundimonas sp.
GGGCCAGACAGACGCCAGCCTCGTTGGGGGTGCAGGGGCCCGGCGACAGCAGAACAGCTTCGGGCTTCAACGCCCAGGCCTCGGCCGCCGTCAGGTCGTCGTTGCGCACGACGCGCGTCTCCGCGCCCAACTCCGCGAGGTAGTGGACGAGGTTGTAGGTAAAGCTGTCGTAGTTATCGACGACCAGGATCATGCGGGCGGTTCTAGGGGGTGAGGGCGCTCACGCCAAGGTGCCGCGACAGTAAGCGCCCGTTAACCGGTTCTGTCCGATTTCGGGACAGCGAAACGGAGGGGCCCGTGACATCGATCGACTTCGACAAGGTGCGTTCGCTTCTGACGGTCAAGCCGACATCGGCAGGCAGTGCCTATGCCGCCCTGGCTGCGGCCGCGCTGGCAGCGTTGTCGGCCGTGGCCATGGCCGGGGTGATGGTTCTGGGTGCCGGTGTCAGCTTTCCCGACCCCGGCGAGATCAGCCAGACCCGCTAGCGATTGCCGAACGGATAGCGCCACGCGTCCTCGGCAGCCCGCATCGGGGCGTTGGCCTTGGCGCGGGTCTCGGCATATTCGGTGGCCGGGTCGCTGTCGGCGACGACACCCGCACCCGCCTGCACGAAAATCTGGCCATCGGTGAACAGGGCGGTACGCAAGACGATGCAGATGTCCGCCTCGCCGCCCGCCGAGATGTAGCCGACGCCCCCGCCATAGCCGACGCCACGCTTGGTCGTCTCCAGCTCATCGATGATCTCCATGGCCCGCACCTTGGGCGCGCCCGACAGAGTGCCGGCGGGCAAGGCGGCCAGCAAGGTGTCGACGGCGTCCAGTGAGGGGTCGGCCGCGCCCTGAACCTCCGAGACGATGTGCATGACCGAGCTGTAGCGCTCGATGCGGAAGCTCTCGATGACTTCGACCGTACCGGGAGCGGAGACTCGGCCAACGTCGTTCCGCCCCAGATCCAGCAGCATAAGATGCTCGGCCCGCTCCTTGGGATCAGCCAGCAGTTCGGTCTCCAGCGCGCGATCCGCTTCTGGCGTGTCGCCACGCGGGCGGGTACCGGCCAACGGGCGGATGGTGACGCGGCCATCCTTGAGCCGCACCAGGATTTCCGGGCTGGATCCGGCCAGCTGGAAGTCGCCGAAGTTCAGATAGAACAGATAGGGCGAGGGGTTCCGACGACGCAGGGAGCGATAGAAGGCAAACGGATCGCCGTCCCACGGAGCCGAGAACCGGTGGCTCAGCACCACCTGAAAGATGTCGCCCGCCGCGATATAGTCCTTGGCCTTGGCGACCAGGGCGCTGAAACCCGCACCGTCGACAGGCGAGGCGAAGGGAGCGATGTCGCTCGGGACGGCGGCGGGAATGGCGGGCAAAGGCGTACGCAGGTCCCGCTCGAAGGCGTCCAGACGCTCGACGGCCCGTCGCCATGCGGTTTCGGCATCCTCTCCGCCATCGGGATAGGCGGCGGAGACCAGGACGATCTCGTGACTGACCGAATCGAAGACCGCGACCAGGGTCGGACGGGTCAGGACGGCGTCGGGCAGGTTCAGCGGATCGGGATTAGCCTGGCCCAGCGGTTCCAGCAACCGGACCATGTCATAGCCGAAGACGCCGAAGAGGCCGGCGGCCATGGGCGGCAGACCCTCGGGCAGGGTGAAGCGCGAGGCCGCCATCAGACGGCGCAACGAAGTCAGGGCATCCTCTGCTTCGGGCGAAAATGTCTCGGTAGCGATGGCCGGGCCACGCGCGACCTCGGCTTGCCCATCGCGGCAACGCCACACGACATCCGGCTCGCGCGTGATGATGGAATAGCGGCCGTTGACGGCTC